>NZ_WTYF01000004.1:327624-655248 GCF_009827315.1 Qipengyuania gaetbuli
TCATGCGACTGGCCCTGCAAACCGGCACGCAGCTCGTCCCTGCGGAACGGCGGCTGCTCGACGACGGGGACTGGACGATCGACGCCACGCCCGAAGAGCTTAAGGCCCGCGAAACACGGTGGATCGAGGCTCAGCGGGAGAAGATACCGTTCAACGCTCCGGGTATCGCCGTTGCAGAGAGAGCGGGAACGCGCCTTGCTCGCGACATCGTCGGGCGGAAAAGCGAGGCTGCTCCGGCTATAGTGTCCGGCGTGTTTGCGGCCTCCGCAGGAATTGCGGGATGGCTTGAAATGCCGGCCCTGGGTTTCGGGTTTCTTGCCGTTGCGGCTTTCTTCGCGAGGGTGGGCCTCGTAATCGAGCGCATCGCGAGCAAGGGCGATACTGGCGCGAAACGCGGATCGTTTGTTAAGTTACTGCAGCATCTATCTGATCCTCTTGTGATTTATCTGATGTACGCCGCATCCTCGCAAGAATCGGATTGGGTGCGCCTGTTCGTGCCCGCTATGCTTGTCGGGTTGCTACGACTTGGCGAATGGCACGGGAACGAGGATTGGCGGCGGACCTACGCGGATCGGATCCTGCTCAGTACTATCCTGTGTGCGGCTGCATTCTTCGGGGTATCGGCAGAGGTTGGCGCGTTCATTGCCTTGCTGGTCCTTATTTCCCGCTTTCTTGCTCCCTTTCGCCAGCCCTAACTTCGAATTAACCACACGGCTGCTACGCGCGGGAGTATGACAATGGCGCAGGACAGGCCCGGAAAGAATTCTGGCACGCAGGCGGAATTGCGCGCTGCTCTTGCGAGCGGGCAGCAGGCGCTCGACCGCATCGAGCCGATACTGGGCCATCTCCTGTCGTCGCCGGACCATTCGCTGTTCAGCGACGAGATCGTCGCGCGCCTCCGCGGAATGTTTAACGACCTCGCTTGGCAGGTCCTGCGCGTGCAGGCGGAGGCGACCGGTCAGGCGGGCCGCGAGGCATTCGCGGAGCGTCACGGCGAAGCACTTGCCGCGCATTTCCAGCAGTGCGGAGCGATCTTGACCCATTGTCATTCGTTGGCGGTCGAATGGCAGTTGACGGAACGTCTCGAAGCCAAGGGTGGGCTGGACCCGGTACTCTCGCCAGTTCTCCAGGACTTCATTGCACACCACGATCCCTCGGTGGCGAGCACGGCCATGTCCGCACTTGCTGCGCAGGCGCGTTTTGCGCAGGCGCAGAGGCGTATGGAACTCCCGCTCGCAGAATTGCCAGGTGACCTGTTTCACGAGGTACTCGTGTCATGGCGGACCTATAACGGCGAGCGCGTTTCTGACGCTCTGACCCGCGCCGAAGGAAAGATGCGCTCGAATTTCGATGAAAGCGCCAGTCGCCTGGCCCTGTTCGCCCGTCTAATCGCCAGCATCGGTGGCCAGGCGCTCGACGCGCTAACGCCTGACCGGGCAGGGGCCGGACTGTTCTTCACAGCGCTTGCCGCCCGGTCGGGTCAAACGAGGGCAGAGGCAATTCTTTCGAGCAATTACCGCCAGGTTCCGAGGCTCGCCCTAGGCCTTCGGGCAGCGGGCCTGCCGGCGAGCAAGGTCGACGAGGTGCTGTTGAAGCTGCATCCACAGGCGGCACCGATTGCCGATCTCGACCTTGTCAGCGAAGCAGAAGCGCGCCGAATGCTCGCCGATGTGCAAGCGGAGATCGGCGCATGACCGTCTCGACCAAGCATATCGCTCAAGGGCGCACGGACGCCGAGGACCGGCTTATCGAGGCCGATGGTCCACTCTATGCGCTGCAGAAGGCTTGCGGCGGCGGGAAGGGGACCACGCTCGCCATACCCGAACTGCTGATGCTGGTCGGGAAAGCGCGCAGCTTTGGCCTTCGCCTTGCCCGCCAGTTCGAAGCGGTCGACGAGGAGTCCCACATTACGGCTTGGGTGGAAATCCGCCCGGTCGGCGGAGGCAAGGACGGCTGCGAAATTATCGTCGAGAGTTGGCAAACCGAGCCGCTACCTCCTGAAAATTCCATCGATTCCGATCGCCGCAAGGTCGAGATCAACCGGCATTTGGCGGAATGCACCGCACGTCTCGATCCGGCCCAACGCCTGCTTTCCCTCGAAACAGAGGCACCCGATCTCGCAGGTTTGCAGGCCAAGGTTGCCGGTGCGATCGGCAAGCCCTGGACGGACCTGGTTGAAATCGAGGGCAGTTCGCACGAACAGCCGATGCACTGGCGTCTGCTTGACGGTGCGCATTGCCGCGTGCCGGGATCCAAGCGGTTGTGGACGGCACACCTGGAGCCGCTCGGCCAGCCGACGCCCGGAAGCGCAGGGTTCGTGCTCCACCTGAGTGCGGAAACGCCGCTGGCGGACCTCCCTGCCGAAGCGGCGCCCGACACGCCATCGCTCGGCCGCGATCTTACGCCGGTCCTGCGCCAGCCGATCAATCGCATTATCGCCAATGCAGAGACGATCCGTACCAAGCTCGCCGGGCCGATTGCGGACGAATACAGCCAGTACGCCGCCGACATTGCCAGCGCCGGGCAGCATCTTCTCGCTCTGGTAGACGATTTGTCTGACCTCGAGATCGTGGAGTCGGAGGATTTCGTCACCGAACCCGACAGGATCGAGCTCGCCGATGTCGCGCGGCGAGCATGCGGCATCCTCGGTGTCAGGGCGCGGGAACGTGGAATTACACTCGTTCCGCCGGCCGAGGGTGAGAGCCAGCTGGCGATCGCGGAGTTTCGCAGGGTCCTGCAGATCATGCTCAACCTCGTCGGCAATGCCATCCGTTATTCTCCGGAGGACAGCCAGGTCTGGATCAGGCTGGATCGTATCGGATCGCGCGCGATGATTACCGTGGCCGACCAGGGGCATGGGCTCGACGAGGACCAGCAGGTCCGCATTTTCGAGAAGTTCGAGCGGCTCGGGCGCAGCGGTGATGGCGGTTCCGGGCTCGGCCTCTATATTTCGCGGAGGATTGCACGGGCAATGGACGGCGATCTCACCGTGGAGAGTGCGCCGGGTCTGGGTGCGCGATTCACGCTCTCCGTTCCGGCTGCGGAAGAGATGCGCAATGCGCCGCGCGAAGGCCGCCCGGCGGACGGCCCCGACTTCAAGTGAAATGAAAAGGGGCGCCGAAGCGCCCCTGATCGTATTTCGCGATGGTAGCGCTCAGCGCTTGTCCATCGGGATGTAGTCGCGCTCCGTCGGCCCGGTGTAGAGCTGGCGCGGGCGGCCGATGACCTGGCCGGGATCGGAGATCATCTCGTTCCACTGCGCCACCCAACCCACGGTGCGGGCAAGCGCAAAGAGTGCGGTGAACATGGTGGTCGGGAAGCCGATCGCAGAGAGGATGATGCCCGAGTAGAAGTCTACGTTGGGGAAGAGCTTCTTCTCGCGGAAGTAATCGTCATTGAGAGCGATTTCTTCCAGCTGGAGGGCAGTCTCGAAAACCGGGTCCTTGACGTTGAGCGCCTCGAACACCTCACGCACGGTCTTCTGCATGACCGTCGCGCGCGGGTCGTAGTTCTTGTAGACGCGGTGCCCGAAGCCCATCAGGCGGAACGGATCGTTCTTGTCCTTCGCACGCTCGATATAGTGCTTGATGCGATCGGGCGTGCCGATTTCCTGCAGCATGTTGAGTGCGGCTTCATTGGCGCCGCCATGTGCAGGGCCCCAGAGACAGGCGATACCGGCCGCGATGCAGGCGAACGGATTGGCACCCGACGAACCGGCAAGGCGCACGGTCGAGGTCGAGGCGTTCTGTTCGTGGTCGGCGTGCAGGATGAAGATCCGGTCCATGGCGCGTTCGACGGCCGGATGGATCTCGTATTCTTCGGCCGGAACACCGAAGGTCATGCGCAGGAAGTTGCCGGTGTAGCTCAGCGAGTTCTTCGGCTGCAGGAAGGGCTGGCCGATCGAGTACTTGTACGCCATCGCCGCGATGGTCGGCATCTTTGCGATCAGGCGGTGCGAGCTGATCTTGCGGTGCTCGGGATCGGAAATGTCGGTGCTGTCGTGATAGAAAGCCGACAGGGCACCGACGACGCCGCACATGATCGCCATGGGGTGCGCATCGCGGCGGAAACCCTGGTAGAATTGACGCAACTGGTCATGGACCATGGTGTGGCGCGTGATCGTGTAGTCGAAGTCGGCGAGTTCTTCCTGGTTCGGCAGTTCGCCGTTCAGGAGCAGGTAGGCCACTTCCATGAAGCTGGAATGCTCGGCCAGCTGGCCGATCGGATAGCCACGGTGAAGGAGAACGCCTTCCTCGCCGTCGATATAGGTGAGGGCGCTTTCGCAGCTGGCCGTCGACTTGTAACCCGGATCGTAAGTGAACTTGCCGGTCGTTCCGTAAAGCTTGCGGATGTCGATGACGTCCGGCCCGACGCTTCCCTCAAGCACGGGGAAGGTCTGGCTCTGTCCGCCCAAATCGAGTGTTGCCTGTTTGTCGGCCACGCGTGTCTCCTCAGTCAGTCTTTTACCTGGGACCTGCCGGGGAGGCCTGCGCGTCGATCCGCGCGAGAGACTCCTCCT
The DNA here is from genome assembly GCF_009827315.1 of Qipengyuania gaetbuli. NCBI lineage: Bacteria > Pseudomonadati > Pseudomonadota > Alphaproteobacteria > Sphingomonadales > Erythrobacteraceae > Qipengyuania > Qipengyuania gaetbuli. The sequence goes on from NZ_WTYF01000004.1 coordinate 332,144, forward strand.
TGCCCAACAGGACCAGAACATCGAAAATTCCGGGTGACGTGGTTGTCCCCGTCAGTGCCGCACGCATGGGCTGCGCGAGCTTGCCAAGACCCAGTTCGAGCTCCTCGGCATACGATTTCGTAGTGGCTTCGAGAGCCTCGATTGTCCAGTTATTTTCCGCCTTTAGACGCTCCGTAAGGCCGCCAAGCCTCTCGCGCGATTCATCGTCGAGCAGGGCAGCGGCCTTTTCGGTCATTTCAAGCGGCCTCTTGGCGAAGAGAAACGCTGCACCTTCAGCGAGTTCATGCGTGGTCTTCGCACGCGGTTTCAGGACCGGCATTGCCTGTGTCAGCAGGGCGACATCAGCCTTATTTCCTATGGCCTCGGCGACCAGCGCCGCCAGCCGCGCATCATCGGCTTCGCGGATGTAATGCGCATTGAGATTGAGCAGTTTCTTGATGTCGAAGCGGGATGCGCTCTTGCCGACGCCATCAAGATCGAACAGCTCGACAGCCTCGTCGCGGGTGATCTCCTCGCGGTCGCCGTGGCCCCAGCCAAGGCGCAGCAGGTAGTTGAACAGCGCTTCCGGCAGGACGCCTTCCTCGTCGCGATAGGCCTCGACGCCGATGGCACCGTGGCGCTTGGACATTTTCGCCCCGTCCGAGCCGTGGATCAGCGGTACGTGCGCGTAGACGGGATCCGGCCAGCCGCCTTCGATGGCGTTCATCGCGCGGATGATCGGCAGCTGGCGGAACGCGTTGTTCAGGTGGTCATCGCCGCGGATGATATGCGTCACGCCCATGTCGTGATCGTCGACGACGACCGCCAGCATATAGGTCGGAGTGCCGTCTGCGCGCAGCAGGATGTAGTCATCGATCTCGGCGTTCTGGACCGTGACCTTGCCCTGCACGGCGTCGTGGATCGTGGTCTCGCCCTCGGTGGGGACCTTGAGACGGATCACGAAGGGTGCGCCCGCGGGTGCTTCGGAGGCGTCGCGGTCGCGCCAGCGACGGTCGTAACGCATGGGCTGCTTGTTAGCGCGCTGCTGGGCGCGCATCTCTTCCAGTTCTTCGGGCGTGGCGTAACACTTGTAGGCGTGGCCCGCTTCGAGAAGCTGCATGGCGACTTCCGCATGTCGCGTCGCGCGGTCGGACTGGAACAGCGGCGGCTCGTCGAAGTCGAGACCGAGCCAGTCGAGCCCTTCGAGGATCTTGTCGATGGCTTCCTGCGTGCTGCGCTTGCGATCGGTGTCTTCGATACGGAGCAGAACCTTGCCGCCGTGGTGACGTGCGTAGAGCCAGTTGAAAAGCGCGGTACGGGCGCCGCCGATATGAAGAAAGCCGGTGGGCGAGGGGGCGAAACGGGTCACCACCTGCTGGGTGCTGGCGGTCGTTTCGGTTTCGCTTGCCATTAGCTCTTCTTTCCTTTCAAACACTTGCATGGCGATGCAGGGGACGCCTTTGGTGCCGTTCGGCGAACCCGGGGGTGGCGCCGATGTTGCAGTGCAGCGCCCTTGGCGCATACGCTCTCTCTTGTCCAGAACGGCCGACGAGGTGGAGCGGTTTCTGGCCAGTCCCAAACAGGACCAGATGCCTTGGCTAACGGTGGCATTTGCCAGCGGAATTGGCGGGTGGTTCGCACTTCCCGCGATGTCGTCCTGACTGGTCACCCTTGGCTTTGCCGGCGCTTTGGCAGGGTTGGGATGGGCCTGCCTGAGAATGACCGGCCGTCCGGCAGTTTCTACCGCTCTTGTTGCCGTCTCCGTCGCATTCACCCTGGGAATAAGTGTTATCTGGGCCCGGTCGGAAGTGGTCGGCACCGAGCCGATTGCAGCACCTGTCTTTGCCAAGCTGGACGGAACGATCCTCGAGCGTGAGGAGCAGCCGGCAGAGGACCGGGTGAGGCTGGTAATCGCCACAAGGGAACAGGGCACCGGCCGCGCTATCAAGGTCCGGATCAAAGTGCCCGCCATGTCGGATGATAACGCGCTGAAAGAAGGTGCGAGGATACGGCTCGGCGCTCGCCTGATGCCGCCATCACCACCCATCCTGCCCGGCGCCTATGACTTCGCCCGGGCAGCGTGGTTCAGGGGTTACGCTGCGACCGGTTCGCTGGCTGGAGACATCGAGGTCCTAGCGGAGGCCCCGAGTAATGAGGGAGGATCTCTTGCCAGTGCGCAAAGGCGTTTGTCGGCGCATGTCCGCAGCCGCGTTGACGGTTCGGCAGGTTCCATCGCAGCGGCCTTCGCCAGCGGTGACAGGGGCGGAATCCCCCTGTCCGACGAGGAAGCGATGCGCGATGCGGGTCTGACACACCTCCTGTCCATTAGCGGGCTGCATGTGAGCGCCGTGATTGCAGCGGCCTATTTCCTTGCGCTGAAGCTACTCGCCTTGTGGCCATGGCTCGCCTTGCGTGTGCGCTTGCCGCTGTGCGCCGCCACGGTCGGGGCGGGGGCAGGCATAGCCTATACGCTGCTTACGGGAGCCGAAGTGCCCACGGTCAGGAGTTGTATCGGCGCAGTGCTGGTTCTCGGGGCACTGGCACTGGGGAGGGAGCCCCTGTCGATGCGAATGGTCGCGGTTGCGGCTTTCTGCGTCCTGCTGTTCTGGCCCGAAGCGGTAATCGGCCCGAGCTTCCAGATGAGCTTTGCTGCGGTGCTTGCGATCATTGCCCTGCACAACTCCGGGCCCGTGCAGCAGTTTCTCCGCCCGAGGGAAGAAGCGCTTGCGGCGAAATACGTACGCCGGGTGGCAATGCTGTTCATCACCGGTGTCGTCATCGAAATAGCCCTTACGCCCATCGTGCTGTTCCATTTTCACCGGGCAGGGCTCTCCGGTGCCTTTGCGAATGTCGTCGGCATCCCGCTGGTCACTTTCCTGTCGATGCCGCTCATTGCCCTGGCGCTGCTTCTCGATCTGGCGGGACTGGGCGGTCCGGTATGGTGGCTGGCGGGCAAGTCGCTCGATCTCTTGTTGTGGATCGCCCATTTCACCTCTGCCCAGCCCGGAGCGGTGAAGCTGGTTCCGCAGATGGGAATGGGGACGATTGCACTCTTCGTCGGCGGTGCGCTGTGGCGGGGAAGGGTGCGGCTGTGGGGTCTGTTGCCGGCCGCCGTGGGCGCGTTTGCGCTAGCGGCAACGCCTACAGCCGACATCCTCGTGACCCGCGATGGCGCGGATTTCGGCGTCGTGGACGGAAGCGGGCAACTTCACGTGCTGCGCGGCTCGCCGCTATCCTATTCCCAAACCAACCTGATCGAGCTGTCCGGCAGCGATAACCCTCCAGTTCCCTTGCAAATCTACCCGGACGCGAAGTGTAGCGCTGATTTCTGCAGCCTTGTCGTCGCCCGTGGGGAGCGTGAGTGGGCCCTGCTGGTGGCGCTCAACCGACAGCGCATCGATGAGCGCCAACTGGCCGCAGCATGCGAGCTGAGCGATATCGTGATCGCAGAACGGTGGTTACCCCGCAGCTGCCGGCCCCGATGGCTCAAGCTCGACGGTCGCTACCTGAGCGAGAATGGCGGTACGACGATCTACCTCGACGATAAGCGCGTAGCCGGCGTGGCTGATGGCCAGGGAAGCCATGGATGGCAGCGTTCAGGGATCGAGAGCCCCAAACAAGAAGGGCGCCAGCTTTCGCCGGCGCCCTGATTGCCCTGAACCTTACTTGTCAGTGGTAACGACGCAGCAGTCCTGCGAGTTTTCCCTGAACCTGCACGCGGTTGGCTTCGTAGACCTGAGGTTCGTAAGCGCCGTTTGCCGGATCGAGCCGGACCATTGCGCCTTCGCGCCGCAGGTACTTGAGCGTCGCTTCCTCGTTATCGACGAGAGCGACGACGATTTCACCGTCGCGTGCCGTTTCCGTGCGGCGGACCAGGGCGAAGTCCCCGTCGAAGATACCGGCCTCGATCATCGAGTCACCCGACACTTCGAGCGCATAATGATCGCCCGGGCCGAGGAGGGCGGCGGGTACCGGCATGCTCGACTGGCCTTCGATGGCTTCGATCGGAGCACCTGCGGCAATACGGCCGTGAAGCGGGATCTGGAGGACGTCGTTCGCCGGATCGGGCGCGACCGGTGCTGCCTTGTGCGCGGACACTACCGCGTCGTTCGCAGCAGCGACCGATACCTTCGCAGCGGCGGGTGCAGTGACTGCATCTTCCGGAAGCTTGATCACTTCGAGCGCCCTAGCACGGTTCGGCAAACGGCGGATGAAGCCGCGTTCCTCGAGCGCGGAGATCAGGCGGTGGACGCCCGACTTGCTCTTCAGATCGAGCGCTTCCTTCATCTCTTCGAAAGAAGGCGAAATGCCCGTTTCCCCGAGACGCTGCTGGATGAAGCGGATCAATTCATGCTGCTTTGCGGTCAGCATCGGTCACTCCCTCGTTCCTGTTCACATCATGCGAACGAATGTGGAACAATTAGGCAACCAATTTTCGCGAGTCAAGCAATTCTGCGGTTTTTCGCGCCGAAATGGAGGAACAGGCGTTCCCGTTTCAGTCCTCGGCTTTCCAGTCGCCGGACTTGCCCCCGGTCTTTTCGACCAGGCGCACACCGGAGATGACCATCGATCGGTCGACTGCCTTTGCCATGTCGTAGAGCGTCAGCAAGGCAACGCTGGCGGCGGTGAGTGCTTCCATCTCCACGCCGGTCTTGCCACTCAGCCCTGCCTTGGCGGTTACCGCGACATGGTCATCGGCGAGATGGAAATCGACCGTGACCGTCTCCAGCCCGAGCGGGTGGCAGAGCGGGATGAGCTCGTCAGTGCGCTTGGCCGCCATGATCCCGGCGATCCTTGCAGTCGCGAGTGCATCTCCCTTGCCGAGGCTTCCGTCCGCAATGGCGGCGAGCGCCTCTGGTTTCATCGTAATCCGGCCCTCTGCAGTGGCCGTGCGGCGCGTCATCGGCTTCGCGGAGACGTCGACCATGCGGGCGGCACCCTTCTCGTCGAGATGCGTCAGCCTGGTCACGCTGCCTCTGCGCCGGTTCCGACCAGCAGGGCCTTCGTAGCCGTCTCGACATCCGCTTGCCGCATCAGGCTTTCGCCCACTAGGAAGCTGCGCACTCCCGAACGGGACAGGCGGAGACAGTCGTCGTGCGTGAAAATGCCGCTTTCCCCGACGATCAGCGACCCATCCTTTGCCAGCGGCGCAAGTCGCTCGGTGGTGGCGAGATCGGTCTCGAAGGTCTTGAGGTTACGGTTGTTTATCCCGACGAGTTCTGACTTTAGCGCCTTGGAGCGTTCCAGTTCCTCTTCGTCATGCACTTCAACCAGTACGTCCATGCCGCGCTCCAGCGCCGCGTCTTCGATTTCGTGCATCGTGCTGTCATCGAGAGCGGCGACGATGATGAGAATGGCGTCTGCGCCGATCGCGCGGGCTTCGGCCACCTGCCACGGATCGACCATGAAGTCCTTGCGCAGGACGGGAAGGTCGCAGGCACCTCTTGCAGCAATGAGGAATTCCTCGTGACCCTGGAAATACGGCGCGTCGGTCAGGACCGAAAGGCAGCTCGCTCCGCCTGCCTGATAGGAGCGGGCATGGGCCGCAGGGTCGAAATCGGCCCTGATCAGTCCCTTGGACGGAGAGGCCTTCTTGATCTCGGCAATCAGCCCGAATCCGGTTTCCTCTGCCTTGCGCAAAGCGGCGTGAAAACCTCGCGGTGCGCTCTGCTCCGCTGCCATCGCATCCAGCGCATCGAGCGAATGCACCCGCTTGCGCTGGGCTACTTCCTCGCGCTTGGTCGCGCAGATTTCCTCGAGTTTGTTCATGCCTCTTACTTCGCCATCCCGATCCAGTCATGGAGCAGCTGGCGCGCCTTTCCGCTGTCGATGGCTTCAGCCCCCAGTTCGGCAGCTTCTGTCCAGTGGTCGCTCTTCCCGGCCACCAGGAATGTAGCTGCAGCATTGAAGAGCACCGCATCGCGGTAGGGCCCCGGTGCGCCGAGCAGCAGGGCCTCCAGCGCCTTGGCGTTGTGTGCCGGATCGCCGCCGCGGATCGCCTCCACCGGCGCATAAGGCAGGTTCGCCTGGACCGCGGTCACGCGCCGCATCTCGAAATCATTGCCGCGTACGTCTGCCAGCTCGTTGCCGCCGGCAAGGGACAGTTCGTCGAGGCCCTCGTCGCCCGAGGCGATGAACGTACGTTCGGTACCGAGCATGGCTTTCGCCTTGGCATAGATCGGTACATAGGCCGGCCGCGCGATGCCGATCAGTTGGCGGGTGACGCCAGCCGGATTGGAAAGCGGGCCCATGAGATTGAAGATGGTGCGAACGCCGAGGCGCTGGCGGATGGGTTGGATGCGACCCATTGCGGGGTGGTGGTTCTTCGCGAACAGGAAGCAAATCCCGAGTTCATTCAGGGTTTTCTCCGCGGTTTTTCCCGCAGCTTCCATGTCCAGCCCGAGCGCTTCGAGCGTATCGGCCGCACCGGATTTGGAGCTTGCGGCGCGGTTGCCATGCTTGGCGACAGGCACCCCGCTTGCCGCAACGACCAGGCTGACCGCGGTCGAGACGTTGAGCGTGTGATGCCCGTCCCCGCCGGTGCCGCAGCAATCGACCGTGCCTTCGGGCGCATCGATCGGGATCAGGCGGGCACGAAGAGCTCGGGCAGCTCCGGCGATTTCCTCGGACGTTTCGCTGCGCGCCGACATGTCGACGAGGAAACGGGCGATTTCATCCTCGCCGGTCTCCCCGTCGAGGATCCAGCCGAAGATCTCTTCTGCCTGATCTGCATCCAGATGGACGTCTGCGGTCGGCAATTGTTTCATGCCGGCACCTTTGCGTCGATCCCGCAGATCGCGAGGAAATTGGCGAGCAGCGCGTGCCCGTGTTCGGTCGCGATACTTTCGGGGTGAAACTGGACCCCGTGGATCGGCAGTTCGTGATGGCGGAAACCCATCACGCTGCTGCCGTCGAGGCCCGGCGTCTCGCTCTCGGCGTTGACGACAAGGACGTTCGGAATCTCCTCTACCACCAGCGAGTGATAGCGCGTCGCGGTGAAGGGCGAGGGCAGGCCCTTGAACAGCCCGCTTCCGTCATGCGTCACCGCGCTGGTCTTGCCGTGCATGAGGCCGCCGCGCACGACCTTGCCGCCGAAATGTTGGCCGATGGATTGGTGCCCGAGGCAAACGCCGAGCAGCGGTTTGGCGCTTGCCGCACAGGCCTGCACGAGATCGAGGCTGATGCCAGCTTCCGACGGCGTGCATGGCCCGGGCGAAATAAGGTATCCGGCGGCATCGCGCTCCATGGCTTCGGCAGCGGAAATCGCGTCGTTGCGCACCACTTCGACCTTCGCCCCCAGTTCCATCAGGTAATGGACGAGGTTGAAGGTGAAGCTGTCGTAATTGTCGACGACGAGGATGGTCCGATTGTCGGTCATGTCAGGCGTCAATGGCGGGGCAGGGACTTCAGTTCAAGCAAGCAAAACAACTTGCCGCGTCACGCCTGCTTGCCCGCAAGCTTGTCGGTCGCCCGTACCAAGCCGTCGACGATCCCGGGTTCACCCGCGCTGTGACCAGCATCGTGGACGATCCACAATTCGGCTTCGGGCCAGGCTTTCTTCAGTTCCCATGCGCTCGTCGGCGGAGTGCAGATGTCATGACGGCCCTGCACGATGATGCCGGGGATATGCTTGATCCGGTCGACGTTCCTGATGAGCTGCGCCTCTTCGAGGAAGAAATCCTCGAGGAAGAAACGGGCACAGATGCGTGCAAACGGCACAGCCTTGGCCGGGTCGGCAAAACTGTCGAGTAGTTTTTCGTCCGGCAGCAGGGTGGCGACATTGCCTTCCCACAGCGACCATTCCCGCGCGGCTGCAAGGCGGGTCGCTTCGTCGGCGCTGGTGAGCCGGTCGTAATAGGCTTGCACCAGGTCGCCCCGCTCGGCCTCGGGGATTAGCCCGGTAAAGTCGTCCCATTGCTCGGCCATGATCTCGCTGGCGCCGTAGCTGTAGAGCCAGTGCTTCTCCTTCTGGCGGGCCAGGAACACACCGCGCAGGACGATCTCGCTGGTGCGTTCGGGATGGGTCTGGGCATAGGCGAGGGCGAGCGTTGCGCCCCAGCTGCCACCGAAGACCTGCCATGTGTCATGGCCACACATTTCACGGAGACGCTCGATATCGGCAACGATACGCCAAGTGTCGTTATGCTCGATTTCGGCGAAGGGCAGCGACTTGCCGCAGCCGCGCTGGTCGAAGAGCAGCACGTCGTAGAGTTCGGGATCCCATTGGCGACGGTGGTCGGGGCTCATCCCGCCGCCCGGGCCGCCGTGCAGGAATACGGCCGGTTTCGCACCCGGCGTTCCGACCCGTTCGTAATAGAGCGAATGGCCTTCGCCGACATCGAGCATCCCGGTCTCGTAGGGTTCGATCTCGGGGTAGAGGGTGCGGCGTTCGTTACTCATCGTCTGCAACCTTCCGTTCCACCAGCACGATAGGACCGATGGGTGCGCCCGTATCGAGGCGATCTGTCGCGGGGTTCCACAGGCCCGACACGCTCCCGTCGAGATAAAGCGCGTTCTTCACGCTCAATTCGTCGCGGAAGAAGCGGGCTAGCTTGCCGAACGAAATCGGCGCGTTCGAGATGACGAAATGCGCCCTGCCGCGATCGTCCACGCCGACGCCGTTCCGGATCGAGCGCGCATGCCCATCCTGCGTGATTTCCGGGTGAAGCTTCCCGCCGACGACCAGCATCGGTCCCGACTGGGTGCCGAATTCGGGGCGATCGGCGACATTGGCGAGGAAGTCGTCAGTGGTGCGGATTTCCCACTTGTCACCCGTGCCGAAGAAGACGCCGTTCGGCTTCATGTGGAAGTTGCCCTCACCGTCGGCGGTGTTGAGCGTCTTCAGCCGCTCCGAACCGCTGACGAAATAGCCGATCGGCTGCCCTTCATCGTCATACATCCCGGCATTCATGGCGAAGGCCACGGTCGCGGGATCGCGGGTGCCGGAGAAGGCCGTCAGGCTGCGGAAAGGACCTTGCCCCTCCGGCCCGAGGACCATTGCGACCCGGTGACGGGAAGGCACGGCAAGACAGTGGGTCAGCGAGGTATTCTCGAAGATGATCGAGCGGCAGGCACTTTCTACCTGGCTTGCCACCGACGGGGCATCGCTGGCTGCAGCCGTCGGCGTGGCTCCGGCCTGGCCGTCGATGCGCGTGCGTGTGACCGGTTCGCCGGCCTGCGGCGGTTCGCATGCACTAAGAAGGAGGAGGGTAATTGCGACCGAAAAGTACTTCATTGTCCGTAACCGGGTTCCTGGGCAATGCGGACGGCTTCCTTGGCAGCCGCGAACAGAGCGCCAGCCTTGGCCTCGCATTCGCGTTGCTCGTAGGCGGGATCGCTGTCTGCGACGATTCCCGCACCTGCCTGCACATGCATGAGGCCATCCTTTAGGACGGCAGTGCGCAAGACGATACAACTATCGAGCGATCCATCGGGCGCAAAATAGCCGACACCGCCGGCATAGGGACCGCGCTTGGCCGGTTCGAGTTCGGCGATGATCTGGCAGGCCCTGATCTTGGGTGCGCCGCTGACCGTTCCGGCGGGAAAGCCCGCGAACAGCGCGTCGAGCGCATCGCATTCGGTATCGAGCTTGCCGACCACGTTGCTGACGATGTGCATCACGTGACTGTAGCGTTCGACGGTGAAGCTGTCGGTCACCTCTACCGTGCCGCTTTGCGCGACACGGCCCACGTCGTTGCGCCCTAGGTCGAGCAGCATGAGGTGTTCGGCCCGTTCTTTCGGGTCTGCCAGCAGCGATGCCTCTGCTTCGCGATCCGCTGCAGGTGTCGCGCCGCGTGGGCTTGTACCGGCAATGGGGCGGATAGTGACCTGCTCGTCGCGCACGCGGACGAGGATTTCGGGGCTCGATCCGACGATGGCAAAACCCGGAAGGTCGAGGAAATAGAGGAAAGGCGAGGGGTTCACCCGCCGCAGGGCGCGGTAGAGAGCGATCGGCGGCAGCTCGAACGGCGTCGTGAAGCGCTGCGAGAGTACGACCTGGAAGATATCGCCCGCGGCAATGTACTCCTTGGCCGCATCAACCATGCTTGCGAATTGTTCGCGCGGCATGGTGGGCTGCGGGTCGCATGACGAAAGCGCGCCGGGCGTCTCCGTCTGGACCGGTACCGCCGACGAAAGGCGGGCCAGCGCGCTATCGATCCGATCCGCCGCTGCCGCCAGCGCGGCGTCGATGCTGGTGTCCGAAGGCCATATCGGCGCGATGCAGAAGAGCTGCTCCGTCAGATTGTCGAACACGAGCAGCAGGGTCGGACGCACGAACAGCATGTCCGGCACATCGATCGCGCTTTCGCCTGCAGCCGGAAGCTTCTCGACCAGCCCGATGGTCTCGTAGCCGAAATAGCCCACGAGGCAGGCCAGTGCGGGCGGCAATTCTTCGGGCACGTCGATCCGGCATTCGGCAAGGAGGTTGCGCAAGGCGGCGAGCGTATCGTCCTCGCAGCCTTCAAACGCATCGCGAGAATACTGCCAGCGGCGGTTGATAGCCGCCGTGTTGCCGTCTGCGCGGAACACGAGATCGGGGTCGAGGCCGATCAGGCTGTAGCGTCCCCGGACCTCGCCGCCCTCGACCGATTCCAGCAGGAAATCTCCGCGCCCTTCCTCGATCAGGCGCAGGCCGGCCCCGACCGGGGTTACCGTGTCGGAGACGATCTTGCGCCAGACGAGGGCAGGTTGCCCTGCTGCAAGAGCCCTACGTGCCCGGTCGGACCCTTCTAGCGATGGTCCCAAGGCGAACCTCAGTTCGTCTCGCCGAGCAACTGGCGGCGAACCGCGGCAATTGCATCGGGATTGCGCTCGACGCCGACTTCGGCGCGCATGGCGGCCAGCATCTGCTGCGAATATTCCGCGGTCCAGCCCTGTGCGATCTGGAGCAGTGCCTGCTGCACCAGCGGGTCGTTTTCTTCGAGCTGGCCGAGCGAGATGTCTTCGAGCGACACGACGAACCAACCCTGGTCGCCATTCCCCTTGAGCTTCTTCGTCGAGCCTTCGGCCATAGCGAACATCAGCGCGATCGGCGCAGGCACGCTGGTATTGCCGAGGCGTGCGAGTTCCTCGCGGCTGAGGTTCACGGCTTCAGGCGCGGGGAGGGCAACCTTCTCTGCTGCCATTGCTGCAGCGAGACTCTGTCCTCCCTGGACACGCTTGAGGACGCGATCTGCCGCAGCCCTTGCACCTTCGTTACCGCGCGAGCGGCGCCATTCGGCGATCACGTTCTCCCGGATTTCGGCGAGCGGGGCGACCGAGGAGGGGGTGATCGACGAGACTTCGTAAAGCAGGAAGTTCTGGCCGTCGGGCAGGGCAGCGATCTCGGGTTCGCCTTCTTCGATCTGGAATGCGAAATCGAGCGTCGATGCCACCAGTTCGGGCGCACGTTGGGCGGTTCCGTAAACGAAGCCAGAAGCGGTGAGAGGCTGCGTTGCCACGACCTCGAGGTCGAGCTCTTCCGCCACTGCGGTAAGCGAAGCACCATCGGCGAGGCGGTCCTCGATCGTAGTAGCCAGTTCGGCGATACCGCGCTGGCGGTTGCGTTCGCGAAGCACGTCGGCGATTTCGCCGCGAACGCTCGCAACGGTCTTTGCGGGAACCTGTGTCACGTCGTCGACACGGGCGATGTGCCAGCCGAGCGGGCTGCGCGCAGGTGCGGTCAGGCCGCCCTCGGATGCTGAGAAATAGGCATCGGCGACAGCGGCGCTGGCCTGTTCGCGAACATTGTCGCGTTCCTGGTCCGACAGTTCGGCCGTACGGAAGCCAGCTTCTGCGGCCGCTGCGGCGAAGCTCTGGCCGCCGCGGACGCGGTTGGCGATGGCTTCGGCGCCCTGCCGGGTGGCGACGATGACCTGCGTGAAATCACGGGTTTCGCGGGCCGCGTAGTTTTCCGCGTTTTCCTTGAAGTAGGCCGCGATCTGGGCGTCATCGGGCTCGATGCTTTCGCCCAGGGCCTCGCTGCCGAAGGTCGCATAGCGCAGCGTGCGCCGCTCGGGGCGGACGAAGCGCGACTGGTTGTCAGCGTAGAACTTCTGGAGCTGGGCGTCGGTGGGCGCACCGGTCGGAGCGAAGGCAGCGGCCGAAATCACGGCGACCGAACCGCGGCGGCGCTCCTTGAACGTGCGGGCATAGGTCCGGGCAATGGAATCGGGGACCTTCGCGCCGTAGGCAGCCGGGATGATCGACTGGCGGAAGAACAGCGACGTGCGGATCTGGCTGCGCAGCTGCGCGTCGGTCAGGCTCTGGGTCTGGAGGAAGGCCTGATAGGCTGCTTCCTCGAAATCGCCGCTGGGGCCACGGGCGCCGGGAATCTGGCGGATTTCGCTGTTGACGAGGTTGCGACCTGCCCGAAGTCCGTTTTCCTCGCCCCAAGCAACCAGGACGAAGCGGTCGATCAGGCCGTCGAGGATTTCGTCGAGCCCGTTGTCTGCCAGCAGCGTCTGGATGGTCGCGTCGGGGTTGCCCTGGCGCGCCTGGCGCAATGCCTCGGCCGCGCCGTCGCTTAGTTCGGCGGTCGAGATCTTCTCGCTACCGACCACTGCGACACGGTCGCCGCCTGCAACGCCGCCGAATGCGCCGGTGCTGGACACGTCCATGCTGGCGAAAGCGAAGCCGATCAGGCCGAGAAATGCGAGGGCGATGGCAAGGCCGACCTTCGTCTTGAAGAAATTCCGGAAAAAGGTGAGCATGACTTGCGGTCGGGCCTCTTCAGTGCTTTGGGGGCGCCCGCTTCCGGACGGGAAGCGGTGCGACACCGGTTCGAGCAGCGCGCTTTATCCGCCCTGCGACCTCGTCGCAACAGGTCCCGTCCGCTTTTGACGCATAAACAAGCCCACTCTGGCGATTGTCCGCTACCACCCTATATAGCGCCCGCCGGATACGACATTACGTGACAGGAAATAACCATGGCCGAACGGCCTTATATCGTTGGCAACTGGAAGATGAACGGTACGCGCGCAATGCTCAGCGAAGCGCGCGCGATCGATCGCGCTGCACAGCGCTACATGAAGGCGGAAGTGGCCGTAGCCCCGCCGTACACGCTTATTCACGCCGTCCACCGCGAAGCCGAACAGATCGGAATCGGTGCGCAGGACTGCCATCCCGGCGCAGAAGGTGCGCACACCGGCGACATCTCGGCATCCATGCTGGCGGACGCTGGGGCAAAGTTCGTCATTCTCGGCCATAGCGAGCGCCGCGGCGCCCATGGCGAATCGAACGACCTCATCAACGCCAAGATCGAAAGCGCGCTCGAAGCGGGCCTGCGTATCATCCTGTGCTGCGGCGAAAGCCTTGAGCTTCGCGATGCCGGGAAGGCCGAGGAGTTCGTGCTCGGCCAGCTTCGCGCAAGCCTCCCCAAGATCGAGGACGCTGCCGAACGCCTGACGGTCGCCTATGAACCGCTCTGGGCGATCGGAACAGGTCGCACAGCAACCGTGGAAGACATCGAGGCGATGCACGCGGCAATCCGCAAGCTGCTCGACGAAACCTATGGCGAAGAGCATTCCTCGCAGGTCCGTATTCTCTACGGCGGCTCCGTGAACGCAGACAATGCCCGGGAAATCCTGTCGACTCCCGAAGTCGGTGGTGCGCTGGTCGGCGGGGCGAGCCTGTCGGCCGAAAGCTTCCTGGGTATCGTTGTGGCCGCTTCGGAAGCCGAAGAAGCCTGATTTTCGCACACCTTGCCGTAGCGCCGTCTGACGCCTAGATGCGGCCCACCAGTTTATTCGATAGAGCTAGCAACCGATGTTCCTCTTCCTCACTGTCGTCCAGGCGATCGTCGCCGCTGCCCTCGTCGGCGTCATTCTCATGCAGCGCAGCGAAGGCGGCGGTCTTGGCATCGGCGGCAGCCCCTCCGGCATGCTCAGCGCCCGCGGCGCGGCCGATTTCCTCACCCGTTCGACCAAGTGGCTGGCGGTGGCTTTCGTGATCCTGTCGATTGCGCTGGCTGCGATGGCTGTCGAGGGAGTGGGAACGGGCGGTGTCGAATCGACGCTGGATCGTTCGGTCACTCCGGCCGAGCCGGTCGACCCGCTGGGCGGTCCGGGTGCGGCACCTGCAGCAGCTCCGGCTCCGGCAGAGCCTGCTCCGGCTGCCGATCCGCTCGCCGAATAAGCCTCAAATCTTCGCCCTTCCTCAGGCGTCTGTGGACGACGCGCGCTTTGGCGCGTCTTTATCCTTGCGCCGACTCACCCCCCACGCTTAAGGCCCGACTCCCATGGCGCGGTATATTTTCATCACCGGCGGCGTGGTCTCCTCGCTCGGTAAAGGTCTCATGGCTGCGAGCCTCGCAGCGCTTCTCCAGGCGCGCGGGTACAAGGTCCGCATCCGCAAGTTCGATCCCTATCTGAATGTCGATCCCGGCACGATGAGCCCGTATCAGCATGGCGAGGTCTACGTTACCGACGACGGCGCTGAAACGGACCTCGACCTTGGACACTACGAACGCTTTACCGGCGTCTCGGCGCACCAGGGTGACAACGTGACGTCGGGCCGGGTCTACCAGCAGATCATCGCCAAGGAGCGTCGCGGCGACTATCTTGGTGCGACCGTGCAGGTCGTCCCGCACGTAACCGACGCGATCAAGGAATTTGCGCTCGCCGACCAGGGCGATCACGATTTCATCCTGTGCGAAATCGGCGGGACCGTCGGCGATATCGAGGGGCTTCCGTTCATGGAAGCCATCCGCCAGCTGCGGAACGAACTGGAGCCGATGCAGACGCTGAGCGTCCACGTCACTCTGGTGCCCTACATCGCTGCGGCAGGCGAGCTGAAGACCAAGCCGACCCAGCATTCGGTCCGCGAACTTGCCAGTCTAGGGATCAAGCCGGACGTGCTGCTCTGCCGCGCAGAGCACCCGATCCCGGATAGCGAGCGCCAGAAGATCGCCAACTTCTGCAACGTGCGCAAGGAAGCGGTCATCCCCGCGCTCGATGCGCCCTCGATCTACTCGGTCCCGCTGCAATACCACGCAGAAGGCCTCGACACCGAGGTCCTGCGCGGGTTCGGCATCACCGATGCGCCGGAACCGGACCTGTCGCGCTGGTACGACGTGGTCGACCGCCATTCGAACCCCGAAGGCGAAGTTACCATCGGCGTGGTCGGCAAATACGTCGGCCTGCAGGACGCCTACAAGTCGCTCAACGAGGCGCTGGTTCACGGGGGCATGGCCCACCGGGTCAAGGTCAACATCAAGTGGATCGACGCCGAGGTGTTCGAGCAGGGCGACAGCGACATCGCGGCCCAGCTCGAACCGATGCACGGCATCCTTGTGCCCGGCGGTTTCGGTGAACGCGGGAGCGAGGGCAAGATCGCTGCCGTACGCTTCGCGCGCGAACGCAAGGTGCCGTTCTTCGGTATCTGCCTCGGCATGCAGATGGCCTGCATCGAAGGCGCTCGCGCGGCAGGCTACAGCAAGGCGAGCTCGACCGAATTCGGGGCGACGGAAGAACCGGTAGTGGGCATCATCACCGAATGGATGACGCAGGAAGGCCTGCAGACCCGCGAGGCTGGCGGCGACCTTGGCGGTACGATGCGCCTGGGCGCCTATGACGCCAAGCTGGCAGCCAACAGCCATGTCTCCTCGATCTACGGCGGCGCGACCGAGATTTCGGAACGCCACCGCCACCGCTACGAGGTGAACGGCGCCTATATCGAGCCGCTCGAAAAGCAGGGCCTGATCTTCTCGGGCATGTCGCCCGACGGCCTGCTCCCCGAAATCGTGGAGCGTCCGGACCACCCCTGGTTCGTCGGGGTGCAATTCCACCCGGAACTGAAGTCCAAGCCGTTCGATCCGCACCCGCTTTTCGCGGGTTTCATCGGTGCGGCGCTTGAACAGGCACGCCTCGTGTAAATTTTTTTTCACGTCGCCCACAGGCGTAAACGATTGTTTTCGCTAAGGCCGATTTGCCGGTTTTGTACCAGCGCGACAGAGCGCGGAGTCCCTAGGGATTCCGCGCTCTTTATCTTTTGTTGCATTTAATGCAGACCGACCCCGGATCAGTGGTGATAGGTCACTGAATTTACGAAACTACACTGCGCCAGCCGGTGGTGGGCTTGCCTCGAACCCGATCGTCTTCTGCGACCCGGACGGTCGAATTTGGGGCTTGGCGGCGCTAGTCGTCGCGAGGGCGGTGCCTTAGGGCGCCGCCCTCTTTAGTTTCAGGGCCTTGTCAGGCAGCTTCGCTGTCGTCGCCCTTGACGATTTCCAGGGGTTTCTGTCCGCCGATCGAGATCTTCTTCGGCTTCATCGCCTCGGGAACTTCGCGCAGCAGGTCGATGACCAGCATGCCGTCCCTGAGGTCTGCGTTTTCTACGCGGACATAATCCGCCAGGTCGAAGCGGCGCTCGAACCCGCGATTGGCGATGCCGACATGCAGCATTTCGCCTTCGGGCTGGTCGTCGCGCTTGCGGCCCTGGATCACCAGCAGGTTCTGCTGGGCCGTGATATCGAGGTCTTCGGGGCGGAAGCCCGCGACCGCCAGCGTGATGCGATATTCATCGTCACCGCGGCGCTCGATATTGAACGGGGGGTAGTTGTCGCCGCCCGCATTGCGTGCCTGGCGTTCCATCAGGTCGAACAGGCGGTCGAAGCCGACGGTAGAACGGCGATAGGGGGTAGTGTCGAAACGGTTCATCGAAACAAATCCTCTTCTGAGCAATTTGACATTGGGGAGCCCGCAATCGGCACTCCCGAGCCCGCTGAACATCAGCCGGCACATTCAAGATAGTCGCCCGTCGGGGGCTTTCAAGCATCCCGCTGCACGGCTAGACAGCAATGGAAAGAACAGCACGGGATCGACCATGAGCCAGCCCCATATCGACATCTACACCAAGTTCGGCTGCGGCTACTGCTACCGCGCGAAGAAGCTGCTCGACGACAAGGGCGCGGTGTATGAGGAACACGACATCACGATGGGCGGTCCCAAGCGCGATGAAATGATGGAGCGTGCGCCGCAAGCGCGCACGGTGCCGCAAATCTTCATCGGCGATGTCTACGTTGGCGGTTCGGACGATCTCGCGGCGCTGGAACGCGCCGGCAAGCTTGATGCTCTCCTGGCCGGTTGAATGACGCGGATCGCGCTCTTCCAGGCGACGACCGGGATCGATCCGCAGGCCAATGCAGCGCGCCTAGTCGAGGCGATCGGAGAGGCAGCCGCGGGCGGGGCGCAGATGTTGTTCACGCCCGAGATGTCGGGTCTGCTCGACCGGGATCGCCAGCGCGCTGCCGCTCATGTCGTAAGCGAAGAGGCAAACCCTGTCCTCGCCGCCGTAAGGGAAGCAAGTGCACGTGCCAGTATCTGGACTTGCATCGGGTCGCTTGCCGTCCTCGCTGATGGCGGGAAATGGGCCAACCGGAGCTTCGTGATCGACGGAGCTGGCGAAATCGCGGCCCGTTACGACAAGATGCACATGTTCGATGTCGATCTTGCGACCGGCGAAAGCTGGCGCGAGTCCAACGCATACCAGGCGGGCGACAAGGTCGTTGCCGTCGATACGCCGCTTGGCAGGCTCGGCCTTGCGGTGTGCTATGATTTGCGCTTTCCCGGCCTGTTCGAAGCTCTGGGCAAGCTTGGCTGCGACGCCATTGCCATCCCTGCCGCGTTCACTGTGCCGACGGGAAGGGCGCACTGGCACATAATGCAAAGGGCGAGGGCGATCGAGGCATCCGCCTATGTTATCGCTGCCGCCCAGGTCGGCCAGCACGAAGACGGTCGCATAACCTACGGGCACAGCCTTGTCGTCGATCCATGGGGCGAGGTCCTGCTCGACATGGGGGGCGAGGTGAGCGGGGTCGGATTCGCGGAAATCGACTTATCACGCATCGCCGATGTGCGGGCGCAGGTTCCCAGCCTTGCCAACCGCCGCGAAATCGCCATTTAGGCGCCATGATCGTTTACGACCTCCACTGCGACAACGGCCACCGCTTCGAAGGTTGGTTCGGCTCGTCCGCCGATTACGAGCGGCAGAGCGAGGTCGGACTGGTCGATTGCCCCGAATGCGGCTCGACCAATGTCGGCAAGGCACCGATGGCGCCGGCGGTCCCTGCGAAGTCGAATTCCGCGCCGAAGCAGAATACCGGTGCAAAGGAGGCCCAGCTTTCCAATGCCCCGATGCCGCCGGAAGTGCGCAAGGCCTTCGAGGCTTTAGCCAAGGCGCAGGCCAAGGCGCTCGAAAAGAGCAGGTGGGTAGGTGACAAGTTCGCCGAGGAGGCCCGCTCGCAGCACTACGGCGAGGCCGACGAAACGCCGATCCACGGCAAGGCCACCAAGGAAGAGGCCAAGGAACTCGCAGCCGAGGGTATTGCGGTTGCGCCCATCCTTTTTCCCATCGCGCCGCCCGACGAACTCAATTGATTGCCACGGCAAGTTGAGCCGCTATACGAAGCGCCGGCGCGCCCGTAGCTCAGTCGGATAGAGCACCAGATTCCTAATCTGGGGGCCACAGGTTCGAATCCTGTCGGGCGCACCATTCCCGTCTAACCGAGAACCCCGGCTTTGCGCGCCATGGCGATGATGCCATCGGCCAGTTCGCGCGGGCGGTCTTCCTGGCTGAAATGGCCACACTTGCTAAGCATTGCGTGCGGCTGCCCCTTTGCCCCGGCAATGCGCTCGGAAAGCAGCGGCGCGGCCATGCCCAAGACCGGGTCATCCTCTCCGAAGAGCGTGAGGAACGGCCGATCGAAGGCTTCGAGTCCCTTCCACGCGACCAGATTGTCTTCGATGCCATCCATGCCGTCTTCGACCGGTACCAGCTGCGGAAACGCTCGCGCCCCTGCCTTGCTCGGCTCGTCAGGGAATGGCGCATTGTAAGCTGCTACCTCGGCATCGCTGAGCTCGGTCTGGGTGGCTCGCTGGAGAATGTCGCCGATCACGAAATCAGGCGAGCTCTTGGCGAAGGCGCGCCAAGCGAGGAATCCGTCCGAAACCTTGCCGCCCGTGGGCAGTGTCGCATTGCTGGCGACAACGAAGGTAAAGCGCTCAGGCTCCTGTCCAACTATGCGCAACCCGAGGAGGCTCCCCCAGTCTTGGCAGAACAGGCCCGCAGGTTGAGGCACTACGGCATCGCGCCATTGCTTCAGCCATGCGGTGTGCCGGGCATAGGTGTAGAAGGCCGGATCGTCGGGCTTGTCGCTTTTGCCGAAACCGATGAGGTCGGGGGCAAGCACCCTGAAACCTGCGTCGACCAAGAGGGGGATCATCTTGCGATAGAGATACGACCAGCTCGGCTCCCCGTGGAACAGCAAGACCGGCGGCGCGTCCTTGGGGCCTTCGTCGAGATAATGCTGAAGGGCCGACATCCCGTTGCCGAGGTCGATCTCGATCCAGTTCTCCGCGAAGGGGTAATCAGGAATGCCTGTAAAGCGTTCGGCGGGCGTACGAAGTATCTGCATGAGCCTCTCCCGTGGCTAGCCGCCATTTGAGCGATGCATTTGCGCCGGGCGGCTTCAGAGGAAGCTTAGGGGGTCCGCTTCGCCGTGTCACCCAACTGGCTTACGGGCACCGTCTCCTTGAAGGTGTGCGTAATGTAGGGAAACGGGATCTCGATATGCGCTTCGTCCAGCGCGGACTTGATCGCGCGGATCACCTTGTCCTTGCTCTCCCAGCCAGACCGAGGCGTCGACCCGGCCCACCAGCGCACGAGGAAGTCGACCGAGCTGGAATTGAATTCCTGCGCAAAGATATCGACGCCCTTGCTGGCAAGCACGTCGTCCACCCCTTCGACTGCACGCCTTATTACGTCGGCCGCGTGATCGAGATTGGTGTCATAGGAAACGCCGATCACGACTTGGTGCCGGCGCTGGTCGACATCGGTCAGGATTTCGACCGGGTTCTTGAACAGGATCGAGTTGGGCACGACGGTCAGTTCGCCCGAAAGCTTGCGAACATGCGTCTCGCGCAAGGTGATGTGTTCTACCTTGCCGGTAATGCCTTCGCACTCGATCACGTCGCCGATCCGCATTTTCTCGCGAACCATGATGAGCACCCCGGCGAGGAAGTTCTCGAAGATGTCCTGGAAGGCGAAACCGATGGCGACGGCGCCGATACCCAATCCAGCGAGGAGGCTTGCCGGGGTGAGGCTGGGAATGACGATGACGGCTGCAATGAACAGGCCCGTCACCCAGATCGCCAGCCTCACCAGCGTGTCGATGAGGTTCTTGAGGCTGGCCCTGATTTCGGTTCTGCCGACCAGTGTGTCCGCAATCTTGGCGGCGAAACGGGCGACGATCCAGGTGAGCAGAATGACGAACAGCGCGATGGCCATGCTGGGCAGGGCCTCGACGAAGCCGGTACCCATGTCCTGCAGCTCATCGCGCAGCGTGGAAATGTAATTCACCCGAAGGACTCCCTTTGCGGGGCAACGGTATGCCCCGCTCAGGGTTCCGAAATGGCGAAATTACATGGTTTTCGCCGCTTAGGCTTAGTTCAGCCCGTGTTCCTTGCGGGCAATCTCGTGGAGCCAGTCCGCATGGCGCGGGGCCTTCTTGGTCTGGCTCCATTCTTCCAGCATCAGCGGGGCAACCCGCTTGAGTTCCGCATATTGCTCGTCGGTGCCGATATCGGCAGCAAGCTCCACGCGATGGCCGTTCGGGTCGAAGAAATAGATCGACTTGAAGATACCGTGGTGGGTCGGACCAAGGACGTCGATGCCGAGGCTTTCCACATGGTCCTTGGCAGCCATCAACTCTTCCTCCGAACCGACGCGGAAGGCGAGGTGCTGGACCCACTGCGGCGTATTCTCGTCGCGGCCCATGTCGGGCTGGTTGGGCAGTTCGAAGAAGGCGAGCACGTTGCCGTTACCTGCATCGAGGAAGACGTGCATGTAAGGGTCGTAGGCGCCGGTCGAGGGAACGTGGTCCTCGGCAAAGGCAGTGGTGTATTCCATGCCCAGCACCTTGGCGTACCATTCGACGGTCTCTTTCGCATCCTTGCAGCGATAGGCTGCGTGGTGGATTCCGGATGGCTTGATCGCGCTCATTCTGCAGGTTCCACTTCGAGAACGCCGCGACGGATCTGGTCGCGTTCCATGCTTTCGAACAGGGCCTTGAAGTTGCCTTCGCCGAAACCTTCGTCACCCTTGCGCTGGATGAATTCGAAGAACACGGGGCCGACCTGCGCTTCTGCGAAGATCTGCAGGAGAAGGCGGGGCTGGCCGCCCTCGGTCGTGCCGTCGAGCAGGATGCCGCGAGCCTTGAGTTCAGCTTCGTCTTCGCCGTGGCCGGGCAGGCGCTCGGACAGCATCTCGTAATAGGTTTCGGGCGGGGCGGTCATGAAGGGAACGCCCAGCTTCTTGAGGTTGTCCCAGCACCCGAGCAGGTCGTCGCAGATCAGCGCGATGTGCTGGATGCCTTCGCCGTTGAACTCGCGCAGGAACTCCTCGATCTGGCCCTTGCCGCCTTCGCCTTCCTCGTTGAGCGGGATGCGGATCTTCCCGTCGGGTGCGGTCAGCGCCTTCGAGGTCAGGCCGGTATACTCGCCCTTGATGTCGAAGAAGCGGATTTCGCGGAAGTTGAAGAGCGTCTCGTAATAATCCGCCCAGTACTTCATGCGGCCGTTGTAGACGTTGTGGGTGAGGTGATCGATCAAGTTGAAACCGGCACCGACGGGGTGCTTCTCGACGCCCGGAAGGTATTCGAAGTCGATGTCGTAGATCGACAGGCCGTTGCCTTCGCCGTCTTCATAGCGGTCGATGAGGTAGACGATTGCGCCGCCGATGCCGCGGATGGCCGGGATGTGGAGTTCCATCGGGCCGGTCTGCACAGCGACAGGCTCGGCGCCGCGTTCGAGCAGTTCGGCGTAGGCCTTACGGGCGTCGCGAACGCGGAAGCCCATGCCACAAGCAGAGGGGCCGTGTTCGCGCGCAAAGAACCATGCAGCGCTCTTCGGTTCGTAGTTGAGGATGAGATTGATCTGGCCCTGACGCCAGAGATCGACATCCTTCGAGCGATGCTTGGCGACGAGGGTGAAGCCCATGGCTTCGAAAACCGGCTCAATCACGCCTTTTTCGGGCGCGCAGAATTCGACGAATTCGAAGCCGTCGAGGCCGATGGGGTTTTCGAAAAGATCGGGCATGTGCTTCCTCTGTCCACTAGATAGTTTCAATGGAAACCAAATACGCAATAGCTGCGTGGCTGTCAAGAAATTGGCGTGCCTGTCAGGGTTCGTTCCGACGGATTGCCTTGCTGCTGCGGTGAGTCCATGGAGGGGCATGGCTAGTGAAGACCTCGACGACATCCGCCGCGCCGTTCGCGCAGTCTGCTCCGACTTTCCGGGCGAGTACTGGCGCGAGAAGGATCGCGAACGGGCCTATCCCGGCGAGTTCGTGGACGCCATCACGCAGGCTGGTTTCCTCGCGGCGCTGATCCCCGAGGAATATGGCGGCAGCGGCCTGCGTCTCGACGCGGCTTCCGTCATCATGGAGGAAATCCAGGCGTTAGGCTGTAACGGAGCCGCTGCACACGCGCAGATGTACGTGATGAACACGCTGCTGCGTTACGGCAGTGAGGATCAGAAAACGGCCTACCTGCCTGCCATCGCTACCGGCGAGCTGCGCCTTCAGGCGTTCGGCGTGTCGGAACCGACCAGTGGGACGGATACGCTTTCGCTGCGTACATTCGCGCGACGGGACGGGGATGACTATGTGGTCAACGGACAGAAGATCTGGACGAGCCGGGCGGAGCATTCCGACCTCATGGTTCTGCTCGCCCGAACGACACCGCGCGAGGAAGTGGCCAAGAAGACCGAGGGGCTGTCGCTGTTCCTCGTCGACATGCGCAAGGTGGTGGGCAACGGTATGACCATCAAGCCGATCCGCACGATGATGAACCACTCCACCACGGAAGTGTTCTTCGATGACATGCGCATTCCTGCCTCCGCGCTGATCGGCGATGAAGGGCAGGGCTTCCGTTACATCCTTTCAGGCATGAACGCAGAACGCATCCTGATCGCTGCCGAATGCATCGGCGATGCCAAGTGGTTCATCGAGAAGGCCAGCGATTACGCGAAGGAGCGTCAGGTCTTCAGCCGTCCGATCGGGCAGAACCAAGGCGTGCAGTTCCCGATTGCCCGTTGCTACGCCCAGATGCGGGCGGCGGAACTGATGGTCCATCACGCAGCGCAGGTTTACGACCAGGGCGGCAATGCCGGCGCCGAAGCGAACATGGCAAAGATGCTCGCCAGCGAAGCCAGTTGGGCCGCAGCCGACATGTGCGTGCAGACCCTTGGCGGCTTTGGTTTTGCGGAGGAGTATGATGTCGAGCGCAAGTTCCGCGAAGCGCGGCTCTACACCGTCGCCCCGATCAGCACGAACCTGATCCTCAGCTATGTGGCCGAACATGTTCTCGGCCTGCCGCGTTCTTACTGATTTGCCGCGCGAAACCCCTTGCGCGCAAAGGTTAACTGTGATTCTGTAGCAATATGAGGGGCAAGCCGAGACTCACCATCAGGCAGAAGCAGAAGGCGTCGCAAAGCGCGGCGCTCGGCGCATTGCTTGTGATGGGCGCGATCGGTATCGCCGGCCCGAGCGGTCTGCTGGCATGGAGCGAGAATCTCCGCCTGCTGGACCAGCGCGAAGCCCAGCTGGCTGCACTCCAGAAGGAACGTGCGGCGCTGGAAAACAAGGTGGCGCTGCTGCACCCCGAACATGCCGATCCCGACATGGTGGGCGAACTGCTTCGCAGCCAGCTCAACGTCGTCCATCCGGACGAGGTCGTGATCAAGCTCGACGACTGATCGGGCGCAAAACCCCGCTATTCCGTAAGGTTTTCGTATGCGTGCCGAGCAGGGCGTTGCGCGGCGCGCGTGGCTATGCCTATAGGCTCAGGCATATTCCTCCCCGGAAGAGAAGGATGCTGTAGTTTGGCAAAGGCCCCGAAGAGCAAAGCCGCAGGTAGCCCGGCAGAAAACCTCGATTTCGTCCTGCATTCGCTGCAGGAAGAACTCGACAAGAAGAAGCGTTTCGACGCCAGCAGCGACCAGATGCTGCATTTTTACGAGCAGATGCTGCTGATCCGACGCTTCGAAGAACGCGCCGGCCAGCTCTACGGCCTCGGCCTCATCGGCGGGTTCTGCCACCTCTATATCGGGCAGGAAGCCGTTGCGGTGGGCCTGCAATCGGCCCTGACCGAAAAGCTCGACAGCGTTATCACCGGTTATCGCGATCATGGCCACATGCTTGCTTACGGCATCGATCCCAAGGTCATCATGGCCGAGCTGACCGGCCGCGAAGCTGGCATCTCCAAAGGCAAGGGCGGGTCGATGCACATGTTCTCGACCGAGCATAAGTTCTACGGCGGCCACGGCATCGTGGGCGCGCAGGTTGCGCTCGGCGGCGGACTGGCGCTCGCTCACCAGTACAACGAGGACGGCGGCCTGTGCCTCGCCTATTTCGGCGACGGCGCAGCCAACCAGGGTCAGGTCTACGAAACCTTCAATATGGCGTCGCTCTGGAAGCTCCCGATCGTCTTCGTGATCGAAAACAACCAGTACGCGATGGGCACTGCCGTCAGCCGCAGCTCGGCCGAGACAGAGTTCTACCGCCGCGGCACCGCGTTCCGCATCCCGGGCATGAAGGTCAACGGCATGGACGTGCTGGAAGTCAGGCAGGCTGCAGAGATCGCCTTCAAGCACGTGCGCGAGGGCGGTGGCCCCGTCCTGATGGAATGCGAGACCTACCGCTATCGCGGTCACTCCATGTCCGATCCGGCAAAGTATCGCTCGCGCGAAGAAGTGCAGGACATGAAAGATCACAAGGACCCGATTGAGGGCATGAAGAAGATCCTCGTGGAGCAAGGCACCAGCGAAGACGATCTGAAGGCCATCGACAAGGACATCCGCAAGATCGTTAGCGAAGCAGCCGATTTCGCCGAAAATTCGCCCGAGCCGGAGGCATCCGAGCTCTACACCGACGTTCTGGTCGAGGAGTATTGATCCATGGCCATCGAACTGAAGATGCCGGCGCTTTCGCCCACGATGGAAGAAGGCACGCTAGCCAAGTGGCTCAAGCAGGAAGGCGACGAGATCGCCATCGGTGACATCATTGCCGAAATCGAAACCGACAAGGCGACGATGGAATTCGAAGCTGTTGACGAAGGCACCTTGGGCAAGATTCTCGTGGCCGAGGGCACCGAAGGCGTGAAGGTCGGGACTGTCATCGCCATGCTTGCGGGCGAGGGCGAGGATGCCTCTGCGGTTGCGGATGCGGCCCCCGTCGCCGACGTTCCTGGCGAGGGCAAGGACGTAGGCCGCGAGCCGTCGGAAGCGGAGATCACCAAGCCGACCAAGAAATCGGGCGTGAAGGATCCGGAAATCCCGCACGGCACCAACATGGCAACCGTCACGGTCCGCGAAGCCCTGCGCGATGCCATGGCCGAGGAAATGCGCCGCGACGAGCGCGTGTTCGTGATGGGCGAGGAAGTTGCCCAGTACCAGGGTGCCTATAAGGTTACGCAGGGCCTGCTCGACGAATTCGGCCCGAAGCGCGTAATCGATACGCCGATCACCGAATACGGCTTTGCCGGCATCGGTACGGGCGCGGCGATGGGCGGCCTTCGTCCGATCGTCGAGTTCATGACCTTCAACTTCGCCATGCAGGCGATCGACCACATCATCAATTCGGCAGCCAAGACCAATTACATGTCCGGTGGCCAAATGCGTTGCCCCGTGGTCTTCCGTGGTCCCAATGGAGCGGCCAGCCGAGTTGGTGCACAGCACAGCCAGAACTACGGCCCCTGGTATGCCAGCGTTCCGGGCCTGATCGTCATCGCGCCCTATGACGCCGCAGACGCCAAGGGCCTGATGAAAGCTGCCATCCGCTGCGAGGACCCGGTGGTCTTCCTCGAGAACGAGCTCGTCTACGGCCGCAGTTTCGAACTGCCCGAACTGGACGACCACGTGCTGCCGATCGGCAAGGCGCGGATCATGCGCGAAGGTTCGGACGTCACGATCGTTGCATACTCGATCGCGGTGGGCCTTGCGCTGGAAGCGGCCGAGCAGCTGGCCGGCGAAGGCATCGATGCTGAAGTGATCGACCTGCGCACGCTGCGCCCGCTCGACAAGGAAGCCATCCTTGAAAGCCTTGCCAAGACCAACCGTCTGGTCATCGCGGAAGAAGGCTGGCCGACATGCTCGATCGCATCGGAAGTCGTCGCCATCTGCATGGAAGAAGGCTTCGACCACCTCGATGCCCCGGTAACGCGGGTATGCAACGAGGACGTTCCGCTGCCCTACGCCGCGAACCTCGAAAAGCTGGCCCTGATCGACACGGCGGGCATCGTCTCGGCTGTGAAGAAGGTTTGCTACCGGGACTAGGACGCCGGCGTTCTTTCGAATTGAAAAGCCGCCGTAGCGAGTGCTGCGGCGGCTTTTTCATTACGTGCATCGAATCGCACGATAATTGCCTTGCCGCACAGCTTAAGGTCGCTCCCGAAACTGGACGAAAGGGGGCGTTAACCTTGGAGGCGAAAAGCCGACTCATGGGAGCAAGAGGGTTGCGGTCCTCAACAGGGGCGCATTTTAACTTCCTTTTAGGGCTGTTGCTTTACCTCGCCCCAATCGCGGGGGGCTATGAATGGAACCTCGAATAAATGGACACGAGGTTCGCAATGCTCCGCAGTGCGCTGCAATTTCTGAAGCAGGTCCGCGACGACAAGCGCGGAAACATGCTCATTCTCGTCGCGGCTTCGCTCGTGCCGATCGTCGGCACGATGGGCCTCGCCGTGGACGCAGCCCAGTGGCTGAGCTGGCGTCGTGATCTTCACAGTGCTGCCGATGCCGGCGCAATCGCAGGTGCACTCGCTAAGAAGAATGGCGAGGACGTGAACGCCGTCGTGACGAAGGTGCTGAGCTCTAACACGCAGCACACCTACACTATCGAAGCGATCGAAACGCCTCCCACCGCGGGGCCATTCACCGGCAACAACAGCATGGTGCGTGTCGTGCTCAGCGTCAGCCAGCCGCTCCCGTTCTCGAGCCTGTTCCTCGCCACTCCTCCGACGATCAGTGTCGAGGCCGTTGCCGAGAGCAGCTCTGAAGTTCCCAACTGCATGATCGCGCTCGACAGGTCGTCCATTGGCCTGATCATTTCCGGTTCGGCGCGTGTCGACATGAACTGCGGGATGGCGTCGAACTCGAATTTCGATGCTACGGCATCGGGCAACAACACCATCCGGGCCGGCGCGCTTTCGGCGGTCGGTACGGTGAATGCCTCGGGTGGAGTTAGCGCCGATACGGCGATCAACAATGGTGCAGCACCCGCCGTTGATCCTTATGACGGACTATTCTCCGACCCGAACGTGGTGTGCAACAACTGGCCGCTGGTCTCGGGTTCGCCCAACGAGCTTTCGCCAGGATGCTACCGCGGTATCCAGGTCCAGTCTAACGCGACCGTTACGCTGCTTCCCGGCACCTATTATCTTGGAGAAAAGGGCCTGTCCGTCGGAGGTAACGCCTCGGTCATCGGCAATGGCGTGACGCTCGTCTTCACGAATACCGCGTCTCCGTTCAATGCCAGCAAGATCGGTACTTTCAGCGCGCAGGGTACTTCGAACATCCAGCTGACCGCGCCCAGCACCGGGACTTACGCCGGCATCATCATGGTGCAGGACAGCCGCACCGTGCCTTCGAATACCAACCGCATGCTGATCACCGGCGACAACGGTTCGGTGTTCGACGGGACGATCTACGCACCGACGAACGCGGTCACATTCAGCGGTAACAGCAGCATGTCCACGGACTGCCTGCAGATCATCGCGACCTATATCACCTTCACCGGCAACACAACCGTGCGCAACAACTGCCCGGCAGGCCGCGGCGTCGCCTCGTTCTCCGGTTCGGAATATCTGAGGCTTCGTCAATGATCGCGCTTCTTTCAAAAGCGCTGCGCGACCGCGGAGGCAACGCGACTATCGAGATCGCTCTGGTGATGCCGCTGGTGCTGATGTTTGCGCTCGGCGGGATCGATTTCGCCATGGGCTACCGGCACAAGATCGAGATGCAGCAGACGGCGCAGCTTGGCGCGGAATACGTAATGGGCACTATGGAGGACCTCCCGACCGCCATCGAGGTGCGGCAGGCTATTTCCGATGCCAGCGGCATGCCGGTTGGCAGCATCACGATCGACACGTGGATCGAGTGTGACGGTGTCAAGCCGACGATCGCTGCCCCGATTTGCGTGAACCCGACTGCGGTCCAGACGGACTTTATGACGATCACTGTTCGCGACACCTACACGCCGATGCTCAACATCGACGGTATCGCAGATTTCGCGACGACCCAGACCCACGTCGGCTCGGTCACGCTGAGGACGAAATGATCATGACGCGCCTGAAGAGCCTTTTTCGAAACGCCAACGGGAGCGCGGCTGTCGAGTTCGCGCTCGCCTTGCCGCTTACCGTGACGATGCTTCTGGGCGCGCTCAACATGGGCATCTACCTGTTCTTCCAGAACTCGCTCTCTTCCGCGCTGGACGAGACAGCCCGGAGCGTGACGGTCTGGCCGATCCCCAACGACACCGAATTGCAGACCGAGTTCACGAACAATCTGCTCAGCGCCCAGCAGTTCGGCAATGCGACGCTCGCGATTACCCATGGCACCGACACGTTCGGACGCGACTATGTCGACCTGGTGGCCTCCGGCGGAATCAATGTGAACCTCGTGTTCGTCGACATGGGCACAATGCCCGTTCGCCTGACCAAGCGTTCCTACCCGCAGCTCTAGGCCTGTCCGGCAGGCTTGCACCACGCGCGCGGCTTCGTCATGGCCGCCAGTATGGATGGCAAGGAACTCCTGAACGATAACCACCTGCGCCCGGAATACCGGATCGCATTGGCCTATGCCCATCCGGATGACCGGTTGGCGTATCATGCCATGTTCGAGCTCGACCGTCGGTTGGCAGAGATCGTCGCAGGCAGCAGCGAACCGATGATCGGCCAATTGCGCCTTGCATGGTGGCGCGATGTCCTTGGCAGGCAGCCTGAAGACCGTCCCAGCGGCGAGCCGCTTGTCGCTGCGTTGAACACGGCATGGGGCGCTCATTCCGACGGCCTCGAAACGTTAGTGGACGCGTGGGAAGGGATTTTGCTGGCCGAGAGGCTCGAACGCAATGCCGCAATGCAATTCGTCGAAGGCAGGGGGGCGTCCTGGACAGCGCTTGCGAGCGGTCCTTTAGCCAAGGAGAGCTCCGCGGGGATATCGTCCGCAGCCCAGGCATGGTTTCTCGCCGATCTCTTGTCCCACCTATCCGATGCGGAAGAACGCGAGGTCGTTGCCGGTCTGGCTAATGGCATGAAGCTCCGCTCCAAGAGGCTTCCCCGCCGCCTGCGCCCCTTTGCAATCCTGGCGGCGTTGGGGAGCCGGGCCCTTGCCGCAGGCGGCATCTCTCCGATGGAGGGCAGGGGGGCACCGCTTCTGGCCTTGCGCATCGGTATTTTTGGCCGCTAAACAAAGGGTTGTCGAAATACAGGGGGTAGCATGAGGGGCATTGTCACCGGCGGGATCATCGTCCTCATCGCCATGGGGGTCGGGCTGTTCTGGTACCAGGGCCGCGCCGAGGTGGTACCAGGGCCGCGCCGAGGTCGAGTCCGCCGCCCCGCCGCCTTCGCTTGCCGAACTGCCGTCGACAGCATCACCTGACGCGCTCCCATCCGGCGACCCGAAGGACATGGTTGGCCCAGCGCCGCCCGAAGCAACCGAGCTGACCAAGGAAGAGCAGCGCTTCTTCCGCTACGACCGTGACCGCGACTGGCGCATCAGCCGGACCGAGATGCTCTCCACCCGCAGCGACGGGTTCCGCAAGCTCGACAAGGACGGCAACAATCTGCTCACCTTCGAGGAATGGGCAGTCGCCACCGTCGACAAATTCGAGGGCGCCGACGCCGATGGCGACAACGAACTTTCCCCGAGGGAATTCGCTACCACACGGGCCAAGCCCGCCAAAAAGCGAAAGTGCGCGTGCTGATCAGGCGGTGACCGCTTCGGCGCCCGCAATCCACTCCCCGAACTCTTGCTTGGCTCGCGACGTGTAGGCTTCCTTGCGCGCTTTCTTCTTCACGTCGTGAAGCGGGGGGAAGAGGCCGAAATTGACGTTCATGGGTTGGAACGTCTCTGCTTCCGCATCGCCGGTGATGTGGCTGAGCAGCGCACCAAGAGCGGTTGTCCTTGGCGGAGGCGTCCAGTCGCGCCCGGCCAGTTCGGCCGCAGCCATCATCCCAGCCATCAGGCCGACTGCGGAACTCTCCACGTAGCCTTCGCAGCCGGTTATCTGGCCGGCGAACCGGATGTGTTCCCCGCCGCGCAGCCGCAACTGGCGATCGAGGACGAGTGGCGAGTTGATGAAGGTGTTCCGGTGGAGACCGCCGAGCCGTGCGAACTCAGCATTCTCGAGGCCCGGAATTGTCCGGAACAGCTCGATCTGTGCGCCATATTTCAGCTTCGTCTGGAAGCCGACCATGTTCCACAAGGTGCCGAGCTTATTGTCCTGTCGCAGCTGGACCACGGCATAGGGCCAGCGCCCCTGCGGGAATTCCGGGGTCGTGTCGTGCGGGTTGTCGAGCCCTACTGGCTTCATGGGACCGAAGCGGAGCGTGTCGACCCCGCGCGCGGCCATGACCTCGATCGGCATGCACCCGTCGAAGTAGGGGGTATCCGCTTCCCATTCGCGGAATTCGGTCTTCTCGCCATCGAGCAGGCCCTGGTGGAAGGCGAGATACTGCTCCTTGGTCATGGGGCAGTTGATGTAGTCTCCGTCCTCATTCGAGGCCTCGGTGCGCTTGTTCCAGCGGCTCTGGATCCAGCATTTCGACATGTCGATGCTGTCCCGGTGGACTATCGGGGCGATGGCATCGAAGAAAGCGAGGCGGTCTTGGCCCGTTGCCCCAACGATGCTTTCGGCAAGCGATTGCGCAGTCAGCGGGCCCGTCGCGACAATGGTGGCACCGGCGGAGGGCAGGGTATCCACGCGTTCGCGCACGACGGTCACGTTGGGGTGCTCTTCGAGCGTGCGCTGCACTTCGGCTGAGAACACGTCGCGGTCGACCGCCATTGCGCTTCCGGCAGGGACGCGGGCCACTTCGCCCGCACGCATGACAAGGCTGTCGAGCCCGCGCATTTCGTGGTGCAGCAGGCCGA
Organism: Qipengyuania gaetbuli; assembly: GCF_009827315.1. Lineage (NCBI taxonomy): Bacteria > Pseudomonadati > Pseudomonadota > Alphaproteobacteria > Sphingomonadales > Erythrobacteraceae > Qipengyuania > Qipengyuania gaetbuli. Next base: position 363,247 of record NZ_WTYF01000004.1, read on the forward strand.
CGGCATTGCGGTCGCTATCGTCCGACCGGAAGCTGTTGGAGCAGACCAATTCGGCGAGGCCATCGGTCTGGTGGGCAGGCGTCATCTCGCCGCTGCCGCGCATTTCGGACAGGCGAACCTTTAAGCCGCGCTTCGCCAGTTGCCATGCCGCTTCGCTTCCCGCGAGGCCGCCGCCGATGATATGTACGTCGTGAGTCATTGCGGTGGCGCACCTAGGGCTTGCATGCCCCCTCTATCAAGGATTACCGAGCGCCAACGAGGGGAATTTCATGCCAAAACGCGCATTGTCCGAGCACCGGCCGTACCTGCTGGCCAGCCTGGCCGCAGCAGTCAGCTACTTTTTCGTCATGGACGACCCCATCGGCGGGATCTGGCTGATGGCTTGGAAGGGAGCTGGCGTGGGGTTTCTCGCCCTCTACGCAGCTCACCGCGGCAAGGGGTTCGATGGTGCGCTGATCGCGCTTGTCATGACCTTCGGCGCGCTCGGTGACGTGGTGCTCGAGTTCAGTTTTCTCGTCGGGGGCGCGCTCTTCGCGGTCGGGCACCTGATCGCGATAGCCCTCTATTTGCGCAACCGCCGCCCGGCTACGACCGCTAGCCAGGCGCTTACCGGCATAGCCCTTCTGGCAGCGACACCGGCAATTGCTGGATTGATGACCTATCCCCTGCCGAACTGGCAGGCGGCGACCGGTTATTCGTTCCTCGTCGGAGCCATGGCAGCTGCGGCTTGGACGAGCCGTTTTCCTCGCTACCGCGTCGGGACGGGGGCGGTGCTGTTCGTTGTCAGCGATTTGCTGATCTTTGCAAGGGAAGCGGGACATATCCCCGCCGAGGTCGGAAGCTGGCTGATTTGGCCACTGTATTACGGCGGTCAGTTCCTCATCGCGATCGGCGTGGTGCAGAGCATTCGCAAGCACCACGCCTGATCGCGACTTCACAGCGCTTTAGCCGCCCGGTTCACCTTCGATGTTCTTGTCCGAATGGGCCGTCGTGTACGGTTCGGTCGTCTGCGCGGTGCGGTCGGCCATTTCTTCCGCGACAGCTTCTTCCGCCTCGTTTTCCGGCTCTTCCGTCTCGTCGATCAGAGCCGCGCCGACGATCTGCTCGCCCTTCGCGACGTTGAAAATGCGCACACCCGAGGATCCGCGGCCCGAGATCGAGAACCCCTCATGGTTGTCGAACCCGCCTTCCACCATGTGGCGAAATTGGATCGGAAGGCGTATCAGCTTGGCCTGGTCGGTCACCAGCATGAGCTGCGAACCGTGCTTGACCGGGAAGCTGGCAACGACCGGCCCGTTCCGGTCCGGATTGCTGGCGGGCTCGCCGATATTGGTCAGGCCCATCCCGCCGCGACCGATCGTGCGGTATTCGTAGGCTGACGAGATCTTGCCATAGCCGTTGGCGGTGAGTGTAAGGATGAATTCTTCCGCCTCTGCCATCTCGGCAACCTTTCCGGCGCCGAGCGTCGCTTCGTTCTCGTTATTCTTCCAGTTCGCCGCGCGCAGGTAAGCGTCACGGACCTCGGTGTCGCGTTCCCCTGCGTCCAGCACGGCCATCGAGACGACCTTCTGGCCTTCCTTGAGCTTCATGCCGCGCACGCCGATGCCGGTACGGCTCTTGGTTTCGCGGGCGTCGGTAGCCGAGAAGCGGATCGCCTTGCCGGAATCGGAAGCGAGGAAAATCTCCTGCTCCTCGGTCAGCAGTTCGACGCCGATCAGGCGGTCTCCGCTGCCTTCGACAAAGCCCATCGCGTATTTGCCGTTGGTGGGCACGTTGGTGAACGCGTCCATCGAATTGCGGCGCACCATGCCTTGCTCGGTCGCAAAGACGATGTTGAGGTTCGCCCACTCGCTCTCGTCTTCGGGCAGTGGCAGCACGTTGGTCACGCGCTCCTCGTCACCCAAGGGAAGCAGGTTGACCATCGGCCGTCCCTTGGTGGTCGGCCCGCCTTCGGGCAGCTTCCACACCTTCATCCGGTACACTCGGCCGGTGTTCGTGAAGAAGAGCACCGGATTGTGCGTCGAAGTGACGAACATTTCGACGACGGCATCCTCGTCCTTGGTCGCCATGCCCGAGCGGCCCTTGCCGCCGCGCGCCTGTGCCCTGAAGGCCTGGAGCGGGGTGCGCTTTATGTAACCGCCGTGGGTGACAGTCACGACCATGTCTTCGCGCTCGATAAGGTCTTCGTCTTCGAGACCGTCCCAAGCGGGCGCGATTTCGGTGATACGCGGCGTGGCGTAGGTAGCGCGAATTTCCTCGAGCTCCTCGCGCATCACGCCGTAAAGCTTCACGCGGTCGGCGAGGATCGAGAGATACTCTTCGATCGCGAGGCTCAGTTCCTTGAGCTCGTCACCGATCTCGTCGCGGCCCAGCGCGGTGAGGCGGTGGAGGCGCAGGTCGAGGATGGCCTTAACCTGGCGCTCCGAGAGACGATACGAGCCGCCTTCCTGTTCGGCGCTCGGCTCGATCGCTTCGACGAGCTGGATATACTGCGCGATGTCACCGATCGGCCATTCCTTCGTGAGCAGCTTGGCGCGCGCATCGGCCGGATTGGACGACCCGCGGATCATCGCGACGACCTCGTCGAGGTTCGACACGGCCACCACGAGGCCGAGCAAGATGTGGGCACGCTCGCGCGCCTTGTTCAGTTCGAACTTGGTGCGACGGGTGATGACCTCTTCGCGGAAGGCGATGAAGGCCTGCACGAATTCGCGCAGCGTAAGCACTTCGGGACGGCCGCCGCGGATAGCCAGCATGTTGGCCGGGAAGCTCGCCTGCGCGGGCGTGTAGCGCCAGATCTGGTTGAGCACGACTTCGGGAGAGGCATCGCGCTTCAGGTCGACGACGACGCGCACGCCTTCGCGGCTCGATTCGTCGCGGATGTCCGAGATGCCCTCGATCCGCTTGTCCTTGGCGGCTTCGGCAATCTTTTCGACAAGTGCGCTCTTGCCGACCTGGTAGGGAATGGAGGTGAGAACGATCGACCGTCGGTCGTTCTTGCCGGTTTCCACATCGTGACGCGCACGCATTAGGATCGAGCCGCGACCGGTGGTGTAGGCCGCACGGGCACCAGACTTTCCAAGGATGAGCGGGGCAGTCGGGAAATCCGGGCCCGGAATGATCTCGAACAGTTCCTCGCTGGTGATAGCGGGATTTTCGATGAAGGCGAGACAGCCGTCGATCACTTCGCCCAGATTGTGCGGCGGGATATTCGTGGCCATGCCGACCGCGATGCCACCTGCGCCATTGACCAGGAGGTTGGGGAAGCGTGCCGGAAGGACCGTCGGTTCCTGGCGCGAACCGTCGTAGTTGTCGACGAAATCGACCGTGTCCTTGTCGAGGTCGTCGAGCAGCGAATTTGCGACACGGGCAAGCCGCGCCTCGGTGTAACGCATCGAGGCCGGCGGATCCGGGTCCATCGAACCGAAGTTCCCTTGGCCGTCGACCAGAGGAACGCGCAGCGACCAGTCTTGGGTCATGCGGGCAAGCGCATCGTAGATCGCGGCGTCGCCATGCGGGTGGTAGTTACCCATGACGTCGCCGACGATCTTCGCGCTCTTGCGATAGGGGCGGCCGGCAACGAAGCCGCCTTCTTGGCTAGCGAAGAGGATACGGCGATGAACCGGCTTCAGGCCGTCCCGCACATCGGGCAGCGCGCGGCTGACGATCACGCTCATCGCGTAATCGAGGTAGCTGGTCTTCATCTCGTCGACGATGTCGATGCGAGCGTATTCGGCGCCGGGGGCCGGTGGGTCAATCAGGTCGGTTTCGTCGGACAAGACTATGGTATTCCGTGATCTGTGATCGGGATTTGGATTGCAGTCAGAACCCTAGGCGAAATGCCGTTCCCGCGCCACTTTCGGGCGTGTCTGACAGGGGTGTTGGCGGGCTTTTTCCACATATGGATAGCCCGATTGCCCATATCGGACCTGAACGGCGGGAACGTGCATCATTCAATGACCATTCAGCGCCAAAACCCTACAAGATTTGCAATGAGAGCGTTAAAAGGCCAAGTGCCGCACCGTTGAGAGAATTCCGGCGCCCACCGCGCTCATTCCCCCTATCCACTCTTGGGAGTTACATGATGATCTTCACCCGTATTTCCAAGGCCTCGCGTCCGTCGTCGGCGCTGGCTCTGGCCCTCGTTCTTGCCGCGACCGGCACTGCAGGCGTTTTCGCCCTCGAGCAGCCGGCTTTCGCACAGAAGAAGAAGAAAGAGGAAAAGCCTGCAGCGAAGAGCTACTCCAAGGAGTTCATCGCTGCCTACCAGCCGCTGGCCGATGCCGTGAATGCGCCTGCTCCAGACTACGCGACCATCAATGCGCAGCTTCCGGCGATGAAGGCGCTCATCCAGTCGAATGACGAGCGGATGGTTGCCGGCAACCTCATCTACAACGTCGGCACGAAGAACCAGAACCGCGCCCAGCAGCTCGAAGGCGTGGAGCTCATGCTTGCAAGCGGGCAGGTTCCGGCTGAAAACCAGGGCCAGTACAATCTGCTCGCAGGTCAGCTTGCCTATAACGAGAAGGAATACGCGAAGACCCGCACCTACCTCATGAAGGCTGTCGAATTCGGCTATACCGAGGGCGAGCCGCAGGGCCTTATCGCCGAATCCTTTTTCGCCGAAGACAACCACGCTGCCGGCCTGAAGTACCTGGCCGAAGCAATTGCTGCCGAAGAAGCTGCGGGCAATCCGGTCAACGAACAGTGGGTCCGTCGCGGCCTGCAGATGGCCTATAACAACCAGATGGCAGAGGAGCTGGGCCAGTTCGGCCTGCTCTTCGTCAAGCACTTCCCCTCGACCCAGAACTGGGGCGAAGTGATCGCCATCACCGCGTATGGCGGCGGTTGGCAGAACCCCGAGATCCTCGATCTCGTCCGTCTGGCCCGTTCGGCCAAGGCAATGCGCGATGAGCGCATGTATGCCGACTACATCGACAGCGCCGATTATCGCCGCCTGCCGGGTGAAGTCGTTGCCGTCATCGACGAAGGCTATGCGCAGGGCACGCTCAAGAAGACCGACACCTACGTCGCCGAAGTTCGGGGCATGGCAGCCGAACGCGCGAAGACCGACCGTGCCGATCTCGCAGGCCTGCTGAGCAAGGCAAAGGCGTCGACCGATGTGAAGTCGATCGTCACCGGCGGCGACCTCGCACTCAGCTACGGCGATTATGCTGCGGCTGAAGTGCTCTATACCAAGGCTCTCGGCATGCCGGGCGTCGATGCCGGCCTAGCTCGCACGCGTCTCGGTATTGCACAGCTTGAGCAGGGCAAGGCTGCCGAAGCCGTCGCAACGTTCAATGCCGTGGAAGGCAAGCGCGCTGCCATCGCCCGTCTCTGGGCGACCTATGCTGCGGAAGAAGCCGGCATCTAAGCCTGACGCTTCAGCGCCAATGACAAAAGGCGGCGCGGGTCTATCGGATCCGCGCCGTTTTTCATGTCTAGCGAAGGCGTTTTACCCAGACGGTGTTGTCGCGCCGCTCAACCTTGAACTGCTCCATCGCCTCGAACAGGTCGGACAAGCGCTTGAAGCCGTAGTTGCGCACATCGAAGCTCGAGCGGTTCCCGGCAATCTGGCCAACCTCTCCCATCTGCGCGAAACCTTCGTCGTCGCGGCGGGCTGCCTTCCAGGCGGTCCCGAGCAATTCGACGAGTTCTTCGTCCACATTGGACCTGGCCTTGCTCGCCTTTGTCTTGGTCGTATCGGGCTCGTCCGAAGCGCCCTTGATGAGGGCGTCGATATCGATGAAGCGCGTGCAGGCGCTCTTGAAGGCACCGGGCGTCTTGTTCGTGCTTCCGAAGCCGTAGACGATCAGGCCATCCTGCCTAAGGCGCGTGACCAGCGGCGTGAAATCGCTGTCGGAGCTCATGATACCGAAACCGTCCACCTTGCCCTGGTACAGGAGGTCGATCGCATCGATCGTCATGGCCATGTCGGTGGCGTTCTTGCCGGCAGTCAGGTCGAACTGCTGCTGCGGACGGATGCCGTATTTGTGGGTGATCGTATCCCAGTTGGCGAGGTTGTTCTTGGCGAAATTGCCATAGGCCCGCTTGATGTTAACCTGACCGAGTTCGGCCATGACGGTGAGGACGGGATCGATCCCCTTTGGGGAGGTGTTGTCCGCGTCGATCAGCAGCGCGATGTTCTTGAGTTCTTTTTCAGGCATGCAGCGTCACATGGTCGCCTTGCCCGAGGTGCGCAAGTCACTTGGCCGGTTGGAACTGGCCGCTCTCTTCGTCGCGGACGTAAAGCACGCCTTCCGCAATGGAGAAGAACGCGCCGCGCAGCTTCAGTGTGCCGTCGGCTTCCTTTTCGCGAACGCAAGGGAAGGTGCGCAGATTGGCGAGGCTCACGCCGACTGCCGCCATCTCCATCGCCCTTTCGGCTTCGCGACCTTCCGTCCCGTATTTCGCCGCAACCTCGTCGCGGGCCTCGTCCAGCATCCGGACCCAGTTCGCGATGAAGCCGCCATCCCCGGGAGCGGTGCCGTGGAGGTCGCGCGTTAGAGCTGCCTTGCAGCCGCCGCACATCCCGTGCCCCATCACGACGATCTGTCGCACGTGGAGGAACTGGATGGCGAACTCCAACGCAGCCGATACGCCGTGCTGGCCCGGCGAGATTTCGAAGGGCGGGACCAGTGCAGCGACATTACGTACAACGAAAATCTCGCCAGGATCGACATCGAAAATCTGCGCCGGATCGACGCGGCTATCCGAGCAGCCGATGATCATCAGCTTGGGGCTCTGCCCCTCGGCCACCAGCCGGTCGTATCGTTCGCGCTGTTCGGGGTAGCCGTCCGCGCGGAAGCGGTGATAGCCGCGCAGGAGTTCGGTAAACTCGGGCATCAGAACCGCTCCCCGCGGATCACTTCCACATCCCACATGGTAAGCAGGAAACCGTGCGAGGTGAGGATGGGGGCAAGCGCTTCGGCCAGTGCATTGGCATTTTCCTGCGAGGCAATGGTCACGACGAGGTTCTTGTCGGTCCCCATGACGCGTTCCTCGCGCCAGCGTCCCTCGCGTCCCTTGCCGGACGTGACGGGCAGGACTGTCCATCCGGTTATACCGACCTCGTCGATGATCGAGGTCACGCGCTTTACCTGCGCCTGGTCCGCGAGGATTTCGATGCGCTTGCGGATGACGGTTTCGATCATGGGAGAGGTGCTCCGGAACCGGTCAGCATACCTGCAAGGGCGCCGATCAGGCCGATGTTTACGAGGACGTTGAAGGGAAAGGTAATGCTGAGCGACATGGTCAGGTAGATGCCGGGATCGGCTTCGGGCAGGGCGAGCCGCATGGCCGCCGGCACCGCGATATAGCTGGCGCTTGCGCACAGCACGCCGAGCGCAGCCGCGGAGCCGGGATCTAGGCCTATTCCGACACCCAGCGTAGTCCCCAGGGCGCCATTCAACAGCGGAAGGAAGATAGCGATGACGACCAACCGCCAGGTGAGCGCACGCGAATCCATTATGCGCCGTGCAGCAATCAGGCCCATGTCGAGTAGGAAGAGGCAAAGGATGCCCTTGAACAGGCCGTCGAAGAACGGACGCACCGGGTCGAACCCCAGCGGGCCCGCTACCATGCCAATGAAGAATGCGCCGAGCAGCAGGACGACCGATGGATTGAGCAGGACCTCGTGCGCGAGTTCCTTCTTGGTCTGACCGCTGTCCGATCCGATCCCGCGGGCAAGGAGAAGGCCGGCAAGGATCGCCGGGCTTTCCATGGAAGCCATCACGGCCACCATGTACCCTTCGGGCGGGATGCCCTGGATCGTGTAAATCTCCACCGCGGTCACGAAGGTGACGACGCTGATCGATCCGTAATGGGCCGCAACGGCACCTGCGTTCAGCCGGTCGAGGCGCCCGAAGCCTTTCAGCAGCCAGAAGGCGTAGACTGGCATCACGAATCCTGCGGCAATCCCGGCAGCAAGTGCGGCGAGCACAGTACCGTCGAGGCCGGATTCGGCGACTTCGATCCCACCCTTCAGGCCGATCGCCGCCATCAGGTAGAGCGACATGCCTTTGGCGATTGCTTCGGGGATTTCGAGGTTGGAGCGTGCAAACGCAGCCAACAAGCCGAGGACGAAAAACAGAATGACCGGAGAGGTCAGTGCCTGAATACCCATCGCTTCCATGCGGCGCGCTTAGTCCAGCCTTTCCGCAACGGCAAGCATGGCCATTGCGGTTGTCAGCCCCTTTCCCTAAGTGGGCCGCGCAATGAACGATCTCTCCTCCGCTCCCGCGCCCGAGGGCGAAGCTCCTCGCAAGCAGCGTAAGCCCGACTGGATTCGCGTCAAGGCCCCGGTCAGCAAGGGCTATCAGGAAACGCGAAAGCTCATGCGCGACCTCAAGCTTAATACGGTTTGCGAGGAAGCGGCTTGCCCGAACATCGGTGAGTGCTGGGACAAGAAGCACGCCACGGTCATGATCCTGGGAGACGTCTGCACGCGCGCCTGCGCTTTCTGCAACGTCAAGACCGGCATGCCGCGCATGGTCGATCCGATGGAGCCGGAAAACGTCGCCATCGCAGCGGGCCAGATGGGTCTCGAACACATCGTCATCACGAGCGTCGACCGGGACGATCTTCCTGACGGCGGGGCGGGCCAGTTCGTCAAGGTGATCAAGGCACTGCGCCGTGAAACGCCGAACACGACCATCGAAATCCTGACGCCCGATTTCCGCGGCAAAATGCGCGCGGCAGTTGAGGCTATCTGCGAGGCGGGACCGGACGTCTACAACCACAATCTCGAAACCGTGCCGCGGCTTTACCCGACGATCCGGCCGGGTGCGCGCTACTACGCGTCGCTCCGCTTGCTGGAAGAGGTGAAGAGCCACGACCCGATAATCTTCACCAAGTCAGGCATCATGCTCGGCCTCGGCGAACAGCGTCTCGAAGTGCACCAGGTCATGGACGACATGCGCAGTGCCGATGTCGATTTCATCACCATGGGCCAGTATCTCCAGCCGACCCCGCGCCATGCCAAGGTCGAGGATTTCGTTACGCCGAAGGCGTTTGCGGCCTATGGTTCGATCGCGCGCGCGAAAGGCTTCCTGCAGGTCGCTTCCAGCCCGCTGACACGCTCGAGCTACCATGCAGGGGACGACTTCGCGCAGATGAAGGCTGCCCGTGAAGAGCGTCTCGCAAAGGAGCGGGCGAGGGCGAACGGCTGATGCCGGGCATCCGGGAGACCCGACGCCTTCCCTACAGCTGCGAACAGATGTTCGATCTGGTCGCCGATGTGGGTAGCTATTCCAAGTTCCTGCCCTGGGTGGTCGCCACCCGCATACGGAGCGACAGCGAAACGGAAATGGTTGCCGACATGTTGGTCGGCTTCAAGGCGATCCGCGAGAAGTTCACCTCGCGCGTGGTGAAACGCCGCCCCGAATTCATCGAGGTGTTCTACGTTGACGGTCCGCTGAAGGACCTCGACAACAAGTGGACCTTTACCTGCCTTCCCGATGGTGGATGCGAGATCGATTTCTGTGTCGATTTCACTTTCCGCAACGCCATGTTCGAAGCGTTGGCCGGCCAGTACTTCGACCGCGCGTTTCGCAAGATGGTCGAAGCTTTCGAAAAGCGGGCGGACGAACTCTACGGCCGCGAGAACGCCGCAGCCAACCTCTAGGGCAACAGCAGTTCCAGCGCGCACAACGTCGCTTCGCGCCGCACGCCTGCGCGCGAAGTAGGCTCGAAGCTTTTCAGCTCGCCTTCGGGCTCGCCTTCCTGGCCGCGAACGACCTTGGCGAAGACGACGGTCCCAACCGGCTTGAGCTGCGTGCCGCCACCCGGGCCTGCAACACCGCTGATGGCCACTGCGACATCCGCATCGCTTCGCGCGAGGGCGCCCTTGGCCATGGCCCAGACACACGCGATCGAAACAGCCCCGAACGTCTCGATAATGTCGAGCGGTACGCCGAGCAGTTCCATCTTCGATTCGTTCGAATAGGTAACAAAGCCGCGATCGAGCACGGCGGATGAGCCGGCGATCTCGGTCAGGGCTGCGGCGACGAGGCCGCCAGTGCAGCTTTCTGCGACCACCACCTTACGCCCGGCAGCCGTGTTTTCTTCTATGACCCGCTTGGCGAGATCATCGATATCCGTGGGTAGTAGGGTTTCGAGCGCCATGCTCTCCTCGCAGTATCAGTCGCGAATGACGGTGGCGACGGCCTGGGCGGCGATGCCTTCGCCCCTGCCGGTGAAGCCCAGCCGTTCGGTCGTCGTCGCCTTCACCGATATTGCAGCGATGTCAACGCCGAGAAGTTCCGCAATCCGGCAGCGCATAGCCTCGCGGTGGGGACCGATCTTGGGCGCTTCGCAGATGATCGTCAGGTCGATGTTGCCGATCCGGTAACCGGCCTCTGCGGCAAGTCCGGCTGCATGCTGCAGGAAGCGGTCGCTGCTCGCACCGCGCCACTTGGGGTCGGAAGGGGGGAAATGGTCGCCGATGTCGCCCATCGCAACCGCGCCCAGGATCGCATCGGTAATCGCATGGAGCGCGACGTCGGCATCGCTGTGTCCCGAAAGTCCCTTTTCGTGTTCGATGCGGATGCCACCGAGCCACAATTCCTCGCGGGCGACGAGGCGATGCACATCGAACCCGCTTCCCATGCGGACCAAGGGTAATTCGGTCACGAAATCCTCCGCGAAAGTGAGCTTCTTGAGGGCTTCGCTTCCCTCCACCAGGCCGACAGTCCCACCCGCCGCACGCAATACCTGCGCATCGTCGCCAGCGTCCTTCGGGCCGGGCCAAGCGCGATGCGCGGCAAGTATATCGTCATACCGGAAGGCTTGCGGTGTCTGGATCCGGCGCAGTGTCTCGCGATCCGCCGTACCGGCCATTACGCCGCCCTCGTCAACGGCGAGGCTGTCGACGACCGGAAGCGCCGGAATCGCTCCGGGGTTGGCTTCGAGCGACAACAGGAGTCGCTCGATAACTTCGACTGGCAACACGGGGCGCGCAGCATCATGGATCAGGACGCGTTCGGAACCGTTGAACGTCTCGAGTGCGTTCAATACAGAAGCCTGCCTGGTCTCGCCGCCCGTGACGAACTGGACGTCCAAGCCGCTCAGAGCTGCTTTCGCTATGTCCTCACCGCCCTTCGGGATCGCGACGACCACCGCTGTCGCGCCGGCGTTCAGCAGAGTTTCGACCGAGTGCCTCACTACCGGCTTGCCACGCCAGGTCGCGAATTGCTTGGGGAGCCGCTGCCCGGCGCGCAGGCCTTGACCGGCGGCCACGACGATGGCGGCGAACGGGGGAAGGGGGGCGACACGGGACATTGCCCCCGCGCGCTAGCGGCTTGCCGTTTTCGCTGCAACGCACTATGTGACTGCCCAATTATTAGGCACACGCGAAAATGAGCGCTCACCCCCTTCCTCCGGCACCCCCGAAGCCGATCTCTGTCGGCAATATCGTGATTGATACGCCGGTCGTGCTAGCGCCCATGACGGGCGTGACCGACCTGCCGTTCCGCAAGATGGTCCGGCGCTACGGGTCGGGCCTCAACGTCACCGAAATGATCGCCAGCGAGGCGGCCATTCGTGAAACGCGCCAGTCCGTGCAGAAGGCTGCCTGGGATCCGATCGAAGAGCCCGTCTCGATGCAGCTCGTGGGCTGCGATCCGTCGAGCATGGCAGAAGCCGCCAAGCTTCAGGAAGGCAACGGCGCGGAAATAATCGACATCAACTTCGGTTGTCCGGTCCGCAAGGTGGTAGGCCAGCTTGCCGGTTCGGCGCTGATGCGCGAAGTCCCGCTGGCTACCAAGCTCATGGAAGCTACCGTGAAGGCGGTGAACGTACCGGTCACGGTCAAGATGCGGATGGGCTGGGATCATTCCGACCTCAACGCCCCCGAACTTGCCCGTATCGCCGAAGACCTGGGCGTGAAAATGGTGACGGTCCATGGCCGCACCCGCAACCAGATGTACAAGGGTAGCGCCGACTGGGCTTTCGTTCGCAAGGTCAAGGATGCGGTTTCGATCCCCGTCATCGTCAACGGCGATATCGGCACGGTCGATGACGCCGCCAAGGCGCTCGAACAGTCCGGTGCTGACGGCGTCATGATCGGACGCGGCGCCTACGGAAAGCCCTGGCTTCTCGCCCAGGTCATGCACTGGTGGAAGACGGGCGAATTGCTCGCCAGCCCCAGTTTCGACGAACAATACGACGTGATCGTCGAACACTATCGGGACATGCTCGAGCTCTACGGCGAGGATGTCGGGGTCAAAATCGCTCGCAAGCACCTTGGCTGGTACACCAAGGGGATGCACGGCTCGGCCGAGTTCAGGAACCGGGTGAATTTTATTGATCAAGCTCCTGTTGTACTTGATGAACTCGAGCGGTTTTTCGAGCCGTTCCTTAAGCGGCGCGCTGCATGATCGAAGCGCCGTCGGCGTCCGACCAGATCGCCGGAATGGTCTTTGCGGTGTTGCTGGTCGATCCCGACGGGCGGGTCCGCGAGGCCAACCCGGCGGCGGAGGAGCTCCTTGGACGCAGTGTGCGACGGATTCTCGACGAAAGACTGTTCGAGATCATGGCGATCCGGCCGGAACGTGTGGCCGAGGCGGTCCTGACCACCGAAAGCCAGCTGATCGCGCGGGGCCTGACCCTGACGGCCGCCGGAAACGATCACATCGTCAATCTCAGCTGCTCTCCGATGCATGGCCATACGGGGTGGAAAGTCATCACGATTTCCGATGCCGGGCAGGGCGGGAATGAAGAGGAAGACCGGGAACGGACGGAATTGCGCGCGCCTGCGGTCCTTGCGCACGAGATCAAGAACCCGCTCTCTGCCATCCGCGGCGCAAGCCAGCTCCTGTCACGCCGGGCAGCTGAGAAAGATCGACCTCTTGCAACGATGATCGAAACCGAGGTCGACCGGATCGCGCAACTAATCGACCGGATGCAGCAACTAGGAAGCAGCCGCCCCGCACAAACCGGCCCCTGCAATCTGCATGAAGCCATCCGTTCGGCCATGGCCACCGTTCGCGCGGGACGCAGCGATGCCGGCGAATTGGTCGAGGAGTTCGATCCCTCGCTTCCCGCAGTGGAGGCGGATCAGGGCGCGCTCGAGCAGGTCCTGATCAACCTCATGGCCAATGCCTGTGACGCCTGCGCGGGGATAGACGCGCCGCGCATTGTGGTGCGCACCCGGTTCGTCAGCGGCCTGGTCTTTTCCGCGATCCGTTTCGGCAAGTCGGTCAGGCTGCCCATCGAAATATCCGTGATCGATCCCGGCCCCGGCATTCCTGCCGAACTGCGTGATCACGTTTTCGAGCCTTTTGTGTCAGGCAAGCCACACGGACAGGGCCTCGGCCTCGCACTGGTCCGCAAGCTCTTGCGTGACATGGGTGGGCGGATTTCGCACGAGCGTGACGAGCGCGCCGGATACACCATTTTCAGGATAAACCTGCCCGTCGCGGCGAAGGAAAGCTGACCGATGACCACCCGCGTCCTCTTGGTTGAAGACGATCGCGCGATAGCTACCGTGATCACCGAGGCACTGCGTGACGAAGGGCATGACGTCACGACGTGCAGCAGCATCGAACGGCGTGACGCACTGCTTGCCGGCCATGCGTTCGATATCATGCTGACCGACGTCATGCTGGAGGACGGCGACGGACTGGCAACCATCGATGCTGTGCGGGATGCGGCGCCGGACATGCCGGTTATCGTCTTGTCGGCGCAGAACACGCTTGATACCGCGGTTCGCGCAAGCGACAGCCAGGCTTTCGAGTATTTCCCGAAGCCGTTCGACCTCGACGAATTGACACAGGCGGTACGGCAGGCCGTCAGCCGGTCCCCCAAGGCGGAAGCAGACGATCGCGGGGAAGGCGAGGGCGCGCTGCCCCTGATCGGCCGCAGCCGTGCCATGCAGGACGTCTACCGGATGATCACCCGGGTCCTGCGCAACGACCTGTCTGTCCTCGTGACCGGCGAAAGTGGTACGGGCAAGGAACTGGTAGCCGAAGCGATCCACCAGCTCGGCGCGCGCCGGACCGGACCGTTCGTCGCGGTGAACATGGCGGCGATCCCGCATGACCTGCTGGAAAGCGAACTGTTCGGGCATGAACGCGGCGCCTTTACGGGGGCGGTTTCGCAGCAGATCGGCAAGTTCGAGCAGGCAAATGGCGGCACCCTGTTCCTCGACGAGATCGGGGACATGCCGGCAGAAGCGCAAACTCGTCTGCTGAGAGCTCTTCAGTCCGGCCGGATCCGGCGTGTGGGCGGCCGACAGGAAATCGGCGTCGACGTGCGCATTATCGCGGCGACCAACCGAGACCTAGTGCCGATGATCGCGCAAGGCCGCTTCCGCGAGGATCTGTACTATCGATTGAACGTCGTCCCGATCCACCTCCCGCCACTGCGGGAACGCAAGGAGGATATTGGCGCGCTGGTGCGGCATTTCCTGTCCCAAGCGGTCGCCGAAGGACTTCCGGCGCACCGGATAGCCGATGATGCAGTTGCCATCCTCGAGAACCAACTCTGGAAAGGCAATGTCCGCGAGTTACGCAATGTGGTTTTCCGCCTTGCCCTGCTCGCGCGCGACGACCTGATTGATCGGCAGACCGTCGTCGATGCTCTTCCATCCGCTGTCGATGCGAATATTCCTTCTGCAAGAGACGGGATCGAGGAGGCATTGGAGGAATGGCTGTCTAGCAATCCCCAGCCTGCCGGCGCACTCTACCACGGCGCTCTCGCGGCTTTCGAAAAGCCGCTGTTCGAGCATGCGCTGCGGGAAACCGAAGGCAATCAGCTCAGGGCGGCCCAACTGCTGGGGATCAACCGCAACACGCTGCGAAAGCGCCTGAGCGACCTCCAAATCGAACTGGAGCGCTTCGTAAGGCGGCGTTGATGGGCATTTCGTCGTTTTTGCCCTTGCAAAAGTGCAACAGAGGTGTCGTAACTTAGCCACGATGGCGACGCTTGCCGGCACCTCGAAGAAACCTCCGCCGCGCTGGTGGCGCCGCTTCATTGTGGCCTCCCGCCGCGCCAACCTCTTCACGCTGGTCGAAATCATCGCGCTCGCCGCATTCGTCATAATGGTTGTGACGACATGGGCCGCATTCACCACGGCCCCGCCGACAGGTGAATTGCTGCCGAGCAGGCAGGTTGCGGTGCTCCTGATCGGCACGCTGATACCGGCCATGGCGTTGCTTGTCCTCGCCGGACGAAGGCTGGCGCTACGCAGGGCGGCAGGGAGCACCGCGCGCCTCCACGTGCGCTTGGTGTTTTTCTTCTCGATGATAGCGGCTGTGCCGACGCTGCTGGTCTCGGCATTCGCCGCCGTCCTGTTCCAGTCGGGCGTCGATTTCTGGTTCTCGGACAATTCGCGCGGGCTGATGGAGAACGCCAACGTCCTTGCCGAGCGATATTACGAGGACAACCAGCTCGACCTCGGGCAGGAAACGATCTCGATGGCTATGGATATGCGCGCCATCCTCCAGCAGGTCGAGATCACCGATCCCGACTTCCAACTGGTCTATAAGTACCAGGCCGATCCGCGCGACGTCATCGAGAGCGCAATCATGCAGGTGATGCCCGACGGAACCGCCCGCGTGGCCGTGGTCTATGGCATCAACCAGGGCAGCGATCCGGTCGGGTTTACAGAGGAAAGCCAGCGCGCCCTGCGCGGCGGAGAGCCGGTGATCATCCGGGGTAGCCCTGAACGTATCGAGGCGATCGCCCCGATCGACCGGACGGCCGGCATCTATCTCTACACGGCGCGAAATGCCGAGGCGGCGAGTTTCCGTAGCTGGGAAAGCGCGCGATCTATTTCCACCGCCTACGAGGAACTGACCAAGCGTGCCCGGGCGTTGCAGTTGCGGTTCAATCTGGCGCTCTATTTCGTCAGCCTTGCGCTGGTGGGGCTCGCCGTCTGGTTCGCCTTGCGATTTGCCGACCGCCAGGTCGAGCCGCTGACCGACCTCGTGGCGGCGGCTCGCAAGGTGGGTGCTGGTAACTTCTCGCTGCGTGTCGAAGGGCGGACCGGCGCAGACGAAATCGGCCTGCTCAACCGCGCGTTCAACCGCATGACTGCCCAGCTCGAAAAGCAGACCGACGCTCTAGTCGGCGCAAACGAGGAACTCGAGGAACGGCGCAGCTTCATCGAGGCAGTGCTGGAGTCCGTAAGCGCCGGTGTCATCACCATCGATGGCAAACGCCGTGTGCTGCTGATGAATGCGCCGGCGCAGAACATGCTGCTCGAAGGCGGGGAGGGGAGTGAACACCCCGAAACCCTTGACGCCATGATCCCGCAAATTGCGGTCCTGGTCGAGGCGGGATTGGACCGGGGCGTGATCAGCCATTCGCGCCATGGCGAACTGATGACCCTCGCAGTCAGGCTGGTGCCGGAGGGCGACGGCCACGTGATCACCTTCGAGGACATTACCCGCCAATTGCTCGACCAGCGCCAGGCTGCTTGGTCGGATGTCGCGCGTCGTATCGCGCACGAAATCAAGAACCCGCTTACGCCGATCCAGCTTGCCACGGAACGCCTCAAGCGGCGTTACCGCAAGCAGATCGAGCAAGATGGCGAATTGTTCGACGAACTGACCAACACGATCGTGCGCCAGGTCGGCGAATTGCGGACCATGGTCGACGAGTTCTCGAGCTTCGCGCGGCTGCCCAAGCCGATGTTCCGACAGGAAGACGCGCTCGACATCATCCGCCAGTCGATGTTCCTGCAGGAGGTCGCCAATCCGCAGGTCAATTATGTACTTGCGACCGAAATCGAAGGGCCCTTGCGCCTTGAGGCAGACCGTCACCAGCTGGGGCAGGCCGTCACCAATATCCTGAAGAACGCCGCCGAGGCGATCGAGGCCCGTGCTGCAAATGCCGATGCCGATTATCGCGGCCGTATCGAGGTCGAGGTGGCGGAGAACGATGACTCAATAACGATCGCAGTGACCGACAACGGAATCGGCCTGCCGCAGGACCGCGAGCGGATCCTCGAACCCTATGTAACTACGCGCGAGAAAGGCACGGGCCTGGGTCTCGCAATCGTTAACAAGATCGTCGAGGAACACGGCGGTGAAATGAACTTCTCCTCCATCGATGGGGGAGGGACGCGGGTCACGCTGAGGTTTGCGCGTGATCCCCACCGGATTGCCGCCAAGGGCGACGACCGGAACAGTACCGAGAAAGCAGAAGGGTAATTCAATGGCACTCGACATCCTGATAGTCGACGACGAGCGCGATATTCGCGACCTGGTCGCAGGCGTCTTGAGCGACGAGGGCTATGAATGCCGCACCGCAGCCGATAGCTCCTCCGCGCTTGAGGCGGTCGATGCCAAGCGGCCCAGCCTTGTCCTGCTCGACGTCTGGCTCCACGGCAGCCAGATGGACGGGCTCGAAGTGCTCGACGCGATCAAGGCGCGCGAGCCCGAACTGCCGGTCATCATCTTCTCGGGTCACGGCAACATCGACACGGCCGTCTCGGCGGTCAGCCGCGGCGCGATGGACTTCATCGAGAAGCCGTTCGAGGCAGAGCGCCTCCTTCACTTGGTAGAACGCGCCACCGAAACGGAGCGGCTTCGCCGGGAAAACTCGCGGCTGCGCGAAGGCATGGGCGAGGGCGGCGAGTTCACCGGCAACTCGGCCGCAATCAATGCTGTTCGTGCCACCCTCAAGCGCGTGGCCAGCACCGGGAGCCGCGTGCTCATCAGCGGCCCGGCCGGCTCGGGCAAGGAAGTGGCAGCGCGCCTGCTCCACAGCTGGTCGACACGTGCCGACAAGCCGTTCGTGATCGTGAATTCCGCGCGGATCACGCCGGAGCGCTTCGAGGAAGAGCTATTCGGCGAAGAAGCCGAAGGCAAGCTGGTGCGACCCGGCCTCCTGGAAACTGCTGACGGCGGCACGCTCTATCTCGACGAGGTCGCCGACATGCCCCTGTCGACGCAGGCTCGTATCCTGCGGGTCCTCACCGAGCAGAGCTTCGTCCGCGTGGGCGGGACACGGCAGATCGGGGTGGATGTCCGTGTGGTGTCCTCCACTGCGCGCGACCTCAAGGCAGAGATGGAGGAAAAGCGGTTTCGCGAAGACCTCTTCTATCGCCTGAACGTTGTTCCGGTCGAGGTCCCCTCGCTCGCCGAACGACGCGATGACATTCCCGCCCTGGCCGAGCATTTCTTCGCCCGTTACGCGATCGAACAAGGCATCCGTCCGCCGGAAATCAGCGAAGAAGCGATGGCCGCCCTGCAGGCATATGACTGGCCAGGCAACGTGCGCCAGCTTCGCAATGTGGTGGAGCGGACGATCATCCTGACCCCGCGCGAACAATTGGACACGGTCGAAGCCGACATGCTTTCGGAGGAAGTGACCGGCGGCAAGCTTGGCGGCACCGGCGGTATGGCGCAGCTGATGGGTGCCCCCTTGCGTGAAGCGCGGGAAAGCTTTGAGCGGGAATATCTCGCCATCCAGATCCGTCGCTTCTCGGGAAACATCTCGAAAACGGCCAGCTTCATCGGGATGGAACGCTCGGCGCTCCATCGCAAGCTGAAGCTCCTCGGCATGGCAGAGCGCAAGAACGGCGAGCGCAAGTAGGCCGCGACACCTTCATTTTTGGACGTGTGCAATAAATTTCATTGCGATTGCGCGATGAAATGCCACATATTGCGCAAGTTCCGGTGGCAACTCCGGAATTCGGGCGCGGTGGTTGCGCCCAGATTGTGATCGCGAAAGCGTTCGCCAAGAAAAGGAGCAGGACAATGGCCAGCGAACGCACGCTTTCCGCGCGCCCGCGACCCAAGCAGGATGAAGCGCAGCACAAGGGCAAGGCGCCAAGCTTGCAGGACGCGTTTCTCAACCTCTTGCGGAAAAACAAGACGCCTGTAACCGTATTCCTGGTAAAGGGTGTGAAGCTGCAGGGCATCGTGACGTGGTTCGATAATTTCTCGATCCTGCTGCGCCGTGATGGACAGTCGCAACTCGTCTACAAGCATGCTGTCAGCACGATCATGCCGGGGCAGCCGATCGATGCTGAACAGTTTGCCAGCCAAGGTTCGGGCGCCAAGCAGCGCTTATTGCAGGATGTGTTCCTGAGCCGTGTCCGAGAAGCCGAAGCGCAGGTGACGATGTTCCTCGTGAACGGCGTCATGCTCCAGGGCAAGATCGCGGCTTACGACCTTTTCTGCATGCTGCTCGAACGCGATGGCTATGTGCAGCTTGCCTACAAGCACGCGGTGTCGACGATCCAGCCGGCGACGCCGGTCGACCTTAGCGAAGACTGGGACGAGGACGAACACTGAGTTTCGATGACAATTTGATGGGCGAGGTCTCGCGCGGTGCGCGGGCCCTTGTCGTTTGCCCAGATATCCGGGGCATTCGCTATGACCTTGATGCCGATAGCCGGCTTCAGGAAGCGGAGGGACTTGCGCTGGCGATCGGTATCGTCATTGCCGACAGTTTCGTGCTGCCGGTTCGCGATGTGAAACCTAATCTGCTGTTCGGTGCGGGGCAGGTGGAAAACATCCGCATCGCGTGCGAGCAAAACGATGCCGAGCTTGTTGTGGTGGACGGTTCTCTCAGCCCGATCCAGCAGCGCAATCTCGAGGACAAGCTGGCGCGGAAGGTCATTGACCGCACCGGCTTGATCCTTGAAATTTTCGGCGAGCGTGCTGCGACCGCGGAAGGGCGCTTGCAGGTCGAATTGGCCCATCTGGATTATCAGCAGAGCAGGCTGGTGCGCAGTTGGACCCACCTGGAGCGGCAGCGCGGTGGTTTCGGTTTCCTCGGTGGTCCGGGTGAAACCCAGATCGAGGCTGACCGGCGCATGATCCGCCAGCGCATGGCGCGCCTGCGCAAGGAACTGGAACAGGTCCGAAAAACCCGAGGTCTCCATCGCGAAAGGCGAGAGCGGGCACCTTGGCCGGTCGTTGCCCTCGTCGGCTATACGAACGCGGGAAAATCCACTCTATTCAATCGCTTGACCGGTGCGGATGTCATGGCCGAGGACCTGCTTTTCGCAACACTCGACCCGACGATGCGGGCCATTTCCTTGCCCGGTGTCGAAAAGGCCATCCTGTCCGATACGGTCGGTTTCATTTCGGACTTGCCGACGCAGCTTGTCGCCGCCTTCCGCGCGACGCTTGAGGAAGTAACCGCCGCAGACCTGATCTGCCACGTCCGTGACATTTCCAATCCATCGTCAGAAGCGCAGAAGCTCCAGGTACTCGAGGTCCTGGGGGAGCTTGGGGTGATTGACGGGGAAGGGGAGGACCCGAAAGTCCCCATCCTGGAGGTCTGGAACAAGTGGGATCTGCTGGATGCCGTCCAGGCGGAGGAACTGGCCAAGGTTGCCGAGGATGACGAGGGCATAATCGCGCTTTCCGCACTAACCGGAGCGGGCGTCGATGGTTTTCTCGACCGAGTTGGCCAAATGCTGACTTCGCGGGCGACGGTCCGCGAATTCGTCTTGCCATCCAGCGACGGCAAGCGGATCGCCTGGCTTCATGCGCACGGGGATGTACTTGAGGAAGCCGACGCAGGCGAAAGCGACGGGCAATCATTGCGACGGTTCACCGTCACGCTCAATCCCAAAGAACTGGGCCAGTTCCAGTCGCTATAACCGCGCTTTCTCGCGCCGCTTGACCTCCTGCCAGAGCTCTTCCTGCTGCTCGAGATTGCGTTGCTCGAAGTCGCCTCCGGCTAGCTCCTCCATCTCGCGGAAACGTCTTTCGAATTTTCGGTTTGCTGCCCGCAACGCTTCTTCTGCATCTATTCCGTATGCGCGGACCAGATTGACGGCCGCGAAAAGGAAATCGCCTGCTTCTTCAGCGCGCTGGTCAGGAGTGGCAGTGTCGAGCTCCTCGATCTCTTCGACGACCTTTGCTCGCGGGCCTTCGGTATCGGGCCAATCGAAGCCGTGACGTGCGGCACGTTTCTGGAGTTTCTGCGCTCGCAGCAAGGCAGGTAGTGCCGACGCAACGCCATCCATCGCGCTGGTTGACCCGTCAGCCTGGCGTTCAGCGGCCTTGAGGTCTTCCCAGCGAGATTCCTCCATCACGCCACCTTCGGAGCCGAAAATGTGTGGGTGGCGTGCTTCCATCTTGTCTGAAATTGTCTTGGCAACTTCTTCGAAGCCGAAATGACCGGCTTCCTTCGCCATCTGTGCGTGGAAGACGACCTGGAACAGGAGATCTCCGAGTTCACCGCGCAATTCTTCCATATCTTCGCGCTCGATAGCGTCAGCTACCTCGTAGGCTTCCTCTATGGTGTAGGGTGCGATCGTCTGGAACGTTTGCGCTGTGTCCCATTCGCAACCTCGTTCCTTGTCGCGCAGCCGCGCCATTATCCGCAGGAGTCGATTGATCTCGTTTGCCATGATGCTGGTTTACGTGAGGCTTCGGGAGGGGGGAAGCCTACGATACGGCTTGTTTCAACGTCAGGATGGATAATATATATTATGTTAAATAATCTGTAAGGCGGTTATGACATTCCGGTCAGCCAGCTGACGATCACATATGCCCCCAGGATGATTGCCACCCATACCAAGGCAATCTTGAGCATCTTGTTGCCGGTGAGCCCGTCGGACCGCATCCCTCTCAGGTATACTATGGCCAAAGCAGCCATCACCGCCGCCCACATCCATGCTCCGATGCTCATGCGCGCAACTCCAATCCGTCATACCCGACTACGATGCCGCTCGGGACTTCGTCCACCAGCGAGGCGTAATCCATAGTCTTGTCGAGATGCGTCAGTACGGCAGTTTTCGCTTTGCATCGCCGAGCCAGGTCGATTGCCATGTCCAGGTGGGCATGCGTTGGATGCGGCCGGCGGCGCAGGCAATCGACCACCAGAATGTCGGTGCCTTTGAAGCAATCGATCATGTCTTTAGTGATCTCGCTGAAATCCGTCGCGTAAACGATGGACTTCCCGTCGGCCTCAAACCGGAAACCGGTGCTTGTCACCGGCCCGTGCGGCATCTCGACATAATCGAAAGAAAATCCAGCAACCAGTTGAACTTGCGACACTTCTTTGAGGCTCATCAAGGTCGGATAACCGTGCTGGCCGTCGAAAATATAGTCGAAACGTCGCAGCAGGTTCTTGCATGTCCTGGTATTGGCGAAACCGGGCAATGGATTGCTTCGATCATAGCGCATGACGCGCAAGTCATCGATGCCGTGGCAATGATCTGCGTGGTCGTGCGTCCAGAAGACCGCATCGACTTTCTCTATTCCATTGGCCAGCAGTTGGGCCCTCAGATCGGTCGAGGTGTCTACGAGGATACGCTGCCGGGCGTCGTTCTCGACTATGATCGATACACGGCTACGGCGGTTGCGTGGCTCCGATGGATCGCATTCGCCCCAGTCATTCCCGATACGTGGAACGCCGGTGGACGTTCCTGATCCGAGCATGATGACTTTCACGCGGCTGCCTTGGAAAAGAGGCGGTAGAAATTGTCGGTCGTCACGCGCGATAGCTCATCGAAGCTTTCGCCGCGAAGATCGGCGAGGAAGCGCGCGGTGTCGCCGACGTAGCCCGGTTCGCAAGTCTTGCCGCGATGAGGAACAGGGGCAAGGAACGGGCTGTCGGTTTCAACGAGCAGCCTGTCCTGAGGAATTTCCCGTGCGAATTCCTGCAGTTCTTTGGCGTTCTTGAAGGTCACGATGCCCGATATGGAGATCGACAGGCCGAGCTCCAGCACCCGCTGCCCGAATTCAGGCGAGGCGGTAAAGCAATGGATCAGAGCGGGGAACGCCCCCTTCCCCATCTCTTCCGACAAGATGGCGAGGGTGTCTTCTTCCGCATTGCGCGTGTGGATGATCACCGGAAGCTGCACTTCACGCGCCACGCCGATATGCAGGCGGAAAAGCTCGCGCTGCGCATCGCGATCAGAGTGGTTGTAGTAATAGTCGAGCCCCGTCTCGCCGATGCCGATCACCCTGGGATCGTGGGTGGCCTCCAGCAGTTCGTCCCGCGTCAGCCCGGGGTGATCATCCGCATTGTGAGGGTGGATCCCGACGCTGGCCCAGACATCCGGCTGTGCGTTGGCCGTGCCCACGACTTGCGGCCATTCCGCCTGCTTGGTGGAGATATTGAGGAAAGCGCCCACGCCTGCTTCGCGGGCTCGCGTGAGTACTTCGTCGCGCTCTTCCACCAAGCCCTTGTACTCGAGATGGCAATGGCTATCGACAAGCATCAAGCGGCCTCGGGTTCGGGCAGTTCGAGGCGCGGGAACACGGGCGTGGGCTTGTCGACAATATGTCCGGCCGAGACCAGTTCATCGAACCATCTGTAATCCGCAAGGTCGGCATAGGTACGCCGTTCGCCCGGGACACCGAGCTGGTCGAGTACCGCGGCCGCCTTGGTCGGAACGACAGGCTGGATCGCGATCGCCAGGTCGCGAATGGCGAGAAAAAGCGTCTGAAGGACCGCCTTCATGCGTTCCGGATCGGTCTTCTTCAGACCCCATGGCGCCTGTTCGTCGACATAGGCATTACAAGCGAAGACTGCCTTGAGCCACGCTTCGATGCCCACGCTGAAATTCAGCGCGTCGAATTCCTGGGGCAGGACCTCGGCGCAAGCATTGCGGACAGTTGAAAGAAGCGCCTTGTCATCGTCATTGGTCTCGAAAGCCTCGAGCTTGCCGTCCATGTTCTTCGAGATCATCGAAAGCGTGCGCTGGGCGAGGTTGCCGAAGCTGTTTGCCAGTTCCGCATTCACCTTGTTTACAAGGGCTTCGGCCGAATAGCTTCCATCCTTGCCGAAGATGACTTCGGCCATCAGGAAATACCGGAGGGAATCCACTCCGAACAGATCGACCAGATCGTTGGGATCGGTGACATTCCCCGCGGACTTGGATTCCTTGACGCCGCGATTGAGCAGGAACCCGTGCCCGAAAACCTTCTGCGGGACCGGGATGCCGGCGCTTATGAGGAAGGCGGGCCAATAGATGGTGTGGAACCGGACGATGTCCTTGCCGATCAAGTGCAGGCTGGCCGGCCAGTACTTCTGCCAGAGCTCGCCGCCATCCGGATAACCGAGGCCGGTGATGTAGTTCGTCAGGGCATCGACCCACACATACATGACATGATTTTCATGCCCCGGCACTTTCACGCCCCAATCGAAGCTGGTGCGCGAAACCGACAGGTCTTTCAGGCCTCCTTCGACGAAGGCGATCATCTCGTTGCGGCGACTTGCCGGCTCGAGAAATCCCGGAGTGTTGAGGAGTTCGAGGAGCGGCTTTGCGTAGTTGGACAGCCGGAAAAACCAGGTTTCTTCCTCGGTCCATTCGACCGGAGTGCCTTGGGGCGAGAGCTTTTCACCCCCTTCCCCCTCGACAAGTTCCTTTTCGTCGTAATAGGCCTCGTCACGGACCGAGTACCATCCTTCGTAGCGGTCGAGGTACAGGTCACCCTTCGCCTCCATCGCTTCCCAGATCGCGCGGCTTGCCTTGTGATGATCCTCGTCCGTGGTGCGGATGAAGCGATCATAGGTGATGTCGAGCCTGTCGAAGAGCTCGCGGAAAGCCCCGGACATTTCGTCCGCAAGCTCGCGCGGTGTCTTCCCGAGGTCGCGGGCTTTCTGGGCCATTTTCAGACCATGCTCGTCGGTCCCGGTCTGGAAGCGTACGTCGCGCCCCATCAGACGGTGGAAACGAGCGATGACGTCGGCAGCAATCGTTTCGTAGGCATGGCCGATATGCGGCTTGCCGTTGGGATAGTGGATTGCGGTGGTAATGTAGAAAGGGTCAGCCATTTGCGCGCTCGCTAGCCTCACCAGCAGAGACGAGCAAGGTTCCGATTTCCATCGCGAGCAATCCGGGATCGAAATTGTACGTGGGCTGCTCTGCCGACAGCCTCACGAGCTCGGCGTGCTTTTCCACCAAGATGCGTGGATCAGGTCCAGCTTGCTCGATGCGTTCGGCGAGGATGGCGCGCGCAAGGTCGAGGATTGCCTGCAGCCTCGGAATATCCTGCTTCATCCCGATTTCGCTTGCGAGCTGGCCGCGTAGCGAAAAGTCACGGTCGCCCGTTTCCACTATCCGGCGCATCAATTGGCCCGCTTGGCCGAGGCCGAGGGCCACGAACGACAGCGCATTACCCGGCGACCCGGCTGCCGCCGCGATTGCCGCATCCCGTGTCGCGATGTCCGTATCGGGAGATAGTTCGCGCAAGAGGCGGTCCATCTCCTCCTTGGCCAGCGAAGGAAACCTCAAGGTCCGGCAACGGGAGCGAATGGTCGGAAGAAGCCGCGCCGGATTATGCGCGATCAGCAGGAAGAAAGTCCCCGCCGGCGGTTCTTCTAGGCTCTTGAGCAGCGCGTTCGAGGCGCCCACCTCCATGTCGTCCGACGGGTCGATGATTACCGCGCGTCGGCTTCCCATCGTCGGCCTGGTGGTGAGACGACGTTGCACTTCGCGCACCTGCTCCACCTTGATGCCGCGCGCCAGTTCGAAAGGCTTCCCGTCGTCGCGCTTCTTGGCCTCTTCCTTGTTCTTCGGACCATAGGTAAGCGTAAGAATATCGGGGTGGTCACCTGTGTCCGGGCCGGCCCCGACCAGTTCGCGAGCTGCCGCCTGTGCGAAACTCGCCTTTCCCAGACCCTTCCGGCCCGCGAGGAGCCAGGCATGATGCATTCGCTCGCCTCCCATCGCGCTGCGCCATTCGCTCCAGGCGCGATCATGGCCGAGCAACGTCATTAATTCCCTGCCTCGAACAGCGGGGCGACGGCTTGCCATACCCGCTCGCGAACTTCGTCGATCGAGCCGTCACCGTTGATCATGCGGAAACGCGCGGGTTCCTCGTCAGCGAATCTCGCGAAGGCGGCATTCACCTCACTATGATAGGCCTCGCTGCGCCCTCCGATCGCATCCGCCTCGTCGCCATCGCGTTTGCGCAAGCGTTGCGCCACTTGGGACGTTTCTGCGGCGAGGACGAGAGTTAGGTCTGGCAAAAGGCCGCCGCTACCGATCGCATGCAGGCCCAGCACGGCCTCATCGCCTACTCCCCCTGCCCTACCCTGGTAGGCCCTGCTGGAATCGAGGAACCGATCGCAAACGACCCACTCGCCCCGTTCGAGCGCTGGGCGAATAAGCCGGGCCACGTGATCGGCCCGAGCGGCAGCAAACAGCAGGGCCTCGGCTTCCGGCCCCCACCCGTCGCCGGGGGGATCGAGCAAGAGGGAGCGTATCGCTTCGGCCCCGGGAGTGCCGCCCGGTTCACGTGTCAATCGGACCGTAAGACCATGCTTTTCCAGAGCTTCGACAAGCAGACGAGCTTGGGTAGACTTGCCCATCCCCTCCCCGCCTTCGAAAACGATGAACCGGCCGCTCGTCATCTGAGCCACCCGCGTACGCCGTTGATGACCCGGTCGAAGAAGCCAGCTTCCTCGACCGCCTCTTCCGCCACCAGCGGTACGGAGTATTCGGGCAGGCCTTCAACCTGCACGAGCAATTCGGCAATCTTCTCGCTTGTAGCAACGGGTGCGCGCAGCGGCCCGTCGTACCGAATTGTCATCGAGACCTTGCCTTGGTGGTTCTTCGGCATGCTCAGGAAGACGCCTCGCCGCGCGACAAGGCGGACCGAACCGCTGTCTCCGCCTTGGACATCAGCCTCTCCGAGAACAGTCCCGGGCGCGAAGAACTGCTGCTGGTCGAATGTGCGGAACCCCCATTCGAGCAGGGCGCGCGAAGCCCGGTCCCGTACCCGCGCGCGTGGCGCTCCGGCGACGACCATGACCAGCCTGCGGCCGTTGCGCTGCGCCGATCCCAGGAAGCCGTATCCCGCCTGGTTGGTGAAACCGGTCTTGATACCGTCCGCACCCGGGACCTTGCCGCTGATGGGATCGTGATTTGGCTGGGTGATCTCGTTGTAGGTGAACTCGGTCTGCCCGACGAAATGGCGGTATTTTGTGGGATGCTTGCGGATCAAGGCCGCTGCCAGAGTGGACAGGTCGCGCGCGGTGACGAACGTCCTGCCATCATCCATCCATCCATTCGGAGTGCCGAAATGGCTGTCTCTCATCCCGATTTCGGAGGCTTTCGCGTTCATCGCGGCGACCCATGCATCCACCGATCCGGCGGCGCCTTCGGCCAAGACGGCGGCACCGTCATTTGCGGAAACCGTCGTCACTCCGTGTACGAGGTCATCCATGGTCACGCGCGCGCCGCTGGCCAGGAACATGGTCGAGCCGACGCCTCGCCACTTTCGCCACAACTCGGGCCTGACCGTAACCACCTGCTGGGGGAGAATCTTGCCTTCTTCCATCCACTCGAACGCCAGAAAGGTCGTCATCACTTTCGTGATTGATGCAGGCATGAAACGCCGATCCGCTTCGCGAGCGAAAAGGACTTGCCCACTGGTGAGGTCGAGCAGGAATGCGATCGGGGCATCATTCGCGTTTGGCGGCCCAGCAGGCTGGCGATCCTGCGCGCTCGCTTGCCCTGCAAACAGCAGGGCAAAAGAGGGGATCAGGGCAAATCGGGAAATTTTACGCAAGCCGGCTCCGCGCCGGCATTCCGGCGAAACTACAGGGGTGTCGAGGTGGGATTACCTATAACCACGCGTGGCAGCCATTGCGAGAGGATCAACGGGCTGTCCACGGCTGAGGCAGCGACACGGGCAGCGCCAAGGCAAGGCGGGCGAACGCGCCCGATTTCGCCATCGGCACTGTTCCTTATCGCGTGATTTCGTCTGCCAGCAAGCCGACGCTCATCGCGTAATAGTTCGAGCAATTGTACTCCAATATCACGCGGTAATTCGAGGTGAGCAGCCACGCCGGGGTGCCGGGGCCATCGGGTTGGAAGATGGTGGCTTGCGTGCCGGCAGCAAGCGGACGCTGGGGCTGCACGCCCAGCTCGCGCCATTCCTCGACCGTTTTGTACTGGCTATGGCGTTCATGAACGCGCGAGCAGACCGGCGCATCGATCCTGGTGCGGTAGCGGTCGATGTCGAACCCGCTTGGAACGTAGGCGCGCACACCCCACGGTTGACCGCTGCGCCACCCGGCATCGCGGAAATAGTTGGCGATCGACGCCAGCGTGTCGGCACGACTATTCATGATGTCGGCACGGCCATCGCCATTCCCGTCGGTCGCGAGCCGCAGATATACGCTCGGCAGAAATTGCGGGTTGCCGAAGGCTCCGGCCCAGCTGCCCTTGAGTTGGCTGCGGGGGTAACCCTTGTCGGCTACCTTCATAAGGGCGACGAATTCGTCGGCGAACAATTCGCGCCTGCGCCCTTCCCATGCCAGCGTAGCGAGCGCCTGAGCGAGGTCGAAGCCGCCCTTGACCGCGCCATAGGCAGTTTCATGACCCCAGATGGCCGTCAGTATTTCGCCGGGAACACCGTATTCCCGCTCGATTGCTGCAAGCTCTCCCCTTGCAGCCGAATAGGCTCGTCGTCCGCCGGAGATGCGCGCGTCGTCGACATGCGTTGCGATATACGGTGCGAGCGGCGGGTACCCCGTACCGGTGGATGACCCCGGCTGTGACCGGTCCAGCTGGATGACCCGCTGGCTGGGCTCCAGCCCTTCCGTCATGCGCTGCAGTGTTGCCTCGCTCACACCTTCCGCCCTCGCCCGGGCGATCAGCAATTGCAGATAGGCATCGAAAGGCATCGACTGTGCGCTGGCAGGTGCCACCGGGATGCAAAGCAATAGCGCGGTCGCGAAGGACAAAATCGGGCGTAAGGTCATGAGCATAGCTTCGCAGTAACCAAGTGAACGGCAGATGTCATGTGAAGCATTATCCCTGAGAACTGTCACGAGTTCCGGGATGACAAGTGCATTCCTTGCCGCTAGCGCCTCTTTCGCTGCGGACAGGTGGCAGAGTGGTTGAATGCAGCGGTCTTGAAAACCGCCGTGGGTTCACGCCCACCGTGGGTTCGAATCCCACCCTGTCCGCCACATTTCGCTTCTGGCTACCTTTGTGGCAGCGACGGCGCTGAAATGTATAGAAGCGTCAAAAAACGCTCGCCAAAACAAAGCGGTTGACTTGGTAGCATGCGTGGTTAACTTTTCGTTAACCCTGTTGGATCGAGTCGTTTCATCTCCTGCAACCGGGCATAACAACAAACTCTGGGCCGCCTTGCGATGCAGCGAACCGAACGAAAAGTTCGGGCGCGTCGAGGGCTGTTTCTTCTGCCTTCAACAAGCTGCGATGCGAGAAAATTGCATCAAATCAGAGCGGTATAAACCGCCTGGGTCAGCTTCTTGAACATTCAGGCACCGGGAGAAGCGAAATGCCTATTCGAGTAGACGAAAACGGCGACGGCATCTGGGACAAGGAACTGGACGACGACACGGTTGGCCTTCCGCCCATCACTGACAAAACCGGCGATGGGAAACTCGATGTCGACCTGACAACTGCCAATTCCTCTGCGGTGATCAATGGCGCTGTCTTTCTCGATGCTGCCAATGTTGGCGCCGGTACCGGCAATTATAACACCTTCCTTGCTATTCAGGACGACAATGATCCCGGAAGTGTGGAGGAAGGGTTCAACTCCGATGACAAGAACCCGCTACATCCCAGCAACGACGAGATCGACCAGTCCAAGACTGAGACGATCCTCCTCGGCTCTATTCCCATCACGTACTACGATGCGGATGGTGATGGCATTGAGGAAGCGTACTTCGAATTCCGCGTCGATCTGAACGAAAGCAATTCGAGCCCCGATACACAGATCTCGCTCGATTCCTTCCAGCTCTACGCATCGCAAGACGGCACGATCGAGGACCTCGCGGTCCTGCAAGCGCAGAACAAGATTTACGACATGGATGCCGGCCAGGACGTGTCGGTCCTGTTGAGCGAGGCCAATTCGTCCGGCTCCGGCAACGACGACTATTCCGTGCTGGTCCCTGTAGAAGCCTTCGGCAATGCCGATCCGGCCACGACTTACGTCTACCTGTATGTGAAGATGGGCGAAGCGGGAGCGACTTGGACCGTCCAGGGCGGGTTCGAAGAATGGAACCTGCAGAATGCGGTGATCCTCCAGGGCACGAAGTTCGAGGATACCGATGGCGACGGCGTTCGCGACGATGGCGAAGGCGGTCTCGGCGGCGTGAAGATATTCATCGACAATGACCTCGACGGGATTGTCGAGGCCACCGATGGCAACGGCGTCCTCGACCCGGGCGAACGCTTTACCTTCACCAATCCGGACGGATCATACTCCTTCGGGAGCATCCCGCTTTTCGATTCAAGCTACACCATCCAGGTCCGGGAAGTGGTGCCTGACGGCTATGTCAGGACCACGGGCGATTTCGAAACCGTGCTGATTTCTTCCAACGCCGATGCCGGGGACATCCTGCAGGTCGATCCGATCGGTAACAAGCCGCTGACCCCCAGCATCGATCTGGACAAGGAAATTCCGGAAATCGAGGGCGGCGTCGGTTTGAACGGCCTTGGCGGAGCCAACAGCGCTGGTGACAAGATCATCTACCAGTTCACCGTCACCAATGATGGCGAGCTGGATCTCACCAACGTAGTACTGACCGATCCCAATATCGATGTCGGTTCGCTCGTGCGGGGTGACGACATCGTTGGTGACAACGATAACATCCTCGAGGTCGGAGAAGTCTGGTCCTACACTGCAAGTCATACCGTCACACAGGACGAACTGGACAGCAACGGCAACGACAGTGCCGATGGCGCCGACGGTGACATCGACAATACTGCCGGCGTCACGGGTGACTCGGCCCGCGGCCAGGTTTCCGACAGTGACAGCGAGGATGCCCCGCTCGTCCGCGTAGCGGCGATCGACGTGGTGAAATCGGTCACGTCCATCGAAGATGGCGACGACTTCGGAGGAACGGGCCAAGTCGATAGCCCCGGTGACGTGATCAATTACCTCCTGACCATTTCGAACGAAGGCAACTACGCGCTTTCCGGCGTGACCATGGAAGATCAGGTCGAAGGTTACGCATCGGTCGATGCGACACCCGTCGACGATGGCTTCGGCTACAATATCGGCGACCTCGACCAGGACAACCTGCTCGATGTCAATGAAACGTGGCAGTATACCGCCAGCTACACGGTCACGCAGGAAGATATCGATTCCAACGGGTTTGGCGATGGAGACATCGATAACATCGCAACTGGCGACACTGCGGAAACCGGTCCGGACACTGACGTGGAAGCTGTGCCCATCGTGGACGATCCGGCGATCAAGATCGTCAAAGACGCGGAATCGAGCGATCCGGAATGCACCGATGCCGGGGATACGATCACCTACACCTACACGGTGACGAACGAGGGTAATGTCTCGCTCGACAACGTGGTGGTGGTCGACGATGCGGCAACGCCGGGCGATGACACCGACGACTTCTCGCCGACCTATGTCAGCGGCGATACCGATGCCGACGGCGAGCTCGATGTGGGCGAGACCTGGACCTACACCGCGCAGTATGTGGTGACCCAGGCCGACGTCGACGGCGGCGGCCCGATCGTGAACACGGCGACCGCCAATGGCGACTCGGTTGCGAGCGGCGATGCGGCAGAGGAATCCTCTGACGATGCAAGCGTCGAACTGTGCGACGATCCGGCGATCAAGATCGTCAAAGACGCGGAATCGAGCGATCCGGAATGCACCGATGCCGGGGATACGATCACCTACACCTACACGGTGACGAACGAGGGTAATGTCTCGCTCGACAACGTGGTGGTGGTCGACGATGCGGCAACGCCGGGCGATGACACCGACGACTTCTCGCCGACCTATGTCAGCGGCGATACCGATGCCGACGGCGAGCTCGATGTGGGCGAGACCTGGACCTACACCGCGCAGTATGTGGTGACCCAGGCCGACGTCGACGCGAACACACCTATCGTGAATACCGCGATCGCCAATGCTGTCTCGGTAGCCTCGGGAGATGCGGCTGAAGAATCCTCGGACGACGCAAGTGTCGACGTGTGCTGGGAGCCTGCAATCGACGTCGAAAAACTCGTCTCGATCAGCGGCAACGCCTTCGATCCGGTGCTCGACGATCACGACAGTCCGACAGGGCCGCAGGCGACAACTGCGAATACGCCGATCTACTTCCTCGTATCGGTAGCCAATATCGGCAACGTCACTCTGACGGCGCTCGACTTCAGCGATATCCTGTCGTCACCGGGAGGTTCCGTCTTCGCCGGAGAGCTCAACTACGCTGATCCCTCGATCGATGCGTGGGTCGATCTCGACGGCAACGGTTCGCGCGATGCCAACGAGGACTGGGCGCTGAACGACGTCAATGCCGACGGGGTGCTGGACACTGTCGAACTCGCTCCGGGCGAGACGATCAATGTCTATTACACCATGCCGTTCGAGGCCGGGCAGCACATCAACACCGTTACGGTCACGACCGCAGAAGGTGTGTCCGACAGCGATGCGGCGCATTACTTCGGGCTCAACGATCCCGGGTCCGGCGTCCGCACCCCGGGCTTCTGGCAGGGCCCGAACAATGGCCTCACTTTCTGGGACGGCATTGCCGACAACCAGGCGCATGATGGCGAAGGCTTCCCCGATGGCGATCCGTCGACAGAGGGTAACCAGGACCTGCTTTACGCGGTGGACAGCAATGGTGATGGCGTAATCGACGGCGCGGACAAGCAAGGCCTGCTCGTCGGCGACTACAACGGCGATGGGCTGGGCACTGGTGAAGATGTGTTCTTCATCTCACTCAAGGATGCCCAGGACTTGGTCGACGCATCGACCAAGAGCGGGAACGACGTCATCTCCAAGATGGGCCGTGACGTTGTGGCGACCTGGCTGAACTTCCTTGCCGGAAACAGCCTGGGCGACGGTTCGGAAGGCACGGCAAAGCATTACCTCGATGATGCCATCGACTGGATGCAGAGCTTCGCCGACGGCACGCCCAAGGTCTCCGAACTTGGCGAGGCCTTCGACGATTACGTAGCCGGTTCGCGCATCAAGACGAGCGAGAACAGCTGGAAGTCCCCGCAAGGTGACAGCGATCACTCTGGCGCGGACATCCACAACGCTCTCGCCGAGTACAACGAGAGCGGCACGGTGAACGGCCTGTTCGTTGCCGGCGACGGTGACAGCGCGGCCTTCCAGGCGGCATTGTCCGAGGCAGTGAACAGCGGGCTCTTCATGGTGGCACCGATCGGGGACGACCCGCTCGTGGTGGGAGATGGCATGACCATCGCCATCGCCTGAGGAGGCACTGTCCGGGACCGGCATCGCTGCCATCGCGGCAGCGGTGCCGGACCTTTCATTGGGGGGAGGATTGGACTTGGCAGACTTGGAACATGAATCGGATGGGCCGAAGCCGCGCATAGCGCCATGGCTATCGGGTCCGCTGAAAAAAAGTCGCCCGCTCTACATGCGGGTCCTTGTCGCAGCCTTCCTGATCAATTGCTTCGCCCTCGTCACCGCCCTGTTCACGATGACGGTCTATGATCGCATCGTCCCGAACAATGCGACCGAAAGCCTGATCGGCCTCGCCATTGGGCTCGGTATCGTCCTGATCTTCGATTTCGTCCTGAAGCTCCTGCGGTCCTATTTCGTGGACATTGCCGGTGCCCGAGTGGACCGTGATATCGGCCGCGCCATTTTCGAGCGTATCCTCGCACTGCGACTGGATCTCAGCCGGCACACCACTGGCGGGCTTGCGGGCCTCGTCCGCGAAATCGAAACTCTGCGCGACTTCTTCGCCTCCGCCACCATCACCGCGATGGTCGACGTTCCCTTCACGATCATTACACTGCTGGTGATCGCCATGATCGGCGGTTGGCTGGTCATGGTGCCCTTGGTGATGATCCCGGTGGTCATCCTTGCTGCCCTCGCAACGCAGCCGGCCATGCGGCGGCTTTCGTCGCAGGCTCTCGATGAAGCGCTGGGGAAACAGGCCGTGCTGGTCGAAACCATCGGCAGCCTGGAAACGGTCAAATCGTCGAATGCCGGCGACATGCTCAGCAAGCGCTGGGAAGAGGCGATGAAAGGCCATGCCGGCGTATCGCTGCGCCAGCGCCTGACCGCCAACCTCGCCACTACGGTCGCTGGCAGTGCGCAAACAATGGCCTATACCGGCATGGTGATTTTCGGCGTCTTTGCGATTGCCGACCAGTCGCTGACGATGGGCGGCCTGATCGCCTGTTCGATCCTTGCCGGACGCGCTGTCGCACCCCTCGGGGCGATTTCCGTGCTGCTGACGCGGATCCATGCAGCGCGCACCGCTTATCGCCGCATCGATGCGATGATGGAAATGCCCGCCGAAGGGCCCGAAGGCCTCGGTCTTGCTCC
This sequence comes from Qipengyuania gaetbuli, assembly GCF_009827315.1. NCBI lineage: Bacteria > Pseudomonadati > Pseudomonadota > Alphaproteobacteria > Sphingomonadales > Erythrobacteraceae > Qipengyuania > Qipengyuania gaetbuli. The sequence continues at coordinate 397,434 of NZ_WTYF01000004.1, forward strand.
TGCAAAACTGGAAGGCGGGATAGAGTTCCGAGACGTCGATTTCCGCTATCCCGGCGCAGCTGAAATGGCCCTGACGGGTGTCAACTTCAACATCCGACCGGGCGAGCACGTAGCCCTGATCGGCCCGATCGGGTCGGGCAAATCGACCGTCGCACGGCTGTTGATCGGGCTTTACCCTCCCACGAGCGGCCTGGTCATGATCGACGGCACCGATATCCGGCAGCTAACGCCCAAGTCGCTGCGTGCGAAAGTAGGCGCGCTGCTGCAGGACAATGCCCTGCTTACCGGCACCATCCGCGAGAACATCATGCTCGGCCGCCCTGATGCCGATGACGAGGAAATGATCAGGGCTGCCAAGCTCAGCCATGCTCACGACTTCATCTCACGCATGCCGAACGGATACGACCTCAGGCTGGCAGACCGCGGTTCGGGGCTTTCCGGCGGGCAGCGGCAGGCCATCGCCATGGCGCGGGCACTCGTGGGGCAGCCGCCCATCCTCGTGTTCGACGAGCCGACATCGGCAGTCGATACCGAGACAGAGGCACTGCTGATGAACAATCTGCGCCACGAATTCCAGGGACGGACGCTGATCCTGATCACCCACCGCCCCTCCCTCCTCGGCCTGGTGGACCGGGTCATCCTCATGTCGCGCGGAAGGGTGGCGATGGACGGCACCCCTGAAGACATCACGCGCAAGGTTACAAGGATAGCGGCACGATGAACGCCTTCTCCAAGATAACGAGCAGCCTCCTTGGCGAGGAAGAGGAATTCGAAGAGCAGGAGCTCAAGGCGAAGAAATCGTCGAACCTGATCCTGTGGTCGATTGCCGCCTTTACATTGATCGCGGTTGTCTGGGCAGCCTTTGCAACCGTCGAAAGGACAGTACGGGCGTCAGGCCGCGTCGTTCCGAGTTCAAAGCTGCAGGTCGCCTCGAACCTCGAAGGCGGCGTGGTGGAAGAGATCCTTGTGACCGCAGGACAGGACGTCAGGCGCGGCCAGGTCCTCGTTCGCCTGAACCCTGCGATTACCGGCTCTGCGCTTGGCAGTTCGGAAGCCAGTGTCGACGCCTTGGAGGCGCGTATTGCGAGGCTTCGTGCCGAGGTTAGCGGCGGGGCACCAGAATACGGCAATTTGCCGGACAGCCAGGTTACTATCGAGCGCTCGCTTCATTCGGCCCGGTCGGCGGAGTTGAGCAGCCTGCGGTCGGCGGGACAGGCGCGTGTCGTCCAAGCCCAGCGTTCGGTTGCGGAAGCGCAATCGATCCTCGCTGCACGCGAATCCAATCTCGTCACGGCAAACCGAGAGCTGGAAATGCTGCGGCCCCTTGCGGCCCAGAGGATCGTGCCGGAGATTGAGCTCATTCAGGCCGAGAACGCGGCCCAGATCGCTGCCAGCGAGGTAGCTGCGGCAAGGGCCTCCCTCGCCCGCTCCCAGTCCAGCATTGCCGAAGCTCAGGCGGCGTTGGCGCAGCAGGTCAGCGATTGGCGCAGCCGGGCGGGCATGGAACTCTCGCAAGCGCAGGCCGACCTGTCGGTGCAAAAGATGACTCTCCCCGGCCTCGAGGACAGGGTCGACCGTACGGTGATCCGCGCTCCCATGACCGGGCGGGTGAACCGCGTGTTCGTCACCACTGTCGGGGGAAGCGTAGGTTCGGGCGAGCCGATCGTCGAGATCGTGCCGACCGACGATGCTCTCTATATCGAGGCCATGGTGCGCCCGCAGGACATTGCCAACGTCGGTCTCGGCCAAAGAGCGTTCGTCGAAATCACCGCCTACAATCCGGCGATCTTCGGCAAGATGGCCGGGACCGTAACGTCGATTTCGCCCGATGCCGTCGTAAACGAGGAGACGGGCGAAAGCTTCTATACCGTCGAGGTCAGGACGACAGAGGTGCTGAAAGACCAGGACGGCGAGCCGCTCGACATCGGACCCGGCATGGTGGCCAATGTCAGCCTGCTGGGCGAGGAGCGTTCGATCCTCTCGTACCTCTTCACGCCGATCACCTGGCTGAAGGAAAACGCCTTCAGGGAATAGGGGCGCGAATGGTCCCTGAACTGCTCGCGTGCATCGTCACCCATATAGTATTCCACGGCGGAGCTCCTTTGCACGTGGAGCGCATAAAAATGCTGTAAGTTCAGGCGGTTATGCGATAGGTCGCCAAGGCCTCGTAATCTGCCCGGCAAGCTTCGGCCACTTCTTCGAATTCGGGCGCGAGATCGGGTAGGCCACCCGGGGGGGAGCCAAACCCGGTCGAGGCATTTACCTTGTCATACCAGTGAGTGCCCCAGATCCCGTCTTCGGGATGCGGTCCTTTTGTCCAGGACAACATTGTTGGGTCCCATTCAATACCGAGCCTTTCACACAGCTTCGCAAGAAGGCCTCCGGGGTTGTGGAGGATGTCACTGGTGTCGACCACCGGCGGTGCGTAACCCAACCGGTCGGATTCCATCTCGAAATACAATCGTTGCCGCGTGACCCCGAGATGCTCTGGCCGGATAGAGCTCCGCTTGTTGGCGTAGCTTGCCGCGACGCGGCGAGGATCCCGGATGAGGAAGGCGTGCCTGGTCTCGGGAAAATCCCGGATGTCGACCGGGCCTTCCATGTGGTGAGGCATATGTTTCTGATACCAGATCGGACTGCCGTCAGGACATTCGCCCCGCATCGCTTCGGCGACGGAGTTCCAGTCGCAGTCCATATCGGCGATTACCGCATCGGCCATGGGTTGGGGATCGCCGGTTTCCTTCAGATAGGCACCATAGAAAGGCTCGTCACTCACGAAGGTGTCCGGTCGAGCCCCGAAGCTGCGCATCATCGCAGTCGAAATGTTGCGCGGTCCCGACCACATGGCGATGCGGATGGTCACGGGCTGGCCCTGCCCTTCGTGTCCGCAGCCAGCCGCGCGAGATACAGCTTCTGGAGGCGTTCGACCATCGGCCCGCGCCGGGTACCAAGCACCCTGCCATCGATCTGTCCCACCGGGGCAACGCCGGCGAACGTGCCGGTCGTGAAAGCTTCGTCCGCGCCGTAGACATGCGTCAGCGAGAAGTTACGCTCGCGTACGGTAATGCCTGCCTCGCGTGCGACTTCAATGACCATGCCCCGCGTGATGCCGTCGAGGCAGTAGTCGCCGCTGGAGGTCCAGATCTCCCCGTCCTTCACGATGAAGAAGTGGGTGGAATTGCAGGTCGCGACGAAACCGTGCGGGTCAAGCATCAGCCCCTCGTCGGCACCCGCTTGCGCTGCCTGGATACACGCCGTGATGCAATTGAGCTTGCTGTGCGAATTGAGCATCGGGTCCTGCACGTCGGGATATCCGCGGCGGACATGGACCGTGGCGAGGCGTAGCATTCGCGTTGAGGTTTCGGGTGCGGGCTCCTTCCATTCCGGAATGATCACGATGGTCGCGGGCGTCACGACCACACGCGGGTCCTGGTAAGGTGTCGAGCGGATACCGCGCGTGCACATCAGGCGGACATGCACGCCATCTTCGGTCATGCCATTCGCATCGCAGACGGCGTAGAGCCGTTTTTCCAGCTCTTCACGCGTGACGCCAAGGTCCATAAGGATTGCCTTCGCGCCCCGCCACAACCGGTCGAAATGGCGGTCGAGGAAAGCGAAGCGTCCGGCGTGCATCCGGATGCCCTCCCAGACGCCGTCACCGAGCATGAAACCGCTGTCGAACACGCTGATCTTCGCATCTGGCCGTCGGTAATGGTCGCCGTTGATATCGATCCAGACGTTCTCGTTGCGCCTATCGGGGACGTACAGGTGGGTGCCGCGCTCTTCCTTGTCGGTCATTTGCCCCTCTTGAGGATTTCGTCCATCTGCGCGGTGAGGATCGGATCCCATTCGCTGCGCAGTTCCTTGACCCGCTGCATCAGCGGCTCGTTCTCGTGATACGGGATGTCCAGCCGGTAGAGACTGGCCACCTCGGGCATGAACCTACGGTCCATTTCTTCGAAGGCATCGGTCGCCGCCTGTGCCTGCTGGCGGTCCATGCCGAGCGCCTCGAAGGCCGAGCGGCCCATGCGCAGGCTGCTGTCGTAGGTTTCGCGAATGATGTCGCGGCAACCATAGGCCCACAGCTCGTAGACATGATTGCGGTCGATCGCGCGCGCGATGACGTGCAGTTTGGGATAGTGCTTGGTCGCGTACTTCACGAGCTTGTCGATCTGCTCACGCTCATCCATCGCGACGACCAGAAGCCGCGCCTTATCGATGCCGGCGGAGTGCAGCAGGTCTGGCCTTGTCGCATCGCCGAAATAGGTGCGGAAGCCGAACTTGCGAACGATTTCGAGCTGGTGGCTGTCATAGTCGATGACGGTGGTGGAATGACCCGCCGCTTGCAGCATGCGGTCGACGATGCCGCCTACCCTGCCCCTGCCCGCGATAATCACGGGGTTCTCTTCGTCGATCGTATCCGGTTCCAATTCGTCGCCCGTGCAGTAGGCATGCGCGATGAGCTTGTCGTAGAGGATGAACAGCAGCGGCGTGACCAGCATGGTGAGCGCCACGATGAGCAGCAACAGGTCCGCGAATTCAGGGGCGAAGACCGCATTGGCGACCGCGAAGGCGATCAGCACAAAGGCAAACTCGCCCGCTTGCGGAAGACTGAGACAGAACAGCCAGAGCGCCTGCCTCCTCAGACCATAAAGCCTCCCCACCACAAACAGCACGGCCAGTTTCGCCGCGATGGTGACGGCCGCCCAGAAGACTACGTCTTGCCAGACTTGCTGGGCGAGCACGAAGTCGATGCCCGCTCCCACCGTGATGAAGAACAGGCCAAGTAGCAGCCCCTTGAAGGGATTGATGTCGCTTTCGAGTTCGTGCCGGTATTCGCTCGTGGCGAGGACTACGCCTGCGACAAAGGCACCAAGCGCGGGCGACAGGCCGACGAGCGACATGAGAAGGGCAATCCCGATGACAACCACGAGAGCGGCGGCCGTGAACAGTTCGCGCAGGTTCGCCGCTGCGATGTAACGGAAAAGCGGGCGGATCGCGTAAATGCCGATGCCGACGACCGCTGCCACCGCCGCGATGCGCGACAGGGCGGCGAGCCACACCGACATGTTCGCCGTCAGGTCAAGTCCACCATGTCCTCCTTCGCCATGGCCGGTACCACTGGCGTAGAGTTCCGGCATGGCCAAAACGGGCAGCAGCGCCAGGATCGGAATCACCGCGACGTCCTGCACCAGCAGGACCGAGAAGCTGGCTTCCCCGCCTTCGCTGCGCAACAGGTTCTTCTCGGTCAGCGTCTGGACGATGATTGCGGTCGAGGAGAGCGCCAGCACCATGCCGATCGCCAGTGCAGTCTGCCATGGCTGGGCATCGATCAGGGCAATTCCCATGATGGCGAGCGTAGTCAGCACAACCTGCCCGCCGCCCAGCCCCAGCAGCTTGCCGCGCATCGCCCAGAGCCGCTTCGGCTCCATCTCGAGGCCGATGATGAACAGCATCATCACCACCCCGAATTCGGCGAAGACCTGAAGCGCCTCGACATCGACATTCAGCGCGCCCAGCACGGGACTGATCGCCATGCCGGCAAGGAGGTAGCCGAGCACCGAACCGAGCCCGAACCGGCTCGCCAGCGGCACGGCAACAACCCCCGCAACGAGGATCAGGAAGGCGAGGATCAGGAAACCGGTTATCTCGCCATCCCCCTAATTGCGGCGCAGCTCAGATATGCAGCGCCCTGCCGTAGCTCGCAAGCACGCTCTCGTGCATACTTTCGCTTATGGTCGGGTGCGGGAAGACGGTGTTCATCAGCTCCGCTTCCGTAGTCTCCAGCGTCTTGCCGACGACGAAGCCCTGGATCATCTCGGTCACTTCCGCGCCGACCATGTGCGCGCCGAGCAGTTCGCCTGTCTTCGCATCGAACACGGTCTTCACGAAGCCTTCCGCCTCGCCCAGCGCAATGGCCTTGCCATTGCCGATGAAGGGGAAGGTGCCCGCCTTGACATTGTAGCCCGCTTCCTTGGCTTTTTCTTCGGTCAGGCCGACGCTGGCGATCTGCGGGTGGCAGTAGGTGCAGCCGGGGATGTTGCCACGGTCGAGCGGGTGCGGATGGACGTCCTTGTTGCCCAATTCCTTGGCGATCGCCTCTGCAGTGGTGACGCCTTCATGGCTCGCCTTGTGCGCAAGCCACGGACCCGGCGTGCAGTCGCCGATGGCCCACAGGCCCTTGGACTTGGTACGGCCATAGGGATCGATCTGGATGAAGCCGCGGTCCATTTCGACCAGCTTTTCGAGGCCGACGTTCTCCGTGTTCGGCACAATGCCGATGGCGACGATGCAGTGGCTGAACTCGGTCTCGGAGACCTTGCCGTCCTTGGCCTTGATCTTGGCCTTCACGCCCTTGTCGGAGACCTTGATGTCCTCGACGCCCGCGCCGGTCATGATGGTCATGCCCTGCTTGGTCAGGCTCTTCTCGAGGAAGGCGGAGACGTCCTTGTCCTCCACCGGCACGATCCGGTCGAGCATTTCGACCACGGTCACATCGACCCCCATGTCGTTGTAGAAGCTGGCAAACTCGATCCCGATCGCGCCTGACCCGATCACAAGCAGCTTCTTGGGCATTTCGGCCGGCGTCATCGCATGGCGATAGGTCCACACGCGCTTGCCGTCGGCAGGCGCGAACGAAAGGTCACGGGCGCGGGCGCCGGTGGCGACAATCACGTGCTTGGCGGTGAGCTTTTCCTCGCCCTTCTCGCCCTTCACGGTGAGGCTGGTCGGGCCGGTCAGAGTGCCCGTTCCCATGTGCACCGTGATCTTGTTCTTCTTCATCAGGTGCGTGACGCCCTGGTTCAGCTGCTTGGCGACGCCGCGGCTGCGCTTCACCACCGCTTCGAGGTCGGCTTCGATCTTGCCCGCCACCTTCAGGCCATAGGATGCGGCGTGTTCCATGTAGTGCTTGATCTCGGCCGAACGCAGCAGCGCCTTGGTCGGGATGCAGCCCCAGTTGAGGCAGATGCCGCCGAGCAGTTCGCGTTCGACGATGGCGGTCTTCAGGCCCAGCTGCGCGCAGCGGATCGCCGCGACATAGCCGCCGGGTCCGGAGCCGAGAACGATGACGTCGTAATTGGTAGCCATTTGGATTTAGCCTTCGGTTGGTCCGACAGGATGGAACACTTGGAACACGGTCCTGGCACTAAAAAGCCGCCCGGACGCGCGAGGGGAAACGGAATAGGTATTCGGGTGGGAATGGCGTGCGGTCATGCGGCCATTCATGCCACGCGGCGCGGTGTGTAGGACAGCGCTCATGCCCACCGCTCCGCCACCGCGCGGGGACGGTTGTTCTCGTCGAGCAGTACGAATTTGAACGTGCCCTGCGCCACCTTGGTCTCGGCCTCGCCGTTCCGTTCGCGGGCGATGGCTTCGGCACTGATGGTGAGCGAGGTGTTTCCGGTCGCCACGATCTCGCAATAGACCGAGAGTTCGTCGCCCACCTGCATCGCGCCGGGGAAGGCGAAATCGGTAGCCGAGACGACCACCGCCTTGCCCTTACCCTCGCGGCTCGCGAGCGAGCCTGCGCCAAGCGCCATCTGGCTCATCAGCCAGCCGCCGAACACCCCGCCATAGGGGTTGAGGTCGGTCGGCATGGCCGTGACGCGGATGAGGGGGGAGCGGTTAGGCATTGCGGCGCTTGGACTCAACCATCTCGAACCACAGAAGAGCGGAAAGAACTCCTCCGAGGACACCGTAAAGAAGGGCAAGCGGCAAAACGGCCAGACCTAACCAACCAACGAGCATCAGGACCGAAGTCAGGGTTCCCACGATAGTTCCGACAATCAACATGACGCTCCGTGAGTGCGCCGTATTTGATTTTCGAAGAACTATCAGTGTCGGGAGACCAGCGACAAGGCCACCGATTGAAACGAACACGGTGATAAACGGCACCAAAAATAATGGACCAACGAAAAGGTCAGAAACGGTTGCTGAGCCATCGATCAGCGAAAGGAATCCTCCCGCGTATGCAAGGACAAGCGAAACCAAGATCGCAATCATGACAAATGCCCGGATTTGACCGGTAGCTGTCAAACCAGCAGCCCCATCGGGTTTTCGCACAGCTGCTTGAATGCCTCCATCAGCTGCGCGCCGTCCGCGCCGTCGATGGCGCGGTGGTCGAAGCTGCCGGTCGCGCTCATCACGGTGGCGACGCCCAGCGCGCCGTCGATCACCCAAGGGCGCTGCTCGCCCGCACCGACCGCGAGGATCATCGCCTGCGGCGGATTGATCACCGCGTCGAACTGCTTGGTGCCGAACATGCCGAGGTTGGAGAGCGAGGCGGTGCCGCCCTGGAATTCATGCGGCTGCAGCTTGCCGTCCTTGGCCTTGCCCGCCAGTTCCTTCATCTCTGTGCTGATCTGCGCGAGGCCCTTGCGGCCCGCATCCCGGATGATCGGCGTGATCAGGCCCGAAGGCGCGGCCACGGCGACCGAGATATCTTCCCGGGTGTACTGGAACAGTTCGTCGCCCTGGAAGCTGACGTTGCACTTGGGCACGCGCTGCATCGCGCGGGCGAGAGCCTTGATGAGCAGGTCGTTGACCGACAGCTTCACGCCGTCCGCCTCGAGGCTCTTGTTGAGTTCAGCCCGCAGCTTAAGCAGCGCATCGAGACGCACGTCCACGGTGAGGTAGATGTGCGGGATGGTCTGCTTCGCCTCGGTCAGGCGGCGCGCAATGACCTTGCGGACATTGTTGAGCTTCTGCGCTTCGTAAGGCGCATCGAGATCGCCGCCCATCGTCGCGGGTTTTGCCGGAGCAGGTGCGGGAGCCGCCGCATCCGCCTTGGCCGGGGCCGCGCCGGGGCTCGCACCCTCGACGTCCGCCTTGACGATACGGCCATTGGGGCCGCTGCCCTTCACGCCTGCAAGGTCGATGCCCTTCTGTTCGGCAATGCGCTTGGCGAGCGGCGAGGCAAGGATGCGGTCGCCAGCAGCTTTGGGTGCAGCCGCGGCAGGTGCCGGAGCGGGTGCGGGTGCCGCGGCGGGAGCTTCTGCGGCCTTGGGTTCTTCCTTGGGGGGATCACCAGCAGGAGCGGCGGATGCTGCAGCATCGACATCCTCTCCTTCTTCGGCGAGCATGGCGATGACCGTGCCGACCTTAACGCCTTCGGTGCCTTCATCGACCATGATCGAGGCGATCGTGCCTTCGTCAACGGCTTCGAATTCCATCGTTGCCTTGTCGGTCTCGATCTCGGCCATGATGTCGCCCGCTTCGACCTTGTCGCCCGGCTTCACCAGCCACTTGGCGAGCGTGCCTTCTTCCATGGTGGGCGAAAGGGCGGGCATCTTGATCGGCGTGGGCATGTGCTGACGTTACGTCCTCGCTGGAAATACTGTTGCTGCGACCTCTGACCAAATCGCAGCCGTATCGCAAGGTCCTTGCGCAGAATACGAATTAGCGGATAACCCACGCGTGCGAGAGGGGAGCCGGGGCATGCGCGTTTATCTGGTGGTGATGGACGAGACGGAGGAAGCACAGCGGGCGCTGCGCTTTGCCTCGCTGCGGGCGCAGCAGACGGGCGGATCGGTGCATATCCTCGCCCTCGTGCCGCAGCAGACCTTCAACGCTTTCGGAGGCGTGCAGGCGACGATCGAGCAGGAAGCGCGCGAACGTGCCGAGGTCATGGCCAACAATGCCGCCGGCAACATCTTCGCGGAAATGGGCAAGATGCCGGTCATCGCCGTGCGGCCCGGTGCGCCTGCCGATGTTATCAACAAGTACCTCGAAGAACACGGCGAAGTTGCCGCACTCGTCCTCGGCACGGCCAAGGCCGGCGGCAAGGATCCGCTGGTGCAGCATTTCTCCGCCCGGGCGAGCGAGCTGCCCTGCCCGCTCTACATCGTGCCCGGATCGCTGACTCGCGAACAGATCGACGCGCTGGGTTAGCGCTTCTTGCCGCGCCCCTGGTGGCGGATGTTCTTGGGCCGCCCGCGCTGGCCCTGCGAATGCTTCTGGCGGGGGGCGCCCTGCCCTTTCACGAACGGCTTCTTCTTGGGCGCAGGGCGTTCGCCGCGCCGTTCGATCGGCGCACCGTCGCTGTCGGGCACCTCAAATTTGAGCGCACCGGTCAGCGCGTTCGCCTCAGCCAGCTTGAGCTTCAGCCTGTCGCCCACGGCATAGGTCGTACCCGAGCTTTCGCCGGTCAGCTTCTGCGCCGCTTCGTCATAGCTGAAATATTCGCGGCCGAGCGTTGAAACGGGGACCAGCCCGTCGCCGCCCAGTTTCTCGATCGTGGCGAAGAAGCCGAAGCCCTGCACGCCGGTAATGCGGGTGTCGAACACTTCGCCCACGCGGCCCGACAGCCAAGCAGCGACATAGCGGTCGATGGTATCGCGCTCCGCCTCCATCGCACGGCGCTCGGTCTGGCTGATGGCATCGGTGATCTGGCTGAGCGCGGTCCTGTCACGGTCCGACAGGCCGGAGCTTTCCGGGATGTCATGGTTCTTCGGCCGCGGCTGTTCGAGCTTGTAGGCATCGACCAGCGCGCGGTGGACGAGCAGGTCCGCATAGCGGCGGATAGGCGATGTGAAATGCGCATAGCTGCCCAGCGCCAGGCCGAAGTGGCCCGCATTGGCCGGACCGTAATAGGCCTGCGTCTGGCTGCGCAGGACAGCCTCCATGATCAGCGCCTTTTCGGCCGGATCGGCAATGTCCTTGAGCATGCGGTTGAACAGGCCCGGCGTGATCACCTGGCCCAGCGCGAAATTGCGGCCCTGCGTGGCGAGATAATCCTTGAACGCGGTCAGCTTCTCGCGGCTCGGGGTTTCGTGAATGCGGTAGACGACGGGCGCCTTCTTCGCTTCCAGCGCCTTGGCTGCGGCGACATTGGCGGCGATCATGAAGTCTTCCACCACGCGGTGCGCATCGAGGCGTTCGCGCACGGCGATTTCCTCGATCTGGCCGGCATCGTTGAGGCGCACCTGCCGTTCGGGCAGTTCGAGGTCGAGCGGGTCGCGCGCCACGCGCGCCCGGTGGAGCAGCTTCCACGCGCCCCACAGGTGCTTGAGCACATCGTCGGCGCTGCCATCGTCGATGGCCTTCTGCGCGTCCTCATAGGCGATGTTGCCCGAAATGCGGACGATGGCGCGGGTGAAGCGCCAGTCGGTGACCTTGCCGTCCTTGTCGATGTGCATGTGGCAGGCCATCGCCGCACGGTCCTCGCCTTCGACGAGCGAGCACACATTGGCGCTGAGGATTTCGGGTAGCATCGGGACGACGCGGTCGGGGAAATAGACCGAGTTGCCGCGCTTCCTCGCCTCGCGGTCGAGCGCGCCGCCGGGGCGGACGTAGAAGCTGACATCGGCAATGGCGACGATGGCGCGGTAGCCGCCCTTGTCGTCGGGTTCAGCCCAGATGGCATCGTCGTGGTCGCGCGCGTCGGCGGGGTCGATGGCGACGATCGGCACGTCGCGCAGGTCTTCGCGCTGGTCCACGCTCAGCGGCAGGTCGGAGACGGCGTTCGCCTCCTCCATAGCGCCATCGGGGAAGATGTGCGGGATGCCGTGCTTGGCGATGGCGATGAGGCTGAAGCTCTTGGGCGCCAGCGGGTCGCCGATGACCTCAATCACCTTGACCTTGGCGCGAGGGCTCTTGCCCATGCGCTCGGCAAGGACGAGCTCGCCTTCCTTCGCTTCGCCGAGGTCACCGATGGGCGCGCTTTCGCGCACGCGCTTGTCGACCGGAGCGAGCCACGGCTTGCCGCCGCCGTCCATCTCGACGACGCCCATGAGCCCTTCGGTGCGGGCCGGGAGCTTCTTCATCGGATGGGCGATCCACCCGCGGTCGGTCTCTTCGGTGCGGGCAAGGAAGCGGTCGCCGCGCTTCAATGCGGCAAGTTTCTTGCTTTCCTTGACCACGAGGCGCGGCGGTTTCTGGCCGCCGTCGGTCTCCCAGTTCTCGGGCACGGCGACGGGCGCGCCATCCTCGATCTCGACGACCTTGAGCACGGTGACCTTCGGCACGCCGCCCATGCGGTGATAGGCGGTGCGCTTGCCGTCGATCAGGCCTTCTTCGGCCATGTCCTTGAGACGCTTTTTGAGCGCGATCTTTTCCTGCCCCTTGAGGCCGAATGCCTTGGCGATTTCGCGCTTGCCCGCCGGTGTCGGCGAACCCTGGATGAATTCGAGTATCTGTGTCTTTGAGGGCAGCCCCTGCGGGAGCCCCGTCCTGTTCTGTTTTTTCATGCGCGCCATATGGGGACGCGTTTACTCGGTTTCACCCTCTGCCGCAGCAATTGGTGCGAATTGTCCGGCGGGGACCGCGCTGGCGAAGGGGCTGCAGGCACCGCCCGAAGAGCAGGCGGCGACACCGAAGATCCAGTCGTCGCCGCGAACTGGTTCGATATGGCTGAGCTTGCGCTCTTCCATGGGCGTGGCCTCCCCGACAGGGGTTTCGAAAGCCATGATGGCCACCTGGTCTTCGCGCCATGCGGGCTCGTCTGTCCGGCGCTTGCCGACGAGGTAGTAGCTGGCGCCTTCCACGCCCTGCCATTCGATCAGCGTGTCGGTGCGGACCGCGGCATTGGCAGTCACGACCGGCGGCTTGGGCGTGCTCGCCAGCTTGTCGAGCGCACGGATGTTGAACTGCGTTACCTTGGCGAGATAGGGGAAATCCATCTCGTCGGGGGTGTCGCCATAGACCGTGCCATCCTCAGTGCGCAGGTCCTGGTGCTGGTGTTCGTAATCCTCGACCGCGACGGTGATGCGCACGGCGGGATAGCCCTTTTCGAGGAAGGGGATCTGGTCCCCGCCCCGACCCATGCGGTCGGTCCGCCAGATCTGGCGCACGTCGAGGACGCCTTCGGCCTTGTCGGCCAGTCCGTCGAGCCAGCGGGAGAGGTTGCGGCTCGGCGTATCGTTCTCGCCGCCTTCGCGCCGCTGGGCAGCGCGCAGTTCTTCGGTCAGGTCGGCACGCGGGCCTTCGGAGAACACGCGGACGTGCTCGTCGTCGCAATAGCCGTCGCTGCCGCAGGAACCGCCGACGATGTCGTTGTTGAGCACGGCCTTCACATCCCAGCCCTGCTCTGCAGCATAATCCGCCATCAGGCGTCCGCCGTAGAGGCCCTGCTCTTCGCCCGAAAGCAGCGCGTAGACGATGGTCACGGGGTAGCTGCGCTGCGATAGCTGCCGCGCCGCCTCCAGGACGAGGACCGTGCCTGAACCATCGTCGTTCGCGCCCGGTGCATCAACCTTCCAGTCGAGCGGGTCGGAGCCGCGGCTGTCGATATGCGCCTGGACGATGACGACCTCGTTCGGCCGTTCGGTCCCTCGCTGGATGGCGACGGCATTGCGCAGGCGCGTGGGCTGCGGGATGCGGCGGCCCTCGACCACGGTTTCGGGTGCCACGACTTCGAGGCAATCACCGCAAGCAGCACCGATCCGGCGGAATTCGGCAAGGCCCCAATCCACGGCAGCGCCGATGCCGCGCTTAGGATTGTCCTGTTCGGACAGGGTGTGGCGCGTGCCGAAAGCGACCAGCGTGTCGATATCGGCGCGCAGGCGCGCTTCGGAAACATCGGCAGCGGGATCGGCGTCCTGTGCAGCTAGAGGGGTGGCGACGAGTGCGGCTAGAAGGGCGAGCTTTTTCATGCCGCCTGTCTTCCGCAGAAGCGCGCTCAGATCAAGCTAGTATGCCTTCGCCAGCAGCACGCGTTCGATAGCCGGCTTGCCGGTGAAGATGCATGCGCCGTCTGCGGGCCCCGAACCGAGCGGCACGTTGCGCATGGTCAACTTGAGCGCCTTGAGGCGTTCGACGACCTGCTCCAGATCTGCGCCGGTGGGCTTCGACCACTGGACCTCGACCCAGCCCGGATAACGGGACGCGGCGAAGAATTTTTCCACCTCGGCGAAATCGGTCACGCCGCGCGTGATGTTCGCCTCGCGGCGCTCCTGCGCTTCGGAGAAGATCGCGTCCTGCATATCGGCAAGGATGGCAGGGATGGTTCGCCCTGCTTCCTCGCGCGTCGGGGTCTGGAAATCGGGCTTGCCGGTCGCCTCGTCCCACAGTCGGTCGCGGCGCAGCAGGCTGACGACGCCGTTTTCCATGTCGCGGCCGCCGACCTCGACGATGATCGGAGCGCCCTTGCGCACCCAGTCCCAGCGCTTGGCGGCAGCCTTGCCGGGGCGCGTGTCGAGCAGCACGCGGATCGGCTCGCCGACGGCAAACTGGGCGGCGAGCGTTGCGCGCAGCGCTTCGCAATATTCGACCAGCGCATCGTCTTCGGGCTTGTCGCGCAGCATCGGCAGGATCACGACCTGCTGCGGAGCAATCTTGGGCGGCAGGCGCAGCCCGTCATCGTCGCCATGCGTCATGATGACGCCGCCCACCATGCGGGTCGAAACGCCCCAGCTGGTGGTGTGGCACAGGCTCTCGCCGCCTTCCTTGTTCTGGTACTTGATGCCGCTGGCATGGGCGAAATTCGTGCCGAGATAGTGGCTGGTGCCCGCCTGCAGGGCCTTGCCGTCCTGCATCATGGCCTCGATCGACCAGGTCTCGACCGCACCCGGGAAACGCTCGTTCTCGGGCTTTTCGCCGGCAATGACGGGTAGCGACAGATCCTCTTCCGCAAAGGCGCGGTAGACTTCCAGCATGGTCAGCGTGTGTTCGCGCGCCTCTGCCTCGTCGGCATGGGCGGTATGGCCTTCCTGCCAGAGGAATTCGCTGGTGCGCAGGAACATGCGGGTGCGCATTTCCCAGCGCACGACGTTCGCCCACTGGTTGAGCTTCAGCGGCAGGTCGCGCCAGCTCTGCACCCAGCGCGCCATGGCATCGCCGATGATCGTTTCCGAAGTCGGGCGGACGACCAGCGGCTCTTCCAGCTTCGCTTCGGGATCGGGGATCAGCCCGCCTTCCGGTCCCGCGATCAGGCGGTGGTGCGTGACGACCGCCATTTCCTTGGCGAAGCCTTCGACATGCTCTGCCTCGCGCTCGAAATTCGACAGCGGGATGAAGATCGGGAAATAGGCGTTGGAATGGCCCGTCGCCTTGATCCGGTCATCCAGCAGGCGCTGCATGCGTTCCCAGATGCCGTAGCCCCACGGGCGGATGACCATGCAGCCGCGCACCCCCGATTCCTCGGCCATTTCGGCGGCGGAGATGACTTCCTGGTACCAGGCGGCGAAGTCGTCGGCGCGCTTGGTGTTCAAGGCATGGCGGATCTGGGCCACGGGGCAATTCCTGTATCTGGGTGGGTGTCGGCGCGCGGGCCGATGCAATTATTTGCCGAGTTCGTCCAGCTTCTTCTGCATGGCGGCCATCTGCTTGCGCATCTCGGCCAGTTCGTCGGCCTGGTCCGGCTTCGGCGGCGATTTGCGCGCACCCGGGATCAGCGCCTCGGCTGCGTTCTGCATCATCTTGAAGTTGGCTTCCGCCATCTTGGCGAGCGGATTGGCCTCGATCCCCTTGGCGAAGGCGGCTTGCAGCTGTTCCCGGTTCTTACGGAAATTCGCCATGCTGGCTTCGAGATAGCTCGGCATCATCGACTGCATCGAATTGCCGTACATTGAGATTAGGTCGCGCAGGAAGCTGACGGGCAGCATCTGCTGCGAACCGTGGCTTTCCTCTTCCACGATGATCTGGGTCAGGATCGTATGGGTGATGTCGTCGCCGCTCTTGGCGTCGAGCACCTGGAAGTCGACATTCTCGCGGACCATCTTTGCCAGGTCGTCGAGCGTGATGTAGCTGGACGTGTCGGTGTTGTAGAGTCGACGGTTGGCGTACTTCTTGATCGTGATCGGTTCGCCTTCGGCGGTCCGCTTTGCCATGGATTGCTTCCCCCAATCTATTGTGCAGTGCAGCCCCGCTTAGCAGCCGCACAATGTGCAGCGCAACACGAGAGATTCACCGTGCGAAGCGGTGTCCCAGAATGGTCAGCAGTTCGTATTGGGAAACAGCGGTTTGCTGCGCAGCATCGGGAAGGTAATAGGGCAGTTCGACCCAGTCGCCCTCCCCGATTTCGGGAGCTGCGCCGAGGTCGATCACGATCATGTCCATCGACACCTTGCCGAGGATGGGGAGGCTGCGTCCCGCGTGGGCGAAGGCCGCGCCGCCCCATGCGCGCAGGATGCCGTCGGCATAGCCGAGCGAGACTACACCGGTGCGCATCCGCGCCTGCGCGGTGAAGGTGGCGTTGTAGCCGACCGTATCGCCCGCCTCGATCGTCCGGGACTGGATGATCGCTGCGCGCGGTGTGACGACCTGCCTGATCTGACCGGCAAGTTCCTCGCGCGGGACTCCTCCGTAAAGTGAAAGGCCCGGGCGGGTCAGGTCGAAATGATAGTCGGGCCCAAGGGCAATGCCTGCGCTGTTCGCAAGGCTTTTGGCCTTGTGCGGGATCAGCTTCGCTGCTGCGTCGAAGCGGTCGCGCTGGGCCGCGTTCATCGGGCTGTCTTCGTCCGCGCACGCGAGATGGCTCATGATGACCTCGACCTGCAGCGAACGGATCACCGGGTCTGCAGCCTCAGCAGCGCTGATGCCGAGCCGGTTGATGCCCGTGTCCACCATGAGATGGCACCCACCGCCGCCACTCTCGCTCCACAGCCTTGCCTGCCGGAGGGAATCGATCACCGGTCTCACGCCTGTCTGGCGCGCAAAGGCCGCATCGGCGTCGCTTTGGGGACCGTGGAGCACGGCGACCTGTTCGGGCGGCACGTGCGTTATGACCGCAGGAACTTCGGACCAGTGGGCGACGAAGAAATCGCGGCAACCGGCATCGCGCAGGACCGGCACGCAGTGCTCCACGCCCAGCCCGTAACAATTGGCTTTCACTGCCGCCCCGGCACGCGCAGACCCGCTCAACCGGTCGAGCGTGCGCCAGTTGTGCGCCAGCGCCTCGCGATCGATATCGAGCCTGAGTGTGGGCGGCGGAAGCTCAGCCATTGGCCTCTTCGAAGTCCTTGGGCGGTCCGTCGGGAATGCCCCACCAGGCGACAACCAGGCCGAAAGCGACGATGGCGATGGTGTACCACAGGCCCGAATAGACGTCGCCGGTCATGGCCACGATGTAGCCGGCAATCAGCGGCAGGAACCCTCCGAGATAGCCTGCACCGATGTGGTAGGGGATGGACATGGAGCTGTAGCGGATACGCGCGGGGAACATCTCGCACAGCAGCGCGGCCACCGAGCCATAAGTCAGTGCCGACAGCATGCCGCAAACCAGCAGCAGGCCGATGGTGCCGAGAATGCTCGACATTGGCGGGGACTGCCGTTCGAAACTGTAGCCGCTCTTTTCAAGCCAACCCTGGATGGTCGCGCGCCGGTCGGCATCGCCCAGCGCGGCATAGCTGTGGCGCGTTTCGCCGACGCCAATTTCGGCAGCCGCTTCGCCCGTCGCCGGCGCGCCGGTGTCGATCGTATAGGGCACGCCCAGCGCGGTCAGATCCTGCAGCACGCGGCCGCAGGCGCTGGCCTGTACCTCGGCAAAGGGATCGTAGTCGCACTCAAGGCCGCTGACCGTGACAGGCGCCGCCTTGGCGCTGGCCGACAGGCCCGGGTTCGCAAGCGCTCCCATCCCCCAAAACACGGGGAATAGCAGCACGAGCGAGGCAATCGCGCCGATGATGATCGGCTTCTTGCGCCCCACGCGGTCGGACCATTTCCCGACCATGATGTAGAACGCCATCGAGATAGTGCCAGCGATCAGCAGCATCCATTCGACGATGCCTTCCTCGACCCGCATCGGGCCGCGCAGGAACGACAGGCCCGAGAAGAACGCGGTGTACCAGATCGTCGTCAGGATGCCGGTGATGCCGAACAGCGCGACGAAGATGCGCTTCGGATTGCCCGGATAGGTCATGCTTTCCTTGAACGGGTTGGCCGAAGTTTCGCCCGCTTCCTTCATGGCCTGGAACACCGGGCTTTCGGACAGTTTCAAGCGCATCCACAAAGAGATGCCGAGCAGGATGATCGAGAGCAGGAAGGGAATGCGCCAGCCCCATGCCGCGAAATCTTCCGCCGGGATCAGCGCCCGGCAGGCGAGGACCACGATGATCGAGAGGACGAAGCCGCCGACCACGCTTGCCTGGATGAAGCTGGTGTAGAAACCGCGCTTTTCCGGCGGGGCATGCTCGGCAACGTAGATAGCCGCGCCGCCATATTCACCGCCCAGCGCCAACCCCTGCAGGATGCGCAGCCCAATGACAATGATCGGGGCGGCAATCCCGATGCTCGCGGCGCTGGGGATCAGGCCCACGCCCGCGGTCGCGATGCCCATCAGCGTAACGGTGACGAGGAATGTGTATTTGCGCCCGAGCCTGTCGCCGAGGAAGCCGAACAGGATCGCGCCAAGCGGGCGGAAACCGAAACCGACGGCGAAACCTGCCCAGACGAGCAGGACCTGCAGGGTCTCGTTGTCGCTCGGGAAGAAGGCAGCGCCGATCAGGCCGGCCAGTGTTCCGTAGATGAAGAAATCGTACCATTCGAAAATCGTGCCGGCACTGCTGGCGGCGATAACGAGGCGGATTTCCTTTTCGGTCGGCTCCCTTTGCAGAGCCCCCTCACCTGCGGACATGCTTGCGCTCCCCTTCCAGTTCTCTCGAGCGAAGCGCGGTTTAGCGGGCGTCGCCAGCCTTGCCTAGCGCGTCCACGGCCGCTCTCCACGGCAGCAGGATCGCGCCATGGCGACCGGGATACTCTTTGGCAGGTGCCAGCATTTCCAGGTCGGGCCAATCCGGCAGCGGCCCGTCGCCCGAAAGCCAGTCCTCTACATCGGAGGGCATGGCCAACAACCGGTCGCGACCTGCGTCGCCGCAATGGCGCGCGAATATCGCACTCGCTGCCTGCCCTACTGCACACGCCGTGACCCTGAGGCCGGGAGTAACGAATGCCGGATCGGCGGAAAGCGAAAGCGTGCTGCCGCAAGTGCGCGAGTGGCTTTCACCCTGCAGCGGTGCGTCGGGATCGTAGGGATATTGCGCCAGCTCGACCGCGAGAGACAGGAAGGCGGGAGAATAGAGTGCGCCGCCCGGTGCGGCGCTCACTCTTCCGTGGCCCGTTCTTCGCCCAGCAGGCGGGCGCGGCGTTCGGCGAGCACTTCGACGAGCGTACGCGAGCCGCCGTCGACCAGTTCATAGCTGCGCGCAGTCGTGATCCATGCCGGACGGCCGCGATAATCCCACACGCTGTCATAGCCGAGCACCAGCAGCGAGAAGGCGATGACCACTATGACCACACCCTTCAACGCGCCGAAACCGAAGCCGAGCACGCGATCGATCGGGCCGAGGACGGAACCGCGCGATGCCTTGCCGACGTTGTTGGCGATAACCTTCATCGCGGCATAGGGGATCAGCAGCAGCAGCGCGAAGGCGAGGACCGAGGTCGCAATTCCCTGCCCCAGAAAGTCCTGCATGGCGAGCGTCAGCGGCGTGTGCAGGAATCGGATCGCAAAGGCTGCAAGGACCCATGCGGCGAGCGACAGAACTTCCTGCATGAAACCACGCATGAAGCCGCCCGCTGCGGCCACTCCCACGATCAGGAGAACGATGAAGTCAAAACCCGTCATAGACCCGGGGTTAGTGCTTATTGCGTCCCTATAATCCGGTCAACGAGGTTGGAGAGTTGTCCCAAGCCCGAGTAATCGAGTTCTGCCGAGCCGGTCTTTGCATCGGACGGACCGAAACCACGCCCGAAGCCGAGCTTGGCAGCTTCGCGCAAGCGCACATTGCCATGCGCGACGGGCCGCACTTCGCCTGCAAGACTTACCTCGCCCAGCCAGACGCTGCGATCGGGTAGCGGCTTGTCCGCCAGCGCGCTCACGAGCGCGGCGGCAACCGCAAGGTCGGCGGCAGGGTCCGAAAGGCGATAACCGCCTGCAACATTGAGATAGACTTCCGCCGAGCTGAAGTTCAGCCCGCAGCGCGATTCCAGCACGGCCAGCAACATGGCAAGACGGCCATTATCCCATCCGACTACCGCGCGGCGCGGCGTCGCACCCGATTGCAGTCGCACGATCAGGGCCTGGATTTCGACCAGCACCGGCCGCGTTCCCTCCATCGCCGGAAACACCGCGCTGCCGGCCATGGGCTGGTCGCGTCCCGACAGGAACAGCATCGAGGGATTCTCGACCTCTTCCAGCCCTTCGCTGGCCATGGAGAAGACGCCGATTTCGTCGACCGCGCCGAAACGGTTCTTGAGCGCGCGCAGGATGCGGTACTGGTGCGAGCGTTCGCCTTCGAAGCTCATCACCACGTCGACCATGTGTTCGAGCACGCGCGGTCCGGCGATACTGCCATCCTTGGTCACGTGCCCGACGAGGACCAGAGCCACGCCGTTTTCCTTGGCGTAGCGGATCAGTTCGAACGCGCAGCCGCGCACCTGGCTGACCGTGCCGGGTGCACCCTCGATCGTGTCGGAATGCATCGTCTGGATGGAATCGATCACGAGGAACTTGGGCGGAGCCATCGTGCCGAGCGTGGTGAGGATGTCGCGCACACCGGTGGCGGCGGCCAGCTTGACCGGCGCATCGGACAGGCCGAGCCGCGATGCGCGCATCCGCACCTGTCCGGCCGCTTCTTCGCCGCTCACATAGACGACGCCGTGCCCTTCGCGAGCGACCTTTGCCGCGGCCTGCAGCAACAGCGTCGATTTGCCGATTCCGGGATCACCGCTCATCAGAATTGCGCTGCCCGGTACGAGGCCGCCGCCAAGGGCGCGGTCGAATTCGGCAAGGCCGGTCTTCTGGCGAACGGGCATTTCGCCCGGCTTGTCGAGGTCCACGAATTTCACCGCGCGACCGCCGCTCGACAGATCGTGCTTCAGCGAGAACACCGTCGCGGGCGCATCTTCGACCAGCGTGTTCCATTCCGCGCAATCGGCGCACTGGCCCTGCCAGCGGTGCGAAACATCGCCACAGGCCTGACAGACATAGCGTTTCTTGGGTTTAGCCATCCACAAGAGCTAGCCGGAACATTTGAGGAACGCAATTGCCAATCCATGCGATGATGTGCACAAGGATGGCGATGCGGCAGAAGGAACTGAGGATCGCACTCGTCTGCTACGGCGGGGTCAGCCTGGCGGTCTATATGCACGGCGTCACGCGGGAGCTGTGGCACCTCGCCCGCGCCAGCCGCGACTACCATTCCGGCGTAGCGCCGCGCAGCGGAGTGGACGGGGTCTACACCGAACTCCTCGCCGCGATCGAGGACAAGCACGCCCTGCGGCTGCGCGTCGTGCCCGACATCATGAGCGGGGCCAGTGCGGGCGGCATCAATGCGGTATTCCTCGCGCAGGCTATCCATTCGGGGCAGAGCCTGGAGCCGCTTACCGACCTGTGGCTGGAAGTCGCCGATGTCGACATTCTCACCGATCCCGACGCCAAGCTGCGCTGGCGCGGCGGCAAAATCTGGGCGCAACCGGTCGCCAGCTTCATCCTTAGCCGGCCGGGCACCGAATTGGCGGATCAGGTCGCTCCCGAAACGCGCGCCGAGGTTCGGCGCAAGGTATCGCACCTCATCCGCGGGCGTTGGTTTGAGCCGCCCTTTTCGGGTCTCGGTTTCTCCAAGCTGCTGGAGCGCGCGTTCACAGCCATGGCGGCCGCGCCGCACGAGGCCCCGCTCCTTCCGCCTGGCCATCCGCTCGACCTCTTCGTCACGACGACGGACTTCCATGGCTACCGCGAACTGCTGCGGCTCAACAGCCCACCCGTGGTTGAGGATACCGAACACCGCCTGCCTATTTACATGAGGTCAAACACGCCGGTTGAGGGTGGGCGCGATCTAGCAAATCCGCTGGAACTTGTGTTTGCGGCGCGGGCGACGGCGAGCTTTCCAGGCGCGTTTCCGCCGCTAAAAATAAAGGAGATTGACCTTCTTGCAGCCGAGACCGGGCGGCATTGGCCGGGAAAGGCAGAATTTCTCGATCGCATCATGCCAATACACGTTATGCGGGGCGGTACGCAGAACGTCTCGCTGATCGACGGGTCGGTGCTGGTGAACAAGCCCTTTGCCGGTGCCATAACGGCGCTGCGTGGCCGCCCTGCCCAGCGCGAGGTCGATCGCCGCTTCGTCTATGTCGATCCGCGCCCCGAGGGCCTCAATCCGCGTGATGAAAGGCTGGCGCGCGATGTCGGGTTTTTCTCCGCCATCTTCGGCTCGCTTTCCACGATCCCGCGCGAGCAACCCATCCGCGACAACCTCGAACAGCTGCAGGAACAGAGCCGTGAGGCGGAGCGCCTTGGCCGTATCGTCGCCGCGCTACGTCCGGAAGTCGATGCGACCGTCGAGCGCCTGTTCGGACGCACGCTGTTTCTCGACCGTCCCACGCCAAAGCGCCTCAAGGCATGGCGACAGAAGGCCCAGCAGGCAGCCGCGCAACAGGCGGGATACGCCTTCCACTCCTATGCGCAGGCCAAGTTCAGCGGCATCGTGACGCGGCTTGCACGCCTCGCCTACGAGGCCGCTCCTTCGCTCCACCTGCCCGACCCCTTGGCAGTGGAGGAAGTCCTGCGGGAAGAGCTAGGCCGTCGCGGACTGGTGAAGCTATCCGAAGGCACTTCCGGCGCAACGCCCGAGGCGATCGGCTTCTTCCGCGAACACGACATCGGTTTTCGCATCCGCCGCCTGCGTCTGCTGGCGCGCCGGCTAGCCCGCGATTGGGAGGCCGATCCCGACATCCCGGACGATGCGCTGGAGAAAGGCCGCGACGCGATCTACGCGATCCTCGCGCTCTATTTCGAAAAGGAAGGCGTTGCCTCGCTGGGCGACGATTTCGGGGACGTGGCGCAGCATGTCCTCGCCGATCCGGGGCGGTTGCTCGACACGCTGGATGCCAAGCGCCACCTCATCGAAACGGACGACGAGGCAGAGGTCATGCTGGCCGATGCGCTCGAGCTGATGCCGGCAAACCTCAAGCGGCGGATGCTGTTCGCCTATCTCGGCTTCCCGTTCTACGACGTCGCCACCTTGCCGCTGCTGCGCAACGAAGGGCTGACCGAATTCGATCCGGTCAAGGTCGACCGCATCAGCCCCGACGATGCGCGCAGCATCCGTGACGGTGGTACCTCCGCCACCCTGCGCGGCATCGAATTCTACAATTTCGGTGCGTTCTTCAGCCGT
Organism: Qipengyuania gaetbuli; assembly: GCF_009827315.1. Classification (NCBI taxonomy): domain Bacteria; kingdom Pseudomonadati; phylum Pseudomonadota; class Alphaproteobacteria; order Sphingomonadales; family Erythrobacteraceae; genus Qipengyuania; species Qipengyuania gaetbuli. The sequence continues at coordinate 420,485 of NZ_WTYF01000004.1, forward strand.
TCCTATCGCGAGAACGATTACCTGTGGGGACGCCTCCACGGAGCGGAACGGATGATCGACCTCGTCTGCTCCACCATGGAGCACGAGCATGATGAGCCGTTACTGCGCGCCTTCAAGCGCAAGGCGTTCCTCGCCATCCTGGACGAGGAATATGCCTCCGGGCGCTGTGCACGCAGCCTGCTCGACGAAGTTCGCGCCGAGGTGCTGGAACGGGTGGTCTGACCTATTCCGCCTCGAGGCTCTGGTAGATCGCGGTCACGAAGGCATCGGGGCCGATGAAACCCTCGCCCCGGTTAAAACTGGCAAGCGGCTTTGCGGCGACCGCTTCTTCGACGCTGGCACCGCCATCCTTCAACTCACGAACCAGCCCGACCGCTTCGCCGATCATCCCGCGATAGGCGACGAGGCCCGCTTTGTCGCTCATCGGGCCGTGGCCCGGAATGACCTGCGTCTTGTCGTCGATCGCCCGAATGACCGTGTCGAGCGAGGTCATGGCATGGAGCACACTGCCGCCCGATTCCAGGTCGATGAAGGGATAGCCCGGGCTGTTGAAATAGAGATCGCCCATGTGGACGATGTTGTCTTCCTTCCAGAACACGATGCTGTCGCCATCTGTGTGGCCGCCGCCGACGAACATCACGTCGATCGTGTCGCCGTTGCGGTGCATGCGGACACCCTGTTCGTACGTCACGACGGGTAGCGCCGCGGCGGGCGCGGGCGGCACTTCGAACCGGCCGGAGCTTCCCTCAATCATGCGCGCGCGCACGTTATGATGCGCGAAAATCAGCGCGCCCTTCTCGCCGAAATTCTCGTTCCCGCCGGTGTGGTCGAAATGCCAGTGGGTGTTGATAACGAAGGCCGTGGGCGAGGCACCGAGCCCGGCGACTGCCGCTTCGATCTTCTCGCTGAGTGGGGCGAACTGGTCGTCGATCAGGATCGTGCCGTCCTCGCCATGGCTGACCCCGATATTGCCGCCTGCGCCGAACAACACTGCGATGCCGGGCGCGAGTTCCTGCGCCTTGATTTCCACCTGGCTGAAATCGCGCTGGGCATGGACGGGCGAGGCAAGCAGCACGGCTGCCCCTGCCAGAATGATGGCTTTGCTGTTCATGAAGTCTCCCCTTTCGCAGCGACGCTAGAGGGGAGCAATCAACCTGTCGAGCCTGCGCGGATCAACCGCCGAAAGCGTCCTTGAGCTTGTCGAAGAAGCTGCGGCTTTCGGGGCATTCGTCGCCGGTTTCCAGTTCGCGGAACTGTTCGAGCAGCGCGCGCTGTTCCTTGGTCAGCTTCGTCGGCGTCTCTACCGCGATCTCCACGACCATGTCGCCGCGCCCGCGTCCCTGGAGGACCGGCATGCCTGCACCGCGCTGGCGCAGTTGCTTGCCCGACTGGATGCCCGCCGGGATTTCCAGCGTGAGTTCCTCGCCGTCGAGGCCGGGGATCTCGATCGAACCGCCAAGGGCTGCCTTGGTGAAGCTGATCGGCACGCGGGTCGCCAGCGTGGTGCCCTCGCGCACGAAGATCGGGTGCTGCTTCACATGGACGAAGATGTAGAGGTCGCCGGGTGCCGCACCGCGCGGACCGGCTTCGCCCTTGCCTGACAGACGGATACGCGTGCCGGTATCGACGCCGGGCGGAATGTCGATCTGCAGTTTCTGCGGGCGGTCGACCTGCCCTTCCCCGCGGCAATCGCGGCAGGGGCTGGTGATGATCTCGCCGGCACCGTGACAGTTCGGACAGGGCCGTTCGACGACAAAGAAGCCCTGCTTTGCGCGGACCTTGCCTTGCCCGGCGCACAGATTGCAGGTGCGCTTCTGCGTTCCCGGCGTAGCGCCCGAACCCTGGCAGGTGTCGCAGGTCTGGCTGACTTCGATCTCGATTTCGGAAGACTTGCCGTGGAAGGCTTCTTCCAGCGTAACTTCCATGTCGTAGCGCAGGTCGGCGCCGCGGCGTGCCTGGGCACGACCACCGCCACCGAAGGCGCTGCCGAAAATGGTCTCGAAGATATCGCCGATGTCGCCGAAATCGGCCCCCGGATGGCCGCCGCCACCGCCGTTCATGCCTTGCGTGAAGGCGGCATGGCCGAAGCGGTCGTAGGCCGCGCGCTTCTGCGGGTCCTTCAGGCAGTCATAGGCCTCGGAGACGGCCTTGAATTTGGCCTCGTTCTCCTTGCAGCCTTGGTTACGGTCGGGATGGTATTTCATCGCGAGCTTGCGATAGGCGGACTTGATCGTCGCCCCGTCGGCATCGCGGCTCACCCCGAGCTGCTCGTAATAGTCGATATCGGTCGCTGACATGGTTCAAATGCCTAGCCGCCACCGGGACCAAAAGGCACCGGCGGCGACGAGGTTTTCATCAACAGTCTCAGTTCTTCGCGTCTTCGTCGACTTCGGAGAATTCTGCATCGACGACTTCTTCGTCGCTGCCTGCATCGCCGCCGTCGCCGGCCGGAGCTTCGGAAGAAGCCTTGGCCTGCTCCTGCTCGTAAATCGACTGACCCATCTTCATGGCCGACTGCGAAAGCTCCTGCGCCTTGGCATTGATGTCTGCTGCATCATCGCCTTCGAGCGCGGTCTTCAGCGCTGCGACCTTTTCTTCGACTTCGCTCTTCAGCGAAGCGTCGATCTTGTCGCCATGCTCTTCGAGCTGCTTTTCGGTCGCGTGGACGAGGCTGTCGGCCTGGTTGCGGGCCTCGGCACCTTCGCGGCGCTTCTTGTCCTCGTCGGCAAACTTTTCCGCGTCCTGCACCATCTGCTCGATGTCGGCATCGGTGAGACCACCGGAGGCCTGGATGCGGATTTGCTGTTCCTTGCCGGTGCCCTTGTCCTTGGCCGACACGTTGACGATGCCGTTGGCGTCGATGTCGAAAGTGACCTCGACTTGCGGCACGCCGCGCGGTGCGGGCGGGATGCCGACCAGGTCGAACTGGCCGAGCAGCTTGTTGTCCGCGGCCATTTCACGCTCGCCCTGGAACACGCGGATCGTCACGGCCTGCTGGTTGTCTTCAGCGGTGGAGTAGGTTTGCGTCTTCTTGGTCGGGATCGTCGTGTTGCGATCGATCATGCGGGTGAACACGCCGCCCAGCGTCTCGATACCGAGCGACAGCGGGGTCACGTCGAGCAGCAGCACGTCCTTGACGTCGCCCTGAAGGACGCCGGCCTGGATGGCGGCACCCATGGCCACGACTTCATCGGGGTTCACGCCGGTGTGCGGCTTGGAACCGAAGAAGCCTTCGACCACTTCGCGCACCTTGGGCATGCGGGTCATGCCGCCGACCATGATGACTTCGTCGATCTCGTCCTTGGTGACGCCGGCATCGGCCAGCGCCTTCTTGCACGGTTCGAGCGTGCGCTGGATAAGGTCGCCGACCATCTTTTCGAGGTCCGAACGGCTGATCGTTTCCACCAGGTGCAGCGGGGTCGACGAGCCACCTTCCATGCGCGCGGTGATGAAGGGCAGGTTGACTTCGGTGGTCTGGGCCGAGCTCAGCTCGATCTTGGCCTTTTCCGCCGCTTCCTTGAGGCGCTGCAGAGCGAGCTTGTCGCTCTTCAGGTCCATGTTTTCCTTCTTCTTGAACTGGTCGGCCAGCCATTCGACGATCGCGCTGTCGAAGTCTTCGCCGCCGAGGAAGGTGTCGCCATTGGTCGACTTCACTTCGAACACGCCGTCACCGATCTCGAGGATCGAGACGTCGAAGGTGCCGCCGCCAAGGTCGTAGACGGCAATCGTCTTGCCATCGTCCTTCTCGAGGCCATAGGCCAGCGCGGCCGCGGTCGGCTCGTTGATGATGCGCAGCACTTCGAGACCCGCGATCTGGCCGGCGTCCTTGGTCGCCTGGCGCTGCGCGTCGTTGAAGTATGCGGGAACGGTGATAACCGCCTGCGTCACGGTTTCGCCGAGATAGCTTTCGGCGGTTTCCTTCATCTTTTGGAGGATGAACGCCGAGATCTGCGAGGGGCTGTAATCTTCGCCGCCGGCCTTGACCCATGCGTCGCCGTTCTTGCCCTTGACGATGTCATAGGGGACCAGCTCGGTGTCCTTCTTGGTCACCGGGTCGTCGAAGCGGCGGCCGATCAGGCGCTTGACCGCGAAAACCGTGTTGTCGGGATTGGTGACCGCCTGGCGCTTGGCAGGCTGGCCGATCAGGCGCTCGCCATCCTTGGTGAAGGCGACGATCGAGGGCGTGGTACGCGCGCCTTCGGAATTCTCGATGACCTTGGGCTTTCCGCCGTCCATCACGGCAACGCAGCTGTTGGTGGTGCCGAGGTCGATACCGATTACTTTAGCCATGGTTTCCCCATAAGTTTCACATTGTTGGACACCGCGCGATTGGATCCCCACGAAGGGCGGAACCGGTCGGCGGCTCGTTCGGGTGGTGTGTTACTCAGGCGATATAGGTGCGGTTTCGCTTGGCACAAGGGAGGTCGCCCGCTAGTTTTTTCGGTCTCAGACAGGAGGGAAAATTACCGATGATGAAACCCGTTTTCGCCGCCATGATGCTCGCCGGGACCAGCCTGGGCCTCGCCGCCTGCGGTGGTGCAGAGACCGAAGCGCCCGCCGCAACCGATGATGCCGCCGGCCTCGAAATCGCCAATGCGCGCATGGTCCTGCCTGCTGTCGCCGGCAATCCGGCCGCGATCTATTTCGACCTGAAGAACAGTGGCGAGCGCGGCGTGGCCGTGCGCAAGGCCGAAGTCGCCGGTGCCGGCAAGACCGAAGTGCACGGCACGATGGAATGGGACGGCAAGATGGAAATGAGCGAGACGGGACCGCAGGCCGTGCAGCCTGGCGAAACGCTCAAGTTCGAACCCGGCGGCCTGCACGTCATGGTGTTCGACCTTTCGCCCGATCTCGTCGCTGGCAGCGAAACCGCGATGACCCTGACCGTGGCAGGCGGCAAGGCCGCGACCTTCAACGTTCCGATCCAGGAAGCCGGGGACGATCGCTGAACGACTTGCGCGACACGCTCGGGGTTGAAAGCCACACCGCCGCTCCCGCAACTTGCGAGATCGGCGGGCAGCGGGCGCTCACCCCGGGCGAAGTCGCGCTTGCCCGCAGCGTGTTCGGGGATGCCATAGACTATGCCCGCGTGACCGTGCGCCGGCGCAAGTGGTTTCCCTTCCAGCCCCGCCGCGTCACCATGGCGCCGCGGGGGCACCTACATTTCCATCCGCACTCAGAAAATTACTGCGACGATTTCTCGCAGGCCAACGTGCTGCGCCAGGGGCTCTTCATCCACGAGATGGTGCATGTCTGGCAGGTGCAGACACTCGGCCAGTGGTATCTCGTCACCCGGCGGATGCCTTGGGCCCGCTATGACTACAGCCTCAAGCCGGGGTGGAAGCTGGAACGCTATGGAATCGAACAGCAGGCCGAAATCGTGAAGCACGCTTTCTGGCTGCGGAATGGGATCAAGGTCGCCGGAGTTGGCGATGCGGCGCCTTACGAAATGCTCGTGAATTTTCCCGGGGCAGGCGCATGACCGAGTTCGAATTCGTCTTTCTGCTCTACGCCTTGTTGCTGGGCCTTTCGCTGATCGAGTTGCTGGCCGGAATGGGCCGCGCTCTGGAGCTCAAGTTCGCCAGCGACGCCGGCGGGCAGAGCTTCAAGATCGGATGGCTGACCCCGGCCCTTGCGGTCTTCGTCATGCTGGACCTGCTGAGCTTCTGGATCTTCGCATGGCGCGTACGCGACCTCATGACGGTCAGTGCATTGTCGCTCCTTGCGGTGATGATGTTCGCCTCGTCCTATTATCTTGCCGCACGCCTGGTCTTTCCGAGCGAACCCGACCGCTTTGCTGATCTCGATACCCACTACCAGAGGGTGAAAGGGGTCGTCATGGTCATCCTGATCGCCCTGGTCGGGGTGCAATGGCTTTACCTGCTTTCTATCGAGAGCATCCGCGACGGCCTGCTGACGCCGCTCGCCGCTGGCATGACGCTGGTACTGGTCGGGCTGATGGCGGCGGTGATTTTCGTACGCTCACCTCGCTGGAGCCTGATACTGCTCCTGTTGCTGGTGGCGCGGTACCTTGTCATTTACGCGCTCTGACGCCCGAGAAGAGCCGCGCGTTCATTGGGGTGCAAGGTCACAGGCGCAAGAGTGCCCGGGTCCGGCAAGGTGGGAGGCATTCTTGGACAAACGGTACCTGTTTTCGGTCGCAGCAGTCTGCACACTAGGACTGCAGCCCCTCACTGCCCCTGCCCAGGACGGACCGGATGCCGCAGTCCTCGTGGAACAAGCCTTCGCCGAAGCCCGCCGTGCGCAGCCGAACATCGAGGTGCAGGCGCTCACCTGCGGCGAAAACCAGCGCCAGATCGCGATCAGCGACGGCGTGACGATCCTTTACCCCTGCGGCCTCAGGGACGTGGTCGAGGACAGATTTGACGCGACCATGCTCGTCACACTGTTGCTCGCAGAACCTGCCGCGATCGTGCCAACCTTCGACAAGGGCGTTCCCTTGCCCGAAGCGGTTGCAGCCATCGGTGCCGCAGCTCTTGGAGCGGGGCTGGATCCGGAAACGGGTGTCGAGAAAATCCAGCGCAATGCTTCTGCGCACACGGGTGAGCCCAGCCCGCCTCTTTCCGCCTATCTTGCGCGCGATTCCAAGGCCTACAAGCAGGAGGTCGCCCGCGCCGAGAGCGAAGACAACCTGCGCCGGACCTCGGAACGCAGCGAGGAACGTCGCCGTGAACGCGCCGCCGAAGAGCGGGCCGAGGAGCAGGCACGGGAAGCCCGTTACCGCTCGGTCACCGATTTCCTCAATCTGGCTCATGCACAAGGCTTCTGCCCGGCCGACGGTCGCGCCTTCCTGAAGCGCGCGACGGCCTATTCGACCAGTCCGCTACAGAACGACCGGCCGATGGGCCTGTGGGCCGACGACCGCCGCCATGCGCTGGAACCTTATCTCAACGACATGACCCGCTGCCGCTGAGACAGCCTCAGTCGTAGTTCACGCCGGGCAGCCCCTGCCCGCCATCGGCGATGAATGCGTCGATCCGCTCTTCCAGCACCGGAAGCGGGACGGAACCGAGCGAAAGCACCACATCGTGGAACTTGCGGATGTCGAATGCGGACCCAAGCTCGCTTTCGGCTTTCGCGCGCACGCGGCGGATGGTCATTTCACCGAGCTTGTAGGCCAGCGCCTGGCCCGGCCAACTAATGTAGCGATCGACCTCGGTCCCGACCTCATGCTGAGAAAGCGCGGTGCGCGAGGCCAGATATTCCATCGCCTGGTCGCGGGTCCAGCCATAGTGGTGGATGCCGGTGTCGATGACGAGGCGCACCGCGCGCCACATCTCGTAGCTCAGCTGGCCGAACCGTTCGTAGGGCGTGCGGTAGATGCCCATCTCGTTGCCGAGATATTCGGTGTAAAGACCCCAGCCCTCGCCGAAGCCCGAGAAATAGACCTGTCGGCGGAAGGGAGGCGCTTCTTCGCGTTCGAGTGCGATGGCGGCCTGGAACGAATGGCCGGGCGCGCATTCGTGCAGCGTGAGGGCCGGGATATTGTAGACCGGCCGCGAAGGCAGGTCGTAGGTATTGATCTGGCAGTAGTCGAGCCCACCGCGACCTGCGGTATAGAACGGCGCGATGGCAGGATCGACGGGTCGCAGGCCGTTCCGGTAGCGCGGCAGGAAACCGAAATATTCGTCCAGGCGGTCGTCCACGCGTTTTGCCGCATAGGCCGCAACGCCCATCAGCTCATCTGCCGACCCCGCGACGAATTGCGGATCGGTGCGGAGGAATTGCACGAATTCGGGCAGCGTGCCGGTAAAGCCGGCCTCCGCCTTCGCCTTCTCCATTTCCGCAGTGATCCGGGCGACTTCCGACAAGCCGATCCGGTGGATCTCTTCGGCAGTCAGGTCCAGCGTCGTGTATTCCTTAATCTGCTGCGCGTAATAGGCCTGTCCTTCGGGCATCTCGCGCGCCCCGAGGCTAGTGCGCGTTTGCGGCAGATATTCTTCGCGATAGAATTCGAGGAAGTCGCGGTAGGCGGGTGTGACCACCTGCTCGATGACCTCTCGCGCTTCCTGCCGCAGCCCGCCTTGCTCGAACGACGAAACCGTGAGCGGCGACATGATCGCAAACGCACCCCAGAAAGGGCTCTTTTCCGGGTCGTCGACGACATAGGCGGCAAGGCTGCGATCGCGACCTTCAAGCGTCACGCGCGGCACGCTGAACCCGCGCGCCAGCCCCGCGCGGGCATTGGCTTTCTGTTCGGCGAAATAGCGCGGGATATCGCGCATGCGCTCGATATAGCGCCGGTATTCCTCCTCGCTTTGCAGCGGGAAGCGCTGGGCCAGATAGCTCCAGAAGTTGTTGTCGCTGTCGAAGGGCATTTCCCACTCGCGGAAGCGGGCATCGCCGATTTCGGTTTCGAGCAGGTGACGGAAAACCGCCGCATCGATCCGCCCCTGTGCCGACAAGGTCGCCACCTCGATCGCGTCCAGGCGGGCAAGCATCTCCTCGGCATAATCGGCACGGGCCATGTTGGCTTCCGGCGTGACCGACCAGAGCTGCGCGCCTTGCGAGGTAGAACCGTCGGCCTCCACGACCTGCCCGAAATCGGCAAGGCGCTGCTTGTGCCAGCTGTCGGCCAGCGCCAGTACCGCCGCGTCGTCGGCCAGTGCGGGAGATGCATACAGGGCGGCAAGGACCGCCATCGATTTGAGAGCGGTCCTCATGTTCAACCCCTCGTCAGGCAAAATCAGTCGGGCTTCTTGGCGACGCCGACCATGGCCGGGCGCAGCAGGCGATCCTTGATCTTGTAACCTGCCTGCATTTCCTGGACGATGGTGCCCGGCTCGACCTCGTCGGTCGGGATTTCCATCATCGCCTGGTGCTCGTTCGGGTCGAGCGGCATGCCCATCGCAGCGACGCGGGTGATGCCGTTCTGCGTGAACACCTTGTCCAGCTCGCGGCGGGTCGCCTCGATACCGGCGATGAAGCCTTTGAGCTTCTCGTCCTCGCGCTGTTCCGCCGGAATGGCATCGAGTGCACGCCCGAGATTGTCTGCCACGCTCAGGATATCGCGGGCGAAACCGGTCGCGGCATAGTTGCGTGCGTCCTGGATGTCCTTTTCCATGCGGCGGCGAACGTTCTGCGTTTCGGCGCGGGCATACAGCGCGTCCTGCTTGGCAGCTTCCAGGTCACTGCGCAGGCTGGCGAGCGCATCTTCGAGCGAGTCCGCTCCGTCTTCATCGTCCTCGCCATTGTCGCGCAGGTGTTCCGGCACGCCTTCCATCTCGCGCGCCACTTCTTCGTCGACCGCACTGTCTTGCGGTTCGTTGTTGTTTCCGTTGCTCACTGAATAACCCTGTCAGCCAATTCTCTTGCCCAATGATCGGGCCGTGAAATCCACCATGGGGACGACGCGCGCGTAATTCAACCGAGTCGGGCCGATCACGCCCAGCACGCCGACCACCTTTCCGTCGCGGTCGCGGTAGGGCGCGGCGATAACGGAGGAACCGGAAAGCGAGAACAGGCGGTTCTCGCTGCCGATGAAAATTCGCAAGGCTTCGGCTTCGCGCGCATTTTCCAGCAGGGCCGCCACCGATTGCTTGTTTTCGAGGTCGTCGAGGAGCGAGCGCACCCGCTCGATGTCGGACAGGGCAGTCTCGTCGAGCAGGTTCGCCTGTCCCCGCACAATCAGGACGGGCCTGTCGGCGGTGTCCTGTGTCCAGGTGGCAAGTCCGCGCGCAACGAGATCGCGGCTCGCCTCGTCGAGCGCGCTGTGGCCGCTCGCGATCTCCTGCTCCACCATTCGTGCTGCCTCGGCCAGCGTGCGGCCTGCGCTGCGGGCAGTTAGGTAATTGCTCGCTTGCTCCAGCGAAACGCCGAGCGCGCCGGACGGCACCGCGAGAATACGGTTCTCCACATGCCCGTCCTCGCCCACCAGCACAGCCAGCACGCGGTTCGCATTGAGCGGTGTGAGCGATATTTGCGACAGGCGCGGTTCGCGGCGGGGGACCATGACCATGCCTGCTGCCCCGGAAAGATCGGACAGGAGAGCGCTGGTTTCCTCCAGCGCGCGTTCGATCGGGCCGGGTTCGCCAAGGCGCTGCTCGATCGCGGCACGTTCTTCCCGTGTCGGCTCGGCCACCTGCATCATCGCGTCCACGAACAGGCGCAGGCCGCTTTCGGTCGGCATCCGTCCCGCGCTGGTGTGCGGGGCCGCGAGCAGGCCGCGATGTTCGAGCTCCGCCAGCACCGAGCGGATCGAGGCCGGAGAAAGGTTCACCCCGCCCTCGCCCGCAAGCGCCTTCGACCCGACCGGCGTGCCGGTGTCGAGATAGCCTTCGACCACGAGGCGGAAGATTTCGCGGGCGCGGTCGGACAGGTCGGTGAGCGGAGGGCCGTTCATACCCCCCTATCTAGCCGCTCCCCTTGCGGCCTCAAGGGGCTTGCGCCAAAGCCGTGCACGAGATTCGACTGCATTGGAGACACAGATGCGACCTTCCGGACGCGCGCCCGACGAGATGCGCGCCATCACCATCGAAACCGGCTACACCAAGCACGCAGAAGGCAGTTGCCTCATCAGTTTCGGTGAAACGAAGGTGCTGTGCACCGCCAGCGTGGAACGCAACGTGCCGCCTTGGATGCGTGGCAAGGGCGAAGGCTGGGTCACGGGCGAATACTCGATGCTCCCGCGTGCTACCCACACTCGCGGCCAGCGTGAGGCGGCCAAGGGCAAGCAGAGCGGAAGAACGCAGGAAATCCAGCGTCTTATCGGGCGCAGTTTGCGCGCTGTCGTGGACCTGCGAAAGCTCGGTGAACGCCAGATCACGCTCGATTGCGACGTAATCCAGGCCGATGGCGGCACGCGCACGGCGTCGATTTCCGGTGCATGGGTTGCGCTGCGCCTGGCCGTGGACGGCCTGATGAAAAGCGGCGACATCGTCGAGGACCCGATCAGCGCCAAGGTCGCCGCGATTTCCTGCGGCATCTACAACGGCACGCCGGTGCTCGACCTCGATTACCCCGAAGACAGTTCGGCCGATGCCGATGCGAACTTCGTGCTGATCGAAGGCGGCAAAATCGCCGAGGCACAAGCGACTGCCGAAGGTGCACCGTATGATGAGGAAGCGTTCCTGCGCCTTCTGCGCTTGGCCCAGATGGGCTGCGCCCAAGTCTTTCGTGCCCAGGACGAGGCGACCCGCAAGTGACCCGCCGGCTCGGTTCAGGAAGCCTCGTGATTGCCACGCATAATGCGGGCAAGCTGAAGGAGATTTCCTCCCTTCTCGCGCCCTATGGCGTGAAGTGCATCTCGGCGGGATCGCTGGGCCTGCCCGAACCGGCCGAAACCGGCACGACCTTCGTCCAGAACGCCTTGTTGAAGGCGCGTGCTGCAGCAGAGGCTTCGGGCCTTCCTGCGCTTGCCGACGATAGCGGGTTGTCAGTCGAGGCTCTGGACGGCCGCCCTGGTGTCTACACCGCCGACTGGGCCGAACGGCAGTGGTTTGAAGGCGATCCGGGCCGCGACTGGTACATGGCGATGGGCAAGGTCGAAGGGATGCTCCAGCAGAAGGGCAACGGTGTGGACCGTTCCTGCGCATTTCACTGCGTGCTGGCGATCGCATGGCCCGATGGCGAGATGGCGGTTTACGAAGGCACTGCGCCAGGCACCTTCACTTGGCCTCCGCGCGGCACGTTGGGCTTCGGCTACGACCCCGTGTTCGTGCCGCAGGGCATGGAGCAGACTTTCGCGGAGATCGATCCGGAAGAGAAGCACCGCATCAGCCACCGCGCCGATGCCTTTGCCAAGCTCGTCGCCGAACAATACGCCTAGTAGGCTTTACGGCCCCAGACATTGCCAGCGGGCCAGTACCGGCACACCAGCACGTCCCATCCGTGGTCGTTCACGACCGAACAACCGACTTCCTGCGTGTCACGCCAGATAACCTGCGTGTAGTGGGCAACGTCCGCCCATTTGCCGGTGCGCGAGATTTCGGGGAAGTTGCCGTGCCGGTAGTGGCGCTTTTCGTCGATGAACATGTTGACCATGGTTTCGACCGGCCATTGTCCGGCAGTACCCATCCACAGGTTCTCGCCCGTGCCGTTACGCACGGCATTGTCGGCGTGCTGGAGCCTGCCCATCCTGGCAAGCTCGTGCCCCCAATGCTTGGCCTCGCGTTCCAGCGCGCGGTTCCATTTGAGCTTCGGCAGACCCAGAGCCTCGCGCTCGCGGTTGTGGAGCGCAAGGATGTGCGACGCCTGGCGGTCGCTCATCCGGTTGTCATATCGCGCTTGGGGCAGTCCCGAGGCACTGCGCGCGCTTGCAGCAACGCTCGCACCCGTGGCACAGAGCATTCCGAGAGATGCCAGTACGGCAGCAAGAAGTTTCGACCCGTCCATTGCCCGCGATTAAACAGCGCGCACCTTAAAGATCAATGAAGGCAAACTTGGCCAAAGCCCTCTACATCCACTGGCCCTTCTGCCTCGCAAAGTGCCCCTATTGCGACTTCAACAGCCATGTGCGCGAACGGACAGACATGGCCGCGTGGGAAGCGGCACTGCTCGCCGACATGTGCCGCGAAGGAGGTGAGGTCGGATCGCAGGAACGGCTCGCAAGTATCTTTTTTGGCGGGGGAACTCCATCCCTGATGCCTCCTGCACTGGTGGGACGCCTGCTCGAGGAAGCGGAGCATTTGTGGGGCTTTGAGGACGGGATCGAGATCACGCTGGAAGGCAATCCGTCGTCCGTCGAAGCGGCGAATTTCGCCTCTTTGGCGAGCGCCGGAGTGAACCGCGTATCGCTGGGCGTTCAGTCATTGCGCGACGAAACGCTCCGTTTTCTGGGCAGGCTGCACGGCGCGCAGGAAGCGCTCGACGCGCTGGAGACTGCGCAGAGCCATTTCCAGCGGGTTTCTATCGATCTCATCTATGCCCGGCCCGGCCAGTCGATGGGTGACTGGGAACAAGAACTGGCGCAGGCGCTGGCACTCGGGACCGACCATCTCTCGCTCTACCAGCTGACGATCGAGCCCACGACGCGCTTCGCCACCGACGTGCGGCGGGGCATGTTCACGCCGCTGGAAGACGACCCCGCAGCCGACCTGTTCGCCCTGACCCGCGAGATGACTACTGCTGCTGGCCTTCCGGCATACGAGATAAGCAATCACGCACGGCCGGGCCAGGAAAGCCGGCACAACCTCACATATTGGCGATACCAGGACTATTGCGGGATCGGTCCCGGTGCGCACGGAAGGCGTGGCGGTGTAGCGACTACGCGGCACAAGAAACCGGAAAATTACCTCGCCGCGGCGGAGGCGCAGGGTGACGGCATCGTAGAAGCGCGCACACTGACCTTGCGAGAACAGGCCTCCGAAGCCCTGATGATGGGTTTGCGCCTCAACGAAGGCGTCGACCTTGCCGAAATGTCCCGCCGCTTCGACGTCGCGAAGGAAGAGCTCGTCGATGACGCCAAGCTGGCGCTCTATCGCGGCCTAGGCCTCGCATGGTCGGAGGACGAGCGGATTGGCGTCACCGAGGCCGGAATGCCGCTGCTCGATGCCCTGCTCGGCGAGCTTGTTCCTGCGGAACTGGTCGAGGGGTGAGCAGCCCCGAATGCCTCGAGGCGTGGCAGAGCCACCTTTCCCTCGCCCAGCGACGCTCGGCACACACGGTTCGTGCCTATACAGCTGCCGCCCGGAGACTGATGGTGCACCTGAACCTCGAAACTTTCGAGGATGTGGCGGCCTTGTCGGCGCAGGAAGTCAGGGCACACCTAGCGTCGCGGCGCAGCGACGGGCTGGCGAACGCATCGGCGGCGCGGGAGCTGTCCGCGCTGAAGGGCTTCATCGCCTTTGCCAAGGCACAAGCCGGGCATGACGTCACGCAGCCCCCGCGACTTCGCGGGCCGCGCTTGAAGAAGGGCCTGCCCCGCCCGGTGTCGCCCGATGACGCGCAAGGGTTGGCCGAAACCGTTGATGCGCTGGCTGCTGAAGAATGGATCGGCGCACGCGACCGGGCGGTCTTGCTACTACTTTACGGAGCGGGCTTGCGCATTTCGGAGGCGCTTTCCCTGACCGGGGTAGACCTGCCGCTCGGAGAGCGCCTGACCGTAACCGGCAAGGGCTCGAAACAACGCGTGGTGCCGATCCTGCCGATCGTGCGCGAGGCGGTGGAGGAATATTGCCACCTTAATCCGTGGCCGACCCGGCGCGAAGATCCGGTCTTCCGCGGCGCGAAGGGCGGTCCGCTATCGCAAGGAGTGGTCCAGAAAGCGACTGCGCGGGCCCGCCGCGCGCTCGGCTTGCCCGACACGGCCACGCCCCACGCCTTGCGGCACAGTTTTGCCACCCATCTGCTTGGCGCAGGTGCGGATTTACGCAGCCTGCAGGAATTGCTCGGCCATGCGAGCTTGGGGTCAACGCAAATCTATACGAAAGTCGATGCGGCCAGCCTGCTCGACACCTATCGCAACGCCCATCCGCGCGACCGCGACTGATTACATTGCCGCGTGGCGGCGCTCGATCGCGTCCCATATGAGGGCCGGCGTATCGGTGCCGTTGAACTTGTCGATGGCCACGATCCCCGTGGGCGAGGTGACGTTGATTTCGGTCAGGTACCTGCCGCCGATGACGTCGATGCCGACGAACACGAGCCCGCGCCGCTTGAGTTCGGGGCCCATGGCCGCGCAAATCTCTTCCTCGCGCTCGGTCAATGTCGTCGCTTCGGCATAACCGCCCTGCGCAAGGTTCGAACGGAACTCACCTTCGCCAGGGAAGCGATTGATTGCGCCTGTGAATTCTCCGTCGATTAGGACGATACGCTTGTCGCCTTCGGCCACCTCGGGAAGGAAGGGCTGGACCATATGCGGTTCGGGCCAGGTCTGGTTGAACACCTCGCTCAGAGCGGAAAGGTTGGTGCCATCCGCATCGATCCGGAAGATCGCCTTTCCGCCATTGCCATGCAGCGGCTTAACTACGACCGAGCCGTGCTTCTTCTGGAACTCGCGAATGTCCTCCAGCTTTCGCGCAACCAGCGTCGGCGGCATGAAGCGGGCGTAATCGAGCACGAACATCTTTTCGGGCGCGTTCACGACTTCGCGCGGGTCGTTGACGACCAGCGTCGTGCCTTTAAGCCGGTCGAGCAGCAGGGCCGAGCTGATATAGCCAAGGTGGAACGGCGGATCCTGCCGCATCAGTACCACGTCGATGTCCCGCGCAAGGTCGATACGGCGCCGTTCACCTGCCTTGAAATGGTCGCCAGCCACGCGCTGGACCGTCACCGGCGCGGCATGGGCCGTGATGCGCCCCGCAGGCGTGCCGTCGCTTTCATAAGCCAGCGTAGTGACGTCGTAATGCCAGACCTCGTGTCCGCGCTCCTGCGCAGCCAGCATCAGGGCAAAGCTGCTGTCGCCCGCGATATTGATGCTTTCGAGTGGGTCCATCTGGACGGCTACGCGTAAGGGCATGGATTATCCTTCAGGGTTGCCAGGCATTGGCGATGTGGCGAGGGAATGCGCCGGGCGCAAGGAGGATGACGTCGATGCGGATATCCTCACCTTGCGTGGCATAGCGATGGGCGACCGCTTCGACTGCCGCCGCAACACGGGCAAGGCGCCGTTCGTCGATGGCGAGGTCGAGGTCATCGCGGCGCGCACGCCATTTCACTTCGACGAAGGCAATCGTCGCGCCGCGTTTCGCCACCAAGTCGATTTCGCCGGCAGGCGTCTTCACGCGCGTGTCGAGGATGCGCCAGCCCTTAGCCCTCAGCCACAGGCCCGCCCTCGTCTCTGCATCGCGACCGCTTTTCTCGGCAATCTGCCGTTTCATCCCGGCTTGAGGTCCATCGCCCTTGCGTAAAGCGCCTTGCGGTCGAGCCCCGTCGCCTTTGCCACATGACCTGCCGCTTGAGAGGGCTTCATCGTGGCCAGCGCCTCGATCAGCATGTCGTCGGCATCTGCTTCATTGGCTTGCTGCGCTTCCGGGGGTCCGATCAGCAGGACGATCTCGCCCTTGGGGGGATTGGCGTCGTAATAGGCCATCAGTCCGGCGGAGAAGCCGCGACGGCACTCCTCGTGGAGCTTGGTCAACTCGCGCGCGACGGCGATTTCGCGCTTCGGCATCATATCCTCGATCGCGGCGAGCGACTTGAGCAGGCGCGGCGCGGTTTCGTAGAGGATCAGCGTTGCATCGATGGCTGCCATTTCGGCCAGCATCTCGCGGCGTGCCTTATCCTTCGTAGGTAGGAAACCGGCGAACAGGAACCTGTCGTTGGGCAGGCCTGACAGCGTCAATCCCACCACGGCTGCACATGGACCCGGGATGCTGGTCACGGGAATACCTTGCTCGCGGCAATCGTTGACTAGCCTGTAGCCCGGATCGCTCACCATCGGCGTTCCGGCATCACTGACGAGTGCCACGGCGCGACTGCGCATCGAGTCCAGCAGGCGCGAGCGGTCGCGGTGTTCGCTATGGTCGTCGTAGCGCCACAGCGGCTTCGAGATACCGAGGTGCTTCAACAGCTTGCCGGTGACGCGGGTGTCCTCGCAGGCGACGCCGTCGCAGCGTGACAGTATGTCCACGGCCCGCACGGTGATGTCGCCCAAATTCCCGATGGGGGTGGCAACAAGGTAGAGCCCCGGTGTAAGGCTCTGGTCGGAAGTCTGGGGGGCGGGATCGCTCACACCCCTTCATGAACACCGACAAGGGACGCGGCAAGCATGGCATTGGCATTTATTAACCGGCGAAACCTCATCATGGCGACGGGTGCCGTGCTGCTCGGAGGCTGCTCGATCATTCCCAAAAGCGGCCAGCCGACCACCCACACGCCGACGCCCGAGCCGAGCGCGACTGCCCTGCCCCAAGATTCCAAACGCCACCGCGTCGCATTGCTGGTGCCGCTGTCGGGAGAGAACGGAGAGGTCGGCCAGTCCATCGCCAACGCAACGACGATGGCGATCCTCGACACCAATGCCGACAACCTCCGGATCACGACTTACGACACCTCCCGCGGCGCACAGGCAGCCGCGCGGCAAGCGCTGGCGGATGGAAACAAGCTGATCCTTGGCCCGCTGCTCGGCAGCAATGCAGCCGTGGTCCGCGGTGTGGTCGCCAATTCCGGCGTGCCGATCATCAGCTTTTCCAACGACACTTCGGTCGCGGCCCCCGGCGTTTTCGTCATGGGCCACATTCCCGAACAATCGGTGGACCGGGGCGTCGAATACGCGCGCTCGATCGGTGCGCGCAATTTCGCCGTGCTCGCGCCCGACAGTGACTACGGACGCCGGGCCGAAGCGGCCATGCAAAGCGCCCTTGCAAGCTATGGCGGAACGCTTGTCGCAACCGAGCGATATGCGCGTTCGAATACCTCGGTGGTCAGCGCCGGCGGCCGCCTGAAGGCCAAGGGCGGCTTCGATACGGTGCTGATCGCTGATGGCGGCACCCCCTCGATCCGGGGCGCGGAAGCCGTGGCAGGATCATCGGTCCGTCTTCTGGGCACCGAACGCTGGGCGGGTGAGAGTGCGTTGCTGGACTCCCCGGCCCTGTCGGGCGCCCTGTTCTCGGCAGTCACGGACAAGCGCTATCCCGATTTCGTCACCTCGTACCAGGCGCGGTTCGGAGGTCAGCCTTACCGGATCGCGACACTGGGCTATGACGGCGTTCTGCTAACCCTGCGCGCAGCGCGCGAGTGGAAGGTGGGACAGCCCTTCCCCGTCAACGTGCTGCTCCAGGACGGCGGCTTCGACGGCATGGACGGTCCCTTCCGTTTCAGGCGCAACGGCGTGGTCGAACGGGCGATGGAAGTCCGCAAGGTCCAGGGTGGCAGCTTCACGACGGTATCGGCAGCACCGACAGGCTTCTGACAGGCGGATAACGTACGCGGGGCGCTTGTGCGGGCGGATTCGCGCGCGATATAGCCACCACCATGTCCGACGATCTTTTCGAGAATACGCCCACTTCGAGCGGCGACTATGACGCATCCTCCATCGAGGTCTTGGAAGGCCTCGAACCGGTGCGCCGCCGCCCGGGCATGTATATCGGCGGCACGGATGACCGCGCCCTTCACCACCTCGTGGCCGAAGTGCTCGACAACGCCATGGACGAAGCCGTCGCGGGCCATGCCACGCGCATCGAGATGCGGCTCGACGAAGGCAACCGGGTCACGATCAGCGACAACGGACGCGGGATTCCGGTTGGGGAGCATCCGAAATATCCGGGCAAGTCCACCCTCGAGGTTATCCTCACGACGCTGCACTCGGGCGGCAAGTTCTCGGGCAAGGCCTACGCCACCAGCGGCGGCCTTCACGGGGTCGGCGTCTCCGTCGTGAACGCATTGTCGAGCCTGACGCGGGTCGAGGTGGCCCGCGACAAACAGCTTTACGCGCAGGAATTCTCCAAGGGGCATCCGGTCGGCAAGATCGAGGAACTCGGTTCCACACCCAATCGGCGCGGCACCACTGTCACCTTCATCCCCGACACCGAGATTTTCGGCGACCGCAAGTTCAATCCCAAACGGTTGTTCAAGCTGGCGCGCTCCAAGGCCTATCTCTTCGCCGGCGTGGAAATCCGCTGGCGCTGCGCGGATAGCCTGGCAAGCGACGACGTTCCTGCAGAGGCAGTCTTCAAGTTCCCCGGCGGCCTGGCCGACCATCTCGCCGAACAGATCGGGGGGCGCGAATGCGTCACCACCCAGCCTTTCGCGGGCAGCCAGGATTTCCCCGACGATCAGGGCCGCGTGGAATGGGCAATCGCATGGCCGCTGTTCTCCGACGGTTCGTTCAGCTGGTACTGTAACACTGTGCCGACGCCCGATGGCGGTACGCACGAACAGGGCCTGCGCGCGGCGCTGACCAAGGGCCTGCGTGCATTCGGCGAACTGACCGGCGTGAAGAAGGCAAAGGACATCAGCGCGGACGACGTGATGAACGGGGCCGAGATCATGCTCAGCGTCTTCATCCGCGACCCGCAGTTCCAGAGCCAGACCAAGGACCGCCTGACCAGCCCCGAAGCCGCGCGCTACGTCGAAAACGCGGTCCGCGACCACTTCGACCACTTCCTCTCGGACAATATGGACCGGGGCAAGGCGCTGCTTGGACAGGTCATGGAGCGCATGGACGAGCGCCTGCGCCGCAAGGCCGAGCGCGAGATCAAGCGCAAGACCGCGACCAACGCGAAGAAGCTGCGACTGCCGGGCAAGCTCACCGATTGTTCGGGCGAAGGCGATGGTGACACGGAACTGTTCATCGTCGAAGGCGACAGCGCAGGCGGCAGCGCCAAGCAGGCGCGCAACCGCAAGACACAGGCAATCCTGCCCATCCGCGGCAAGATCCTGAACGTTGCATCGGCCACCGCCGACAAGATCCGCGCGAACAGCGAAATCGCGGACCTCGTGCTCGCCATGGGTTGCGGGACGCGCAAGGACTGCGATCCCGAAAACCTGCGTTACGACCGCATCATCATCATGACCGACGCGGACGTGGACGGCGCGCATATCGCGACGCTTTTGATGACCTTCTTCTTCCAGGAAATGCCGGAAGTGGTCCGGAACGGGCACCTCTACCTCGCCCAGCCCCCGCTCTATCGCCTGACGTCCGGCAAGGAGAGCCGCTACGCCCGCGACGACGCGCACCGCAAGGAGCTGGAAGAGACGGTCTTCAAGGGCAAGAAGGTCGAGGTCGGCCGCTTCAAGGGCCTAGGCGAGATGAACCCGCAACAGCTTCGGGAAACCACCATGGATCCCGAAAGCCGCAGCCTGATCCGCATCACCCTTCCGCAGGAATTCGAACAGCGCGCCGTGGTAAAGGAACTGGTCGACCAGCTCATGGGCCGCAACCCGGAACACCGGTTTAATTTCATCCAGAACAATGCCGGCGAATTCGACCGTGAAATGATCGATGCCTGATCCTCAGGGCGAGGACATCGAAGATTTCGACGAGCCCGAAGAGGGCGACATCATGGCTGGCGACCGGCGCATCGCCCGGGCCGACACTGCCCTGCCCGACTGGTATGCTTCGGACACGCATTACCGGCCGATTCCCATCGTCTGGTTTGCCGGAGCTCTCCTGCTCCAGGTCATCACGCAACCGGTGGTCGTTTTTCTCGGACTGGGCTTGCTCGGCCTATCGCCGCTCGTGGTGCTGGCCTGGGCATTGCTCACGACAGGCCTGATCTGGCATCACACCTGGGAGCGAGGAATGTCCGTCGCCAGCGGTGTATGGAAAGCGGCAACGTTCGCGATGCTCGCTTTCTTCCTCGGGATTACCGCGCTCGGACTAGCCAGCTAGGCCGCCTATTCGCCAGCCCGTGTATGAATGTGCAGCTCGCCCTCCAGCGTGCGGTGCACCGGGCACTTGTCGGCGATTTCCATCAGCTTCGAACGCTGCTCATCGTTCAGATCGTCTCCGCGTATCGTGATGCTGCGGTTGAGTGCCTGCAACTGCGTGCCTTCCTCCATGGCCTCCGCATGCGAACAGGTCTTCATGTGATCGCGTTCGTGCGTCACATGAACTCGAACGCCTTCCAGCGGCCAGCCCTTGCGGTCGGCGTACATCTTCATCGTCATGGCCGTGCATGTGCCCAGCGCGGCATTGAGCAGGTCGTAAGGCGTCGGCCCGCCGTCGTCCCCGCCATAACTCTTGGGTTCGTCGGCGATGAACTGGTGCGAGACGGTGTGGACCTCGGTACCGAACTTGCCGTGGCCGGTGCAGGCAACGATCCCTTCTTCCGGCATGGGCCAATCGGCGGACAAGGGCATGTATCGATGGGCCCAGGCAGCGATGACGCTGGCGGCAAAGCGGGCATCCTCCTCGTCCAGCAATAGGTGGTTTGCGCCTTCCAGACTTACGAAGCTCTTTGGATGTTTGGCGGCTTGGAAGAGCGCGCTCGCATGCTCGATCCCGACGACCGCATCGGTGGGCGAATGGAGGAAGAGCAGCGGCTTTCGCAGCCGGGCGACCTCGGCAAGCAGGTCCACATTCTCCACCTTTTCGATGAATTCGCGCCCCAGAGTAAACTCGCGTCCGCCGATGCGCACCGCTCCTTCCCCCTGCTCGCGGATCGCATCGATGTCGCCGTCGATATTGCCCAGGACATGGGGAACGTCGGACGGGGCACCGATGGTCGCAATCGCGGCAATCCGGTCAAAGCCGATCTCGTCCGCTGCCGCCAGAACGGCCGCCCCGCCGAGGCTGTGCCCGACTAACAAGATCGGCCGCGCGAAGCGCTCGATAAGCTGGTCTGCCGCCTCGACCAAGTCGGAAACGTCAGCCGCAAAACCCGCGCGCCCGAAGTCCCCGCCGCTACCGCCGAGGCCGGTGAAATCGAACCGAAGCGTAGCAATCCCTTCGCTCGCCAGCGCGCGGGCGACGGCCACCGCTGCTTTGCTCTGCTTGGTGCAAGTGAAGCAGTGCGCAAACAGCGCCGCACCGCGCACGAGGCCGGTGGGAAGCTCGAGCGAGCCGGTCAATTCATGCCCTGCCTGCGTGGCGATGGTCAGGTTCTCGGTCGGCATCGGTGCTCCTTCAACTGGCGCTTTTTTTTCGGTGGGCGTGTAAGAAATACGCGCGGGGGCGGACTAAGGATACATGACCGAGGAAAAGCAACACGCATACTATCGCGAGGCAGGGGCGCAATTCGCCCCGGCAATCGCCCGCCTCGCCCGCGCGATGGAGCGCGATGGCGACAAGGCACGCGACCTGGAACAGGACATCCACTGCGAGCTCTTCCGCAGTTTCGCCCGGTTCGAAGGACAATGTGCGCTCAAGACCTGGGTGTACCGCGTGGCTCACAACGTGGCTGCCGAACACCGCCTTCGCGAAAGCCGACGCAGGCCTACCGTGTCACTGGAGGAAACGGATGAATTGCCGAGTCTGGGCAGCGGTGAACGTGCTGCCGCGGAAGGCCACGCGGTTGCCCGTGCCCAGGAGATGATCCGCCAGCTGCCGACGCTGGATGCGCAGGTCATGCTGCTGTGGCTCGAAGGCGAAAGCGCCCGCGATATCTCCGAAGTCACCGGCCTCGCTTCGGGCACAGTCGCCACCCGCATCCATCGCCTCAAGACTGCCCTTGCCGACCAGTTCGGCCCCCCCGATCACCAGGAGATAATCCGATGACCCAAGCCCCGTTCAACTTCTGGACCCGTGAAAACTCCGACGCGAATTTCAGCGAACCGGGCGCGTGCCGGGCACGCAGCACTCGGTTCGAAAAGAGCATCCGTCGCCGAAACCTGCTGGAATATGCCGCCGGTGCACTGGTTGTCGTGGTATTCGGCGCCCTTGCGGTGTTCTTCGCCGGCGAAGGAGAATGGGCGCTTTCCGCTACCGTCGCCATGACCGTTGCCGCCGCGATCTTCGTGGTGAGCAAGCTCCATCGCGACGGCAGCGCGCAGGCACGTTCCCCCGAAGCAAGCTGCAAGGACCACTTGCGCAGCCAGCTCGTCCGGCAGCGCGACCTGCTGCGCGGAGTTCCGACATGGTATCTCGCGCCCTTCGTCCCCGGCCTCGTCGGCTTTTACCTCGGCGTCACGGCCAATGTGGCCGAGGTTCAGGGGTGGGCTGCCGCGCTGGAAGGCGTCTGGTTCAAGTTTGTCGCGACGGCCGCCTTCTTCGTCTTCGTGGGCTGGCTGAACCTCCATACAGCCCGCAAGCTCGACCGGGAAATCGCCGCGCTCGACCGGGCGTAAGCACCGGAGTGCCGGACCGCTCTTGCACGGTCCGGCGCTTACCCCTAACGCACACGTAAAGTTGCAAGGGAAAACCGATGTCAGACCAGACCCGTTTCGAAGGCACCAGTTCGTATATCGCGACCGACGATCTGAAGGTCGCCGTCAATGCCGCGGTCACGCTGCGCCGTCCGCTGCTGGTCAAGGGCGAACCGGGCACGGGCAAGACCGTGCTCGCCCATGAAATCTCCAAGGCGCTCGATGCGCCGCTGATCGAGTGGAACGTCAAGTCGACGACCAAGGCGCAGCAGGGCCTCTACGAATATGACGCGGTGGCACGCCTCCGCGACGGCCAGCTCGGCGACGAGCGGGTCCATGACATCTCGAACTACATCAAGAAGGGCAAGCTGTGGGAGGCGTTTACCTCGCCCGAACTGCCCGTCCTTCTGATCGACGAAATCGACAAGGCCGACATCGAGTTTCCGAACGACCTGCTGCAGGAACTCGATCGCATGAGCTTCGACGTCTACGAAACGCACACGCGGATCGAGGCGAAGGAACGTCCGATCGTCGTCATCACCTCGAACAACGAAAAGGAATTGCCGGACGCATTCCTGCGCCGCTGCTTCTTCCATTACATCAAGTTCCCCGACCGCGAGACGATGCGCGACATCATCGAAGTCCACTATCCCGGCATCCAGAAGAACCTGGTCAGCAAGGCGATGGATATCTTCTACGAACTGCGCGACGTGCCGGGCCTGAAGAAGAAGCCTTCGACGAGCGAGCTGCTCGACTGGCTGAAGTTGCTGCTGAACGAGGACATGCCGCTGGAAGTGCTGCAGGACAGCAACCCCAACAGCGCCATTCCGCCGCTGCATGGTGCCCTGCTCAAGAACGAGCAGGACGTGATGATGTTCGAACGCCTTGCATTCATGGCCCGCCGCCAGCCCTGATACTGGCAGGACCGAACGAGAAAAGGGCGCGCTCCGCTTGCGGAACGCGCCCTTTTTCCTTGGGGGCGAGATTGATCAGCCGAAGCTGTAGGCCAGCTCGAAATCGCCCCAGCGGCGGCCGTTGATGTAGACCGGCACATAAACATTGCGGACCACAACGTAGTTCCGACCATCGCCTTCCTGGCGGTAGACGGCCATGGTGTAGGGATCCTTGGTCGATTTCGCGACGAGGTCCACGCCTTCGAGGATGATGCGGCCGTTGCGGCAATACTTGGTGTCGTGCGCCAGTTCGCCGATGGGCTTGCGCGAATGTGCGGTGACGTGGGTCGGCAGGAAGCCATTCATGTCGGCCTGCGAACACATGATCACATGGCCGCCCTCGCCCACGACGGCATCGTTGATCGGGCGCCAGTTGGCATCCGCCCAGTCGCTAAGGCCGGTGCGGTAGAGCTGCGGATTTGTACCCGGCTGCGGACGATAATTCTGGTCGAACAGCTGTTCGGCCGTCAGTTCGCCATTGGCGATGGCTTCTTCGGCGCGGGCAACTATCTTCTTGGCGTGTTCTTGCGCCCGTTCGACCATCGCGCTGTCTTCCGGCGAGAGGCCCGCCTTGACCAGCTTGTCGAACATGTCGCTGGCAGTCAGCTCCAGTTCCTCGATGCGGTCATGCGCGGTGGCAAGGCGCTGCTCGTTCTCGCTGGCGGCGCGGTCGAAACTTTCGATAACGGACGAAACACGGTCGACATGCTCGGTCATCATGCCGGTTGCACGGGCGATCTGATCGTTCTGCTGGTCGACTTCCTCGACCAGCTGCGACACGCCGGAAATGGTGGAATCGATGCTGGCGACCGAGGTCTTGGCTTCGTTTGATGCCCTTGCGCCAGCCTCGATACGTTCGATCACGGTGGCCGCTTCCGCACCCAGCGTTTCGATCACGTCGGAAATCTCGTCGGTCGCCTTGCGGGTTTCACCGGCGAGCGACTTCACCTCGTTGGCGACCACGGCGAAGGTACGGCCGGCATCGCCCGCACGCATCGCTTCGATAGTGGCGTTGAGGGCGAGGATGTTGGTCGTCTCCGCAATCTGCTCGATATCCTGCGAACAGCGCTTCACTTGGTCCATCGCCGCAGCGAAGCCGGTAACGTGCGTAGCCAGCGTCTCCACGAGGTCGAGCAGGCTGGTAATCTGGCTGAGGGAGGACTGGATCTGCTTGGTGCCCTGCCCAAGGCGCTCGATGGCGCGGGCGGAGAGGAGGCGGGCTTCGTCGGACGCCTCGGCGACTTTGCGCTGGTCCTTTTCGAGTTCATGGACGGTGCCCTGCAGTTCCGCATGCTCTGCGCGCAGGATGCCCGAACTGTCGATCACAGCCTGCACGATACCGGCAACGTCGGTGCAACCGACCGTAACCTTGCCGCAGGCTTCCGGAATTGATTCGAGGCTCGACGCCTTCGCAGCATCAATCGCGGTGAGTTCCATGTTTGACGATCCCTTTGTCCCTGTTGGGCGGATCATCTAAACGGAAGTGGTTATTGTCCGGTTAAGGGCTTTCCACGATTTCCCTCTTTCACCGCCTCGCCGATGCAGGCTAGGAAGCTCGCATGTTCTTCAATTTCGTCGACGAGCTTCGGGCCGCGGGCATTCCCGCCAGCTTCAAGGAACACCTCACCCTGCTGGAGGCGCTCGACAAGGACGTGATCGAGCAGACGCCCGAGGCGTTCTATTACCTCTCCCGCGCCACCTTCGTGAAGGACGAAGGCCTGATCGACCGCTTCGACCAAGTGTTCAGCCGCGTCTTCAAGGGGATCATGTCCGATTACGGCCAGAACCCGGTCGACATCCCGGAAGACTGGCTGAAGGCCGTTGCCGAGAAATTCCTCTCCGAGGAAGAGATGGCGAAGATCAAGTCGCTGGGCGACTGGGACGAGATCATGGAGACGCTGAAGAAGCGGCTCGAGGAACAGGAAAAGCGCCATCAGGGCGGCAACAAGTGGATCGGCACCGGCGGCACCAGCCCGTTCGGCAATTCGGGCTACAATCCCGAAGGCGTGCGGATCGGCGGCGAGAGCAAGCACAAGCGCGCTCTGAAGGTCTGGGACAAGCGCGAGTTCAAGAACCTCGACAACACCAAGGAACTGGGCACCCGCAACATCAAGATGGCGCTGCGCCGCCTGCGCCGTTTCGCCCGCGAAGGAGCGGCGGACGAGCTCGATCTCGACGCTACGATCGAAGGTACGGCAAAGCAGGGCTGGCTCGACATCCATATGCGGCCCGAACGGCACAATGCGGTCAAACTCCTGCTGTTCCTAGACGTGGGCGGTTCGATGGACCCCTTCATCAAGGTAACCGAGGAGCTGTTCAGCGCCGCGACGAGCGAGTTCAAGAACCTCGAGTTCTTCTACTTCCACAACTGCCTCTACGAAGGTGTGTGGAAGGACAACAAGCGTCGCTGGCAGGAGCGTACCAAGACCTGGGACGTGCTCCACAAATACGGCCACGACTACAAGATCGTCTTCGTCGGCGATGCTGCGATGAGCCCGTATGAAATCACCCACCCGGGCGGCAGCGTCGAGCACATGAACGACGAGGCAGGCGCGGTCTGGATGCAGCGGGTCACCAACACCTATCCCGCCACGGTCTGGCTGAACCCGGTGCCGGAAAAGCAGTGGGGTTATTCCCAATCGACCAAGATCATGAAGCAGCTGGTCAACGACCGGATGTATCCACTGACGCTGGACGGTCTTGACGATGCCATGCGCGAGTTGAGCCGCAAGCAGGGCTAAGCCGCAGGTTTGCCAAGGTTTTTCGTTTGCGGTATCCTGCGCGGCGAAAGGAAGGCCGATGCACTACCTTGCTCTTACCTGCCTGCCGTTAGCCGGACTGGTGCTTAGCGCGCAATCTCTGCCGCGCGTCGTGGAACCCGAAGGCCAAATCCTCAATCTGCGCGAGCCTCAATCGGCCCGGTGCAGCGGGGTTATTCGCGAAGTTCGCGAAACCGGCGGGCTTCCTGCCTTGCAGCGAGGGCCTGCGACCGATGAGGACGGCAATATGATCACGGCCGTCGACAAGCGGGTCGATGGCTGTGCCGTCATGCAAATGCATGGCGATGTGAACGACCTGCGTCCGCTACCAGAAGCTAATGACGAGTTTCTCCTTCGTCCCGCAGGCGAGTAACCAGTCAGCTATAAATGAGGTGCGGCGCGATGGTGTCCCGCCATGCAGCTTCGTCGCGGGAAGCGATTTCGTCGAGATCGCCCGCCTCGGCCTCGCTATCGTCCACCCATTCGCGAAGTGACGGCCCGCCGTTGATCACGTCGATCGCAAGGCGGTCGAACTCGTATTCATAGGGGAAGTCACGCCAGATCTCGTAGTCCGGATAGAGCGTGCGGATAGCCTTGAAGGCAAGTGCCTGAAGCCGCCATGGCTTGAATTCATGATGGTCGTAGAACGGACCTTCTGCGTGGATCATCAACCCATTACAGAGCTTTCCTGCGTGCTTGTGGAAGGTCGGCTCGAACCAGCATTCGCGCAAGGCGCAGCCGCGCAACCAGCTCGGGGCCTGCCGGCGCATTTCCGCAAGGACCGCGGGTGCATCGATATCGGGTGCGCCGAACAGGACCTCCAGCGGGCGGGTGGTACCCCTGCCCTCGCTCAGCGTGGTGCCTTCCAGCATGACAGTGCCGGCATAGGCGCGGGCCATGTTGACGTTGGCGGCATTGGGGCTGGGGTTGATCCAGACACGGTCTTCCGGCCATCCGTAGCCAGGGGCCTTTCCGGGCTTCCAGCCTTCCATCTCGATCACGCGATAGTCTACGTCGAGCTTGAAATGGTTGACGAACCAGCGGCCCATCTCGCCCATGGTCATGCCGTGGCGCATCGTCATCGGCGCCGCGCCGACGAAACTCTCCTGCCCCGGAACCAGCAGCGTGCCCTCGACTGGTCCCCCAGCGGGATTGGGGCGGTCGAGAACCCAGACTTCCTTGCCACCCTTTGCCGCTTCCTCGAGCAGGTAGAGCAAAGTCGTCACGAAGGTGTAGATACGGCAGCCGAGGTCCTGCAGATCGAACAGGAAGACGTCCGCTGTGCTCATCATCTGGCCGGTCGGACGGCGCACCTCGCCATATAGGCTGAATACGGGGATGCCGTGGCGCGGATCGGTTTCGTCCGCGGTTTCGACCATGTTGTCCTGCTTGTCGCCTTTCAGCCCGTGCTGCGGGCCAAAAGCGGAGGTGACATTGATACCGCGCGCAACCAGTGCTTCGAGCGAATGGTCGAGCTGCGCCGTGACCGACGCCGGATGCGCGACAAGCGAGACACGCTTACCTTCAAGGGGGGCGCGAAGCTCGGCCTGTGTGAGCAGGCGATCGATACCGAATTTCATGCCGCGTTGGGTGGCCCAAGCTCCGCCTTGAAGCAAGACGCATCGTGGAAATCCGGCTGATCTTTCCCATGATCCATCGCCCAGAAGCTCTTAATGCCGCCTACTTCCTCGATCACGCAGGTCAGGCCCATCGCGCTCTGGGCATCAGGCAAGGCAGAGTTGGGGAGCGCAGCATCGAAAATCGCGAAACTGCTGCCGAGCCGCATGGTGCACGCGGGCTCCCGAGGAACGGGTCGTTCGGACAGGCCGTCTCGGTAGCCGGAAAAGTCGTAAGCGTTCCATCGCTCGGACGGCGAGAGATTCCATTCCGAGTAAGTTTCGCCTCCCAAGGGATTGATAAACAATTCGAAACAGGTGGTTTTCCAGAGGTCATCGGCCCTGCCCCTGCCCGCGAACTGTGGCACGACGAGGCGCGAAGAACCCTCCACGCGCCAGCGAAGTCTCAGCCAATCGGCATCCCGGCCGATGATCCGTGCCTGCACGCCCGACACCTCCAGGGGTGGAAAGGCAGGATGCGCGATCAGTTCATGCGTTTGCACGGGGCCTCGTTCCTGCTAGCGGGCGGCCTGTCATGAGCAGTCACCAATCCGAACTCCTGCGCGTGCTCGAAGAGCGCGGCTACATCCACCAGGTCACCGATGTGGAGGGACTCGACGCCCTCGCCGCCAGCCAGGTGGTGCCCGGCTATATCGGCTTCGATGCCACCGCGCCAAGCCTGCATGTCGGCAGCCTAGTGCAGATCATGATGCTGCGCCGCCTCCAGCAGGCTGGACACAAGCCCATCGTGGTGATGGGCGGCGGCACGACGAAGGTGGGCGATCCGTCCGGCAAGGACGAAAGCCGCAAGATGCTCACCAACGAAGATATCGACGCGAACATCGCCGGTATCCGCAAAGTGTTCGAACGCCTGCTGACCTTCGGAGACGGGCCGACCGATGCGGTCATGGTGAACAATGACGAATGGCTGAGCCAGCTCGGCTATATCGAATTGCTGCGCGATGTCGGGCCGCATTTCACGATCAACCGTATGATGACCTTCGATTCGGTCAAGCTGCGGCTCGAGCGCGAACAGCCGCTGACCTTCCTCGAATTCAATTACATGATCCTGCAGGCCTACGACTTCCGCGAGCTGGCACAGCGTTACGGCTGCCGTTTGCAGATGGGCGGCAGCGACCAGTGGGGTAATATCGTCAACGGCATGGAACTGGCTCGCCGGATGGACGGCAGCGACCTGTTCGGCCTGACCACCCCGCTGCTGACCACCGCCGACGGGTCCAAGATGGGCAAGACCGCCGCAGGCGCCGTCTGGCTCAACGAGGAGCAGCTGCCGAGCTACGATTTCTGGCAGTACTGGCGTAATGTCGACGACCGCGACGTGGGCCGTTTCCTGCGCCTGTTCACCGACCTTCCGCTGGACGAGGTCGCTCGCCTCGAGGCGCTGGAAGGGGCCGAGATCAACAGCGCCAAGACCGTTCTGGCCAACGAGGTGACCAAGCTTGTCCGCGGGACAGAAGCTGCTGCGCTGGCGGAAAAAACCGCAGCCGAAACCTTTGCCGGTCGCGGCGCTGGCGAGGATCTTCCGACCCTGTCGGTGGGCGAGGAAGGCGTGCGCATCGGCGCGGCCCTGACGGCATTGGGTTTCACCGCCTCGAACGGCGAAGCCAAGCGCAAGCTGGCCGAAGGCGCGGTCAAGCTTGACGGCGAAACGGTCAGCGATCCCGGCCATCTGGTGGAGATTTCCGAAGGCGGCGAGGTCAAGCTTTCGCTGGGCAAGAAGAAGCACGCGATCCTGCGCCGCTGAGAACATTCTCACTCTGCAAGTTCGGTTAACCGGATATTTGCCTTTTGCGGGCAAGTTGCAGGGATAGAGTTTGTCACAAGCAAGGGATCGTCTCGCATGAGTGCCGGAGCACAACTCAGCGTCACCGACCAGCGCCGCCTGGCGCGCCATCCGGTCGACCACCCGGTTATCGCCGAACACCACAGCCGTGGTGATATGCGCATGCATATTGCGAATATCTCGGCCAACGGGTTCATGATCGACGATGCGCAGGACGTTGCGCGCGGCGACCGCGTCGTGGTTCGCCTGCCCGTCATCGGCCGCATCGAAGCCTATTGCATCTGGAGCCGCGACAATCGCGCCGGTTTCCAGTTCGAGCGCATCATTCGCGTCGACGACTTCCTGTCGCTGATCGACACGCTGCAGCCGAACCCGCGCCTGCGCCGCCTGCGCTAGGCTGCCCAACATTCATTTCTGAACGCGCAAGCAGGCGTCTCTTCACAAGCGAAGGGGCGCCTGCCATGCGTTGGGCGTGAGAGAGACCGACACGCCCCCTTCCCCCGACACATCGCCGCTGCGCATCGCGAATTTCCGCGCCTACTGGATTTCGCGCCTTTCGATGACGCTGGCCCAGTACGCGATGATGCTGATCATCGGGTGGCAGACCTACAATATTGCACGTGACGGCGGGATGGGCGTGGCAGAGGCGTCTGGCCAGCTGGCCCTGATCGGCTTGCTCCAATTCGTCCCCCTGTTTATCCTGACCCCGTTTTCCGGTTGGGCGGCAGACCATTTCGACCGGCGCAACCTCGCTCGCCTGACGGTAGCACTCCAATTCGTGTGCGCGGTACTGCTCGCTTGGCTGACGGCGAGCGATAAGCTTTCGCTGGCCTGGATCTTCGGTATTGCGGTGCTGCTCGGCATAGCGCGCGCGTTCTCCGGCCCTGCGCTTTCCGCCCTTGCACCCAACCTCGTGCCCAAGGCGATCCTTCCCAATGCCATAGCCCTGTCGAGCATATCCTGGCAGGTCGGCATGATCGTTGGGCCCGCACTGGGCGGTTATTTCTACGCCATCGAGCCCTTCTCGCCTTATGCCGCGGCAGGGGTCCTGTTCCTGGTCTCGATGACCGCGCTGTCGCTCATCGGCAAGGTGCCCCAGCCACCGCGCGAGGCGAACAAGCGGCCGATCCACCAGATGGTAGAAGGCCTGCGCTACGTCGTACGCAACAAGATGGTGCTCGGCGCCATCACGCTGGACCTCTTCGCGGTATTCCTGGCCGGCGCCACGGCGCTTTTCCCGGTGTACGCGCGCGACATCCTCGAGGTCGGCGAAACCGGCCTCGCCCAGCTTGCCATGGCCCCCGCCGTGGGTGCGGCGCTGACTGCGCTGTGGTTCTCTTTCCGTCCCCTGCAGAACAATGTCGGACCCAAGATGCTGTGGGCCGTCGCCATTTTCGGCGCAGCGACGATCGTTTTCGGCCTGTCCACGTCCATGCCGCTCAGCCTTGCCATGCTGTTCATCGTCGGCGCGGCGGACATGTTCAGCGTCTATATCCGGCAGTCACTGATCCAGCTCCATACGCCTGACGACAAGCGCGGCCGCGTCTCTTCGGTCAGCCTGCTGACGATCAGCGCTTCCAACGAATTCGGCGATTTCTTCTCGGGCAGCCTCGCCTATGCCATCGGGCCGGTCGCGGCTGTGGTCGGCGGCGGCGGCGGCGCGATCCTGACGGTCGCGCTTTGGTCGAAAATTTTCCCCGTCCTGCGAACGACGCGGACCTTTGACCCGCCCGAGGAATTGCAGGAAGATACCCCCACCGGAAAGCTGCAGGAGCAGACCCCATGAAAGCCCAGTCCGTCCTCGAAACCATCGGCGGCACGCCCCACATCCGCCTCGCGCGCCTTTTCCCCGACCACGAAGTCTGGGTGAAGAACGAACGCGCCAATCCGGGCGGTTCGATAAAGGACCGCATCGGCCTCGCCATGATCGAGGATGCCGAGAAATCCGGCCGGCTCAAGCCGGGCGGCACGATCATCGAGCCGACCAGCGGAAACACGGGTATCGGCCTCGCCATTGCCGCAGCGGTCAAGGGCTATACCCTCGTGCTGGTTATGCCCGAGAGCATGAGCATCGAGCGTCGCCGCCTGATGCTCGCCTATGGGGCAAAGTTCGATCTCACACCCAAGGAAGGCGGCATGAAGGGCGCGATTGCCCGCGCACAGGAGCTGGTCGAGCAGACCGAAGGCGCCTGGATGCCGAGCCAGTTCGACAACCCTTCCAATTTCGAAGTCCACAAGCGCACGACCGCGAAGGAAATCCTCGCCGACTTCGCCGATACGCCGGTCGATGTGATGATTACCGGCGTCGGCACCGGCGGACACCTGACGGGCTGCGCCGAGGTGCTGAAGGAAAGCTGGCCCGCAATGAAGGCCTTTGCAGTCGAACCGACGCTATCGCCCGTCATCAATGGCGGACAGCCCGGACCTCACCCGATCCAGGGTATCGGCGCTGGTTTCATTCCCGAGAACCTGCACACCCAGTCGATCGACGGTGCCATCCAGGTCGACCCGGAAGACGCCAAGGAATGGGCGCGTCGCTGCGCTGTGACCGAGGGCTTGCTTGTCGGCATTTCGAGCGGCGCCACGCTCGCCGCCATTGCGCAGAAACTCCCCGATCTTCCTGCGGGCAGCCGCGTTCTGGGCTTCAATTACGACACGGGCGAGCGCTACCTTTCGGTACCCGATTTCCTCCCGACCGAGTAATTTGAGGCAGGGGCGCTTTTCGACGAAAGGCGCCCCCGTCCCTGCCAATTGCATTGGCGTTTCGAGACAAGGCTTTAGGCTGGTCCCGCCAAATCTTTTGGGGGACTGACATGTATCGCTTTTCCAGCCTGGTCGCGATTGCGATCGCAACCGCTGCCACGCCGCTCGCCGCGCAATCGACTTACGACACCCCGCCGCCGGCCATCGCCGATATCGTTACACGGGCCCCCTCGCCCTCGGTATCCATCTCGCCCGACGGCACGACCATGCTGCTGATGGAGCGCGAAGCACTTCCCCCGGTGTCGGAAATCGCCAAGCCGATGGAGCGCCTTGCCGGCCTCAGGCTCGATGTCTCGATCAATGACGTGCACAACCCGCGAAATGTCGTGGGCCTCTCCATCCAGGACATCGCCACGGGCGAAACGCGCAAGGTCGCCCTGCCGCCCGAAGCGGATATTTCCGAAGTGGGCTGGTCGAAGGACGGCGACAAGGTCGTCTTCAGCAACACTTATGCGGACGGTATGTCGCTACACGTCATGGACGTGAAGAGCGCCAAGGTCTCTACGCTGCTCGATCGCGGTCTCAATGCCATTTTCGCCGAGCCGCGCTTCCTTGCCGATGGCCGCGTCCTTGCGCTGACCATTCCCGAAAAGCGTGGCCCCATGCCGGTGGAATCGCTCACGCCCAGCGGTCCCGCGATCCAGGATGCGGCGGGCGGCGAGGAAGCGCAAACCCGAACCTATCAGGACATGCTCGAAAATCCTTATGACGAGGCGCTGTTTGAATGGCTGACCACCAGCCAGCCCGTCATCATCGATCCGACTACCGGCAAATCGAAGAAACTGCTCGAACCGAAAATCTACCTCGGTGCGGCACCCTCGCCCGACGGCAAGTACCTGATGGCGACGTGGATCGAGAAGCCGTTCTCCTACCAGGTTCCCTACAGCAGCTTCCCGATGAAAACGGCCATCTACACGATGGATAGCAAGCTGGTCAGCCTGATCCGCGAACGTCCGCTGATCGACAATTTGCCCGTGCAGGGCGTGGAGACCGGACGCCGCTCGATCGGCTGGCATCCCAATGAAGATGCGCTGGTTATCTGGGCGGAAGCGCTCGACGGGGGCGATCCACGGGTCAAGACCGACCAACGCGACGCCGTTTTCGTGCTTGGCGCCCCCTTCACCGGAGAAGGCCGTCGCATCGCGACGATGGAAGACCGCTATGTCGGCAGCCTCGGCCTCGAGGACACCGACGACATGATCCTCGTCGAATACGACCGCGACACGCGCGAAGTGCGCCAGACGCTGGTCGATGTGACCGGCACGGCCGAACCGCGCGTCCTCAACCTGCGCAATGTGCAGGATGCCTACAACGATCCGGGTAGCCCGCTGACCAAGCGTAACGACGCAGGTTACGGTGTTGCCATCGTCGACAATGGCGCGCTCCTCTTGTCGGGACAGGGTGCCAGCCCCGAGGGCAATCGCCCCTTCCTGCGGCGCTGGGATCTGGCCACGCTCGAGACCGCCGAGCTCTGGCGCAATTCGGGCGAAAGCTACGAAAGCGTGCTCGATGTCATCGCCGACGACGGCAGCCGCTTCATCACCTATTACGAAAGTCCGTCCGATCCCGGCAATATTCGCCTCCACAGCGGAGGTGAGGCGCGTTTCCTGACAGACTTCCCCGATCCGCACCCCGAACTGAGCGGCGTCGAACGCAAACTCATCACCTACAAGCGCGACGATGGCGTGGACCTGACCGCGACGCTCTATCTTCCGCCGAACTACAAGGAAGGTGACAAGCTGCCGGTGGTCGTCTGGGCCTATCCGCAGGAATTCAACGACGCCTCCACCGCAGGCCAGGTGCGCGATTCCAATTACCGCTTCACCCGCGTCGGCAGCTATTCGCACCTGTTCTTCCTCATGCAGGGCTATGCCATCATGGACCGCGCGGCGATGCCGGTCGTGGGCAGCGACCCGGAGACGGTGAACGACACCTTCATCGAACAGATCGTAGCATCGGCCCAGGCTGCCGTGGACGAAACGGTCCGGCTCGGCTTCGGTGACGGCTACCGTGTCGGCGTGGGTGGCCACAGCTACGGCGCATTCATGACTGCGCACTTGCTGGCCCAGAGCGACATCTTCCGCGCAGGCATTGCCCGCTCGGGTGCCTACAACCGCACGCTCACCCCGTTTGGCTTCCAGTCGGAACGCCGCGTGTTCTGGGATGCGCAGGAAACCTATTACAAGCTTTCGCCCTTCATGGCGGCGAACAAGATCAACGAGCCGATGCTGCTGATCCACGGCGAGAAGGACAACAATTCCGGCACCTTCCCGGAACAGTCGGAACGCATGTTCGCTGCGATCAAGGGCACGGGCGGCACTGCTCGCCTCGTCATGCTGCCGCATGAAAGCCACGGCTATCGCGGGCGAGAGAATATCCTCCACACGCTGGCCGAAATGATCGACTGGTTCGACCGATATGTGAAGAATGCCAAGCTCGGATCGGACAGCGCCGACGCGGCTGCCGAGTAAGCCGGAAGGACAAAAAGAAAGGGCGCCTCCCTCGCGGGGGGCGCCCTTTGCTTTTGGGGTAAGACCCGATCAGGCGGCAGTAGCGAATGCCTCTTCGCCCAGTGCCATCAGGCTGTCCGAACCCGCTTCCAGCTTGCGACGCAATGCGCCAGCATCCGGTAGGTAGCGGTCCATGTAATAGCGCGCGGTGGCCAGCTTCTGTTCGTAGAACGCCTTGTCGTCGCCGGCAGTGTCCAGCTTGGCGTGCGCGACCTTGGACATCTTCAGCCACATCAGGCCCAGCGTCACGATACCCATGATGTGCATGTAATGATGTGCGCCCGCGCCGAGATGGTTCGGGTTCTGCATCGCGTTCTGCATGAACCACATGGTCGCGGCCTGCTGCTGGCCGAGGGCCTTTTCCAGCTGCTCGGCCATGTCCTTGAGTTCATCGATTTCCTTGGCGGCGGCGATTTCCTCACCGACATGCTTGAAAAAGGCCTGGACTGCTGCGCCGCCCTTCTGGGCCAGCTTGCGGCCGCAAAGGTCCATCGCCTGCACGCCGTTGGTGCCTTCGTAGATCTGGGCGATACGGGCATCGCGCACGAACTGGCTCATGCCCCATTCCTCGATGTAGCCGTGGCCGCCGAAGACCTGCTGCATGTTGGTGGCGACTTCATAGCCCTTGTCGGTGCCGTAGCCCTTGATGACCGGGGTCATCAGGCCAAGCAGGAGATCGGCCTGCTCGCGTTCTTCCTCGGTCTGCGCCTTGTGCGTCAGGTCGACCAGCAGGCCGCCCCACAGGGCGAGCGCGCGCATCCCTTCGGTGAAGGCCTTCGCATCCATGAGCATCCGGCGAACGTCGGGATGGACGAAGATCGGGTCGGCCTGCGCCTCGGGCTCTGCCGGACCGGACAGGGCACGGCCCTGACGACGGTCGAGCGCGTAGGCGACGGCGTTCTGGTAGGCGACCTCTGCCTGGCTGAGGCCCTGGATGCCGACGCCGAGGCGCGCGGCGTTCATCATGATGAACATGGCGGCGAGGCCCTTGTTCTCTTCGCCGACCATCCAGCCCGTCGCACCGTCATAGTTGAGCACGCAGGTCGAGTTGCCGTGAATGCCCATCTTGTGCTCGATCGAGCCGCACATCACGCCATTGCGTTCACCGACCGAACCGTCGTCGTTGACGAGGAACTTCGGCACGACGAAGAGCGAGATGCCCTTGGTGCTGTCCGGGGCGCCCGGCGTCTTGGCCAGCACGAGGTGGATGATGTTCTCCGACATGTCGTGTTCGCCGGCCGAGATGAAGATCTTCGTACCGGTGATCGAATAGGAACCGTCACCGTTCGGAACAGCCTTGGTACGGATCATGCCAAGGTCGGTGCCGCAGTGCGGCTCGGTTAGGTTCATCGTGCCGGTCCATTCACCCGATACCATCTTGGGCAGGTAAATCGCCTTCTGCTCGTCCGAACCCTTGGCAACCAGCGCAGAAATCGCACCATTGGTGAGACCCGGATACATGCCGAAAGCTTGGTTGGCACTGGAGATGAACTCTTCCATCACGAAGCCAAGAACATGCGGCATGCCCTGGCCGCCGAATTCCTCCGAATGGGCCAGCGTACCCCAGCCCGCTTCACGGAACTGGTCGAAAGCTTCCTTGAAGCCCGGAGGCGTCGTGACCGAACCGTCTTCGTTGCGCACGCAGCCATGCTCGTCACCGATGCGATTGAGCGGAGCGAGGACTTCCGCACAGAACTTGCCGCCTTCGTTGATCACGGCATCGGTGACATCGTCGGTCGCCATTTCGAAACCCGGAAGGTTTCCGTAGCTGGCGAGGTCGAGCACTTCGTTGATGATGAAGCGCGTGTCGCGGGTGGGTGCGGTGTAAACGGGCATGTTGGGTCCTTGGAGAGAGGTTATCTTTGGCTTTGGCTTCTCGCCGGGGAGGAAAGCGAATTCAGTCCAGCTGCTCTTCGACAAGCGTGATGAACTCGGTCAGTTCCTTGATCGAGCTGTCGATGTCGGCGCGCTGGGCCTTCAGTTTGGCGACGTGCTTGCGGCACTTTTCCAGCGTCACGCGGCGCTGTTCGGCGCGGCCGTCGTCGAGGTCGTAGAGGTCGATCATCTCGCGGATCTCGGTGAGCGAGAAGCCCACGTTCTTCGCCCGCATGATCCAGGCCAAGCGCGCGCGGTCACGCTTTGAGTAGATGCGGGTAAGACCGACGCGCGAGGGGGCGATCAGCCCTTCGTCTTCGTAGAAACGCAAGGCGCGCGCGGTGCACTCGAACTCGCTGGTGAGATCGGAAATCGAAAACTGTTCCCGCTCGAGCTTGTCCGGACGCTCCAGATGGGCGCCGGCATGGCGACGGTCGGTTTCGTCATTCGACGGCGTGTTTTGAAGCGGTTGAGCCATGAGCCCCCTCTACCGCAACGTTTACGTAAGCGTCAAGTCTTGACGGGTTGGAGAACACCGTCTTCCAGCCTGCGATAGAAACAGCTGGTCGCACCCGTGTGGCAAGTCGGCCCCGCAGGTTCGCACACGAGGATCAGCGCGTCCTGGTCGCAGTCGACGAGGATTTCGCGCACCTTCAGCACGTTTCCGGAACTTTCGCCCTTCTGCCAGAGCTTGCCGCGCGAACGCGAATGGAAGTGGGCAAGCCCGGTGCTTTGCGTCGCCGCAATGGCTTCCTCGTCCATGAAAGCGACCATCAGTATTTCGCGAGTCGCAACGTTCACCACCACTGCGCTGAGCAGGCCGTTGGCATCGAACTTGGGCATGAATGCCTGCCCCGTTTCGCGCTGGATGGAGACTTCGGCCATGTTTCGTGTTCCGTTTTGTAAAAATACGACAGCTTGTTGCAGGATAACCACAAGCGGGTTTCAAAATCGACACTCTCGGCAGAACGCTATTCAATGATCGACCCGTTTGAGGAATGTTCCTTCCTGCAGGCAATGTGAGGCCTGTCAACCGGATCGCGGGCTTTCGCAGAATGCTCGGGTTTTGGGGGTCCCGGATACGCGGCCGCGCGGGGGTATTTGCGCGGCGCATCCGGTAACGATGAGGGATAGGACCCGATGCATGCTGGGGGGCTGCATCTTGGCCGCAAGGCCGGTCCGGTGTATTTCGTCACGTGGCGCCCGGGATCGCAAGGTCCCGGGCGTTTCGTTTAGGCAGCATGGTCGAGCGCTTCGTCGAGTACCCGCGAGAAGCAGGCGATGCTGACCGACCGCGCGCCGGCTTTCTTGAGGACTTTCACACAAGTCGAAGACGTCGCGCCACTGGTGAGAACGTCATCGACCAGAAGCACATCGCGTCCTTGCACCTGCCAGCCCTCCTTTCCCGACAGGGCAATCGCTCCCGATAGAACCTTCTCGCGCTCCTTACGCCCCTTACCGCCGAGGCTCTCGGTAGCCTTGTGGCGCTGCAGCAGGTCCACAGAAAGGGTGCCGCAACCGAGCTTCTCCAGCTCGCGCGCCAGCAGGGCGGCCTGGTTGAAACCGCGCCGCCACAACCGCCACCGGTGTAGCGGCACCGGCACGATAACCCTCTCGGGCGATCCGGGCGGAACCCGCGCCGCAATGAGCCGGGCCAGCATCGGCGCCATGGCGATCCGCCCGCCGTGCTTGAATGCGAGCACCAGCTTGCGGGAGGTTTCCGTGTAGAGAGTTCCGGCAGCGATGCCGTCATGCAAGGGCGGCTTCGCCATGCAGGGCAGGCAGAGTCCGCCTTCCGTCACTCCTGACGGACCGAACGGCCGCTGGCACGCGGCACAGGAGGGATCGGTCAGGATGGCGATGTCTTCCCAGCAGGCGGCGCATAGCCCCCCTTGTTCGCCGATTCCCTCGCCGCAGGCCGGGCAACGTGGCGGGTAGACGAGGTCGACGATCGGCGCTGCACCATCGCGCATTATCCTCCTGAAATGTCGCGCTTTCCCCATTCTTGCCGAGATGACGTGCTTGCATCGCGCTGGCAAGGGCGGCAGGGGCCTGCGCAATGGAAACACGGTTCCCTCCCCGCATTTTCTCGCGTCCTCGCCGCATGGCCGGACTACGTCGAGCGCTGGTGCGCCAGTCGCAGCGCGATGCGGCACGCTACATCATGGACGACATGGTGGAAGACGTGCTCGAACGGCTCGAATTCATGCGCCTGTCGCCTACACGCGTCCTTGTGATCGGCGACTGGACGGGAACGCTGGCGCTGTCCCTGCGCGGCAATGGTGCCAAGGTCGAAGAGACCGATGTGCGGCAGCTGGACGAGGAAGCCCCTCTTCCCTCCGGCAGCTATGACCTCATCGTCAGCCTTGCCTCGCTCGAACGGGTGAACGACCTTCCGGGAGCCCTTCTGCATCTGCGCGCCGCGCTGGCAAGGGACGGCATCCTGATCGCCAGCCTGATCGGGGCCGGGTCCCTTCCAAACCTGCGCCGCGCCATGATCGCAGCAGAGCCCGACAGGCCAGCACCGCGGATGCATCCGCTGGTCGACAATGCCGCGGCATCGGCCCTGCTACAGCGGGCGCTGTTCCGGCGGCAGGTGGTCGACAGCCGTACGCTCGAGGTGGCTTTCTCCTCGCTCGACCGCCTCGTCTCCGACTTGCGGGACCAAGGCCTCACCTCGAACCTTTCGACACAGGCTCCGCCGCTCTCCCGCACAGCCCTCGAGCGGGCCCGGACTGCATTCCTGGAAGGTGCCGGAAAGCAGGGCCGCGTGACCGAGGCCTTCGAAATCCTGACCCTGACGGGCTGGAAGGACTAGGCAGGCGCCTTACGCAAGCTGGCCTGCGCCGCTGCGAGCCGGGCAATCGGCACGCGGTAGGGCGAGGCGCTGACGTAATCGAGGCCGGTCTCTTCGCAGAAAGCGATGCTGGCCGGGTCCCCGCCATGTTCGCCGCAGATGCCGAGCTTGAGCCCTTCGCGCGTCGCCCTGCCCCGCTCTGCCGCCAGTTCGACCAGTTGCCCGACACCCTCGACATCGAGGCTGACGAAAGGATCGCGGGCGAAGATGCCCTTGTCGACATAGGTCGTGAGGAAGCGGCCCGCATCGTCGCGGCTTACGCCTAGCGTCGTTTGGGTCAGGTCGTTCGTGCCGAAACTGAAGAACTCGCCGACTTCCGCGATCTCGCCCGCCATCAGCGCGGCGCGCGGCAGTTCGATCATCGTGCCGACGAGATAGTCGACCGTGCAGCCCGAAGCCGCGAACACCGATTTCGCAGCGCGATCGACGACGTCCTTGAGCAGTTCCAGCTCGCGCTTCGTCGCGACCAGCGGGATCATGATCTCCGGCACCGGAGCTTCGCCGCTCGCCTTGGCGACTTCGCACGCGGCTTCGAAGATGGCCCGCGCCTGCATCTCGTAGATCTCGGGATAGGTTATCCCGAGGCGGCACCCGCGATGACCAAGCATGGGGTTGAATTCGTGCAGTTCGCCCGCGCGGCGGCGCAGCTGGTCGACGCTTTTGCCGGTGGCCCTGGCCAGTTCCTCGAACTCGGCATCGCCATGCGGCAGGAATTCGTGCAGCGGCGGGTCGAGCAGGCGGATGGTGCACGGCAGGCCTGCCATGACCTCGAAGATCTTGACGAAGTCGGCGCGCTGTTCGGGCAGCAACTGGTCGAGCGCGGCCCGCCGGCCAGCCTCGTTTTCGGCGAGGATCATCTGACGCACGAGGCTGATGCGATCCGCGTCGAAAAACATGTGCTCTGTCCGACACAGGCCGATGCCTTCCGCACCGAACTGGCGTGCCATGCGGCATTCGGTCTCGGTTTCCGCATTGGTGCGCACGCGCATCCGGCGGTGCCTGTCGGCCCATTCCATCAGCACACCGAAGTCACCGGCCAGTTCCGGTTCGATCGTGGCGACTTCGCCCGCCATGACCTGGCCGTTGGCGCCGTCGATGGTGATCGTGTCGCCTTCCTTCAGCTCGCGATTGCCGATGGTGAGCATGCGGCCTTCGCGGGCAATGGCGACCTGCGATGCGCCGGAAACGCACGGGCGCCCCATGCCACGTGCGACCACGGCTGCGTGGCTGGTCATGCCGCCGCGGGCGGTCAGGATGCCCGTCGCAGCGTGCATGCCGTGGATGTCTTCCGGGCTGGTCTCGACCCGTACGAGGATCACCTTCTCGCCGCGGTTGGCCCACACTTCCGCCGTGTCGGCATCGAGCACGATCTTGCCGCTCGCCGCGCCAGGCGAGGCAGGCAGGCCCGTGGTCAGCACATCGCGCGGTGCATTGGGATCGAGCGTCGGGTGCAGCAGCTGATCGAGCGCCATCGGGTCGACCCGCAGGATCGCGGTTTTCTCGTCGATAAGGCCTTCACCCACCATGTCGACCGCCAGCTTGAGCGCGGCCTTGGCGGTGCGCTTGCCGTTGCGGGTCTGGAGCAGCCAGAGCTTGCCCTGCTGCACGGTGAACTCGATGTCCTGCATGTCGCGGTAATGCCGCTCCAGCAGATCGAACAGGCGGGCGAGCTCGGCATAGGCTTCGGGCATCGCCTCTTCCATGCTCAGCGGCTTGGCACCGGCGGCTTCGCGCGCGGCCTTGGTGAGATACTGCGGCGTGCGGATGCCGGCGACCACGTCCTCGCCCTGCGCATTGACCAGCCATTCGCCGTAATAGGCACGCTCTCCGGTCGAGGGATCGCGGGTGAAGGCGACGCCCGTGGCGCTGGTATCGCCCATGTTGCCGAACACCATCGCCTGCACGTTCACGGCGGTGCCCATGTCGTGCGGAATGTCGTTGAGGCGGCGATAGACCTTGGCGCGTTCGCTGTCCCAGCTGTCGAACACAGCGCGGATCGCGCCCCAGAGCTGCTCGGTCGGGTCCTGCGGGAACGGGGCGTCATGCTCCTCGTCGACGATGCGCATGTACTCGGCGACCAGCGACTTCCAGTCGTCGGCGGTCATTTCGGTATCGGCGTAATAGCCTGCATCTTCCTTGGCGATTTCGAGCGCTTCCTCGAACAGGCCATGGTCGAGGCCGAGGACGACATCGGAGTACATCTGGACGAAGCGGCGATAGCTGTCCCAGGCAAAGCGTTCATCGCCCGAGGCGGAGGCAAGCCCCTTCACCGTCTCGTCGTTGAGACCGAGGTTGAGGACGGTGTCCATCATGCCCGGCATCGACACGGCCGCGCCCGAACGGACCGAGACAAGCAGTGGGTCCGACGCATCGCCGAAGCCCTTGCCTACGGTGCGTTCGATATGGGCCAGCGCTTCTGCCACGTCGGCGCGGAGCCTGTCCGAGAAGTCGCCGCCTTCGGCGAGGTACTTTAGGCATTCCTCGGTCGCGATGGTGAAGCCAGGCGGGACCGGCAGGCCGATGCTCGCCATTTCGGCCAGGTTCGCGCCCTTGCCGCCGGTGACGGTCTTGTCCTTCTGCCTTGCATTCGTATGCGGTGCATTGCCGCCGAAGGTGAAGACCGTGTCGTTACTCATCAGGGCAGTTCCTACAGCTTGGAACACATGGAACACGGTCCATGCGCAAAAATCGGGTCAGCCTTCGATCCGGCTGAAGTCGGCGACTTTGTGCACTGCAGCACGGAAGGCTGCAAGCAGGTCGAGGCGATGTGCCCGCTTGTTTTCTTCATCCGCGTTTACCGTCACTTCGTCGAAGAAGCGGTCGATCGGTGCACGAAGGCTGGCGAGAGCCGCCATGGCGCCGGAGAAGTCTTCCGCTTCAATGGCTTGCGATGCCGCCGGTTCAGAAGTCGCCAAGGCATCTATAAGCGCCTTTTCGGCAGGTTCCGGCTCGTAGGAAAGCTCTTTCGCATGGCGGAGGGCCATCTTTGCATCGATCACCGCCTTCATGTCCGGATCGTCGACCAGCGCCAGCGGGTCTTCCTCGCCCGTGCGTGCGATTTCGCCTTCCGCGCCGTGCCAGTCTTCCTTCTTGAGGATATTGGCGGCGCGCTTGTAGCCGGCGAGCAGGTTGGCGCCGTCTTCGGTGTCCATGAAGGACTGGAGCGCCTTCACCCGGGCGAGCAGGCGGACGAGATCTTCCTCGCCGCCGAGCGCGAAGACCGCGTCGATGAGGTCGTGGCGGACGCCCGCCTCACGCTGCTGGACCTTGAGGCGGTCGGCGAAGAATTCGAGCAGATCGCCCTGTGCGACCCCGAAGCGAAGGTCGTTGTCCTGCACGATGCGGATGACACCAAGGGCAGCACGGCGGAGCGCGAATGGATCTTTCGAGCCGGTCGGCTTCTCGTCGATGGAGAAGAAGCTGCGCAGCGTATCCAGCTTGTCCGCCAGGCTCACCGCCACCGTTACCGGCGCAGTGGGCACATCATCGCCCTGACCTACCGGCTTGTAGTGATCACGGATAGCGTCGGCGACGGCATCGGGCAGGCCTTCGGCGCGGGCGTAATAGCCGCCCATCAGGCCCTGCAGTTCGGGAAATTCGCCCACCATTTCGGTGACGAGGTCGGCCTTGGCGAGGCGCGCGGCCTGTTCGGCCATGTCCGCATCTGCGCCCTTGACCACGCCTTCCTCGACTAGCCAGCGCGCCAGCTTCGCCACGCGCTCGACCTTGTCGGCGACGGTGCCCAGCTTCTCGTGGAAGGTGATGCGCTTGAGGCCTTCGGCGTGCTGCTCGAGCGTCTTCTTGCGGTCGACGTCCCAGAAGAAGCGCGCGTCGGACAGGCGGGCGGCGAGGACCTTGCGGTTGCCGTCGACCACGCGCGCGCCACCGTCTTCCGCCTCGATATTGGCGGTGCAGATGAAGGCGTTGGCGAGATTGCCCGCCTCGTCCTCGCAGACGAAATACTTCTGGTTTACCCGTGCGGTCAGCTGGATCGTCTCGGGCGGAACCTCAAGGAAATCCTCTTCGAACCGCCCGAGCAGCGGGACCGGCCATTCGGTGAGGCCGGCGTTCTCGACCACCAGCCCTTCGTCCTCTACCAGCTTGAGACCTGCACCCTTCGCGGCGGCCATTGCGCCAATCCTGATTTCTTCCTCGCGAAGCCTGTGGTCGACAATCACATGAGCATCAAAGAGCTTTCGCTGATAGTCGTCGGGAGTACCGATTTCGATCATGCCGTTACTGTTCAAAACCGTTGGGTTCTTGTCTTTGAAAAACTCGACCGGCAGCCCGAAATTGCGCGGCTTCGAATCGGATTTCCTGATGCCATGGAAGCGATGGCCGGCAGTTTCCCGGCCACTCTTGACACCATGCACCTCGCAATCGATCACATCTTCACCCAGCAGCGCCACGATGCCCGAGAGCGGGCGAACCCAGCGCAAGCTTTCTGTGCTGATGGAGGCAGCGCCCCAGCGCATCGACTTGGGCCAGCTGAAATCGCGGACAATCCCGGGGATCGCTTCGGCGAGCAGGT
Source organism: Qipengyuania gaetbuli (assembly GCF_009827315.1). NCBI lineage: Bacteria > Pseudomonadati > Pseudomonadota > Alphaproteobacteria > Sphingomonadales > Erythrobacteraceae > Qipengyuania > Qipengyuania gaetbuli. Next base: position 464,800 of record NZ_WTYF01000004.1, read on the forward strand.
CCTTGGTCGCCTTGCCCGGCTTCTCGATCACCGCAAAATAGGTGTTGCGTCCCTTAACGTCGCGCAGTTCCAGCTGGTCGCGGGTCACGCCGTTTTTGCGGCAGAAGCCTTCGATCGCCTGGTCGGGTGCACCTTCGGGCGGTCCCTTGGCTTCTTCGCTCACCGCCTCGGTGGCTTCAGGTAGGCCGCGTGCGATCAGCGCGAGGCGGCGGGGAGTCGACCATACGGTGATATCGCCGACCGTGACGCCGGCGGCTTCCATTTCGCGGCGGAACAGCTTTTCAAGTTCGTCGCGCGCACCCGTCTGCATGCGGGCGGGAATTTCTTCGCTGCGCAGCTCTAGGAGGAAGTCGCTCATTTCGACCACTCCGGATATTTCTCGGCCCACACGGGCGCTTCCTTTTCCATATGCGCTTCGCAGGCTCCGCGCGCGAGGTCGCGGACGCGGCCCATATAGCTGGCGCGTTCCTGCACGCTGATCACGCCGCGCGCCTGAAGGAGGTTGAAGATGTGGCTGGCCTCCACCGCCTGCTCGTAGGCGGCGATGGGAACATTATGAGCGAGCGCGTTCTTGCACTCGGCCTCGGCCTTGTTGAACAGGTCGAACAGCGCATCCGTCTCCGCGACCTCGAAGTTCCACTTCGACATCTGCTTCTCGTTCTCGAGGAAGACGTCGCCATAAGTGACGCCCTGCCCGTTGAAGTCGAGATCGTAGACGTTGTCCACGCCCTGGATGTACATGGCGAGGCGTTCGAGACCGTAGGTCAGCTCGCCCGCAACCGGCTTGCAGTCGAAGCCGCCCATCTGCTGGAAATAGGTGAACTGGGTGACTTCCATCCCGTCGCACCAGACTTCCCAGCCCAGGCCCCACGCACCCAGCGTCGGGCTTTCCCAGTCGTCTTCCACGAAGCGGATATCGTGCTTGAGCGGATCGATGCCGATCACCTCGAGGCTCTTCAAGTAGAGGTCCTGGATGTCAGGCGGACTCGGCTTCAGGATCACTTGGTACTGGTAATAGTGCTGCAGCCGGTTCGGATTCTCGCCATAGCGGCCGTCGGTCGGACGGCGGCAGGGCTGCACGAAAGCCGCATTCCACGGTTCCGGACCCAGCGCACGCAGCGTGGTCGCCGTGTGGAAGGTCCCTGCCCCCATGCGCATGTCATAGGGCTGGAGGATGAGGCAGCCATGCGCGCTCCAGAAATCGTGGAGCGAGAGGATCATGTCCTGGAAGGATTTGCGCGGATTACGGTCCATGGCGCGGCGCAATGGAGGAAGCGCGAAAAAGGGTCAATGGCCGCCTGCAAATCACCCGCTGAAGACAGGTAGTCACGACATGATGTCAGGTAGTGTTGACATTGTCAGCGAATCAGGACATATAGTCACCACAACCTGACACAAAGGAAGGTTGACCTAACCACTGGACCCAACATCCAAGCTGGAGACCTGACATGAAAAAGACCCTCGTTATCGCCGCCGCTCTGTTCGCCATTCCCTCGGCCGCCATGGCCCAGGACGCACCGTTCGCAACCGTGAACATCACCGACCTCGATCTTTCCACCAAGGCTGGTCAGGACAAGCTCGACAAGCGCATGGACCAGGCCATTCGCCGGATGTGCCGCGTCGACGGCTACGATGCCGAACTCCGCCGCCAGGAAACCGCCTGCCGCCTCGCCGCCAAGGCCGATGCCGCGCCCAAGGTGGCCTACGTCATCGACGCTGCCCGCAGCCAGCGTTTCGCCGCCATCGAACTCGATGTGCAGGGCTGACCCGCTTTCGCCGGGGCGTCACGCGACAACGGCGCCCCGGCGGATCACCGATCTACTAAACAGGGACTGACGGACATGACCGCCAAACCACTGACGAAACGCGAAAAAGCGGTTCGTCGCCACAATATTGCGACCCTGCTCGCATTGACGGCCTTCATCGCACTGGTCGTACGATCGACGGAACTGGTGACCCTGCCCGAGACAGTGAACTTCGTGGCCATCATGACCCTGTTCGTCGCTATCATCACCATGTTCGTGACGCGCAATGCCGACGAATATGTGGCAGCCATATGGCGGGCCGGCACCAGCACCGCGTTCATAATCACGGCCGCGGTACTCATCTTCCTGCCTTTCACCGAGGGGTTCATCGACGGACTGATGGGCATCGAGAACGGGCAAGATATCGACGCCAGCGACGCCAGCGAAATGGTGATCATCGCTTCCTTCTTCATCGCCAATGCGTGGGCCCGCCTGCGCGGCACGGCGTAACCGGACAAGGAGACCGCATGAACAACCGCCTCAAGGTGCTTCGCGCGATGAACGACTGGAGCCAGGCCGAACTGGCCGCCCGGCTCGACGTCTCGCGCCAAGCCGTAAACGCCATCGAGACAGGCAAGCACGACCCGTCCTTGCCCCTCGCCTTTCGTATCTCGCGCCTTTTCAACCTTCCAATCGAGGAGATCTTCGATGACGGACACGAATGATATCGACATGCCCGCCAACGGCGGTTTTCTCGCCAAAATCGGCGGCGTGCTGCTTCTTATCCTGCTGGGGATCGCCGCGATCTTCGCGCTCGGCTTCGTGGTGGGCGTATCGGGAGCGGCGATCAAGCATGGCCACCTGAGCATGAAGGCAGCTGGACTTCTCGCCGGCGGTGTGGCCGCCTGCGCCCTGTGTGCATACCTCGTCTACCGCCTGCGCCCGGACATGCGCTTCGGCGAACCGATGTCGCCCAAGACCAGGCGCGCGAACTGGGCGCTGATTGCCTCGGGCGTGCTGGGCGGCGTGATCGGGCTCGTCCTTGCCCTGACCGAACTGCAGACTGGAGAAGGCGGCGTATTCAGCAACGGACCGATCCCGCTAGGCCCTGCCCTCTTCGTGGTCGGCGCTTATGTCCTCTTGCTGCCGTTGCTCGCCTACCACTGGTTCCGCAATGCAGACGAGTTCGAACGTGCCGCTTCGGGCAAGGGCGCCGTCGCCGCAATCTATGCCTACGGCTTCATCGCACCGACCTGGTGGATACTCACCCGCGCAGGACTCCTCCCGCCGCAGGACCCGATGATTGTCTACCTGATCGTCATTTCCGTCTGGGGCGTGGTCTGGCAAATCCGCCGTGCAGACTGAGCCGGAATGCAGCAACACCGATTCGCCAAGGAATTACTACGATGAAACTTCGCAATGCCGCCCTTGCTGCCTCCTCGGCCCTGGCGCTACTTGCCCTTCCGGCCTGCGCCACGACAAAGGCCGAACCCGCAGTTGCAGCCAAGGTCGAACCCAATGGTCCGGCCATGTGGAAAGTCGCCGACGAGGATACGACGATCTATCTCTTCGGCACCGTCCATGCCCTGCCCGACGATGTGAACTGGCTGCGCCCGGACATCGCCAATGCGCTGAACAGCTCCGACACGCTGGTCACCGAAATCACTGCCGGCGAGATGGAGGATCCGTCGAGCCAGATGGCCATCGCTGCCAAGGCCATGTTGCCGCAGGACCAGTCCCTGCGCGATACGCTCAGTGACGAGGACCGCGCCGTTTACGAAGCCGCCTTGGGCAAGCTCGGCCTTCCGCCGGGTGCGTTCGACCGGTTCGAACCGTGGTTTGCAGGGATGACGCTGGCAGTGCTTCCGCTCTTGCAGCAAGGCTACAACCCCGAAAGCGGCGTGGAGAAGGTCATCGACACCGAAGCGGGGCCCGATCGCACCCGCGCCGCGCTGGAGACGCTGCAGAGCCAGATCGACATCTTCGATACGCTGCCTGCCGATGCGCAGGTCGAATTCCTGATGTCGTCTGCGCGCGATCCCATGGCCATCGTCAACATGATGGACCAGATGGTCGCGGAATGGATGGAAGGCGATGCCGACGATTTGGCGAAAATCATGAACATGGGCCTGTCCGACCCCACGCTCGCCGATGCCCTGCTCTACAAGCGCAACGAACGCTGGGCACAGTGGATCGATGAGCGTCTCGACACGCCCGGCGCAGTCTTCATCGCCGTGGGCGCTGGTCACCTTGCCGGCCAGAAAAGCGTCCAGGATTACCTGTCCGGGCGCGGCATCGAGGTGAGCCGGGTAAGGTGAGCACCAGGCATTTCGTCCTGACGCTGATGCTCCTGCTGGCCGCGTGCCAGCAGGAGCCGCAGGACGTCGCCGAAGCTGGCGAAGCCTATCCGGCCCTGTGGGAAATTACCGACGAGACCGGCGCGCTGGAAGGCTGGCTGTTCGGCACGGTCCATGCCCTGCCTGAAGACCTCGACTGGCGATCGGATCGGTTCGACCGGATCGAAGAAGATGCGGACCTGCTGGTCGTCGAGGTATCGGGCCTCGACGACCGGTCCGCCCTTGAGGCGCAGTTCCAGGCGCTGGCAACCGACCGCCGCCATTTGCCACCCGTCAAAGATCGGCTGGGTCCGGTCGAGCGCGAGCGGCTGCGCAACCTACTCAAGCGCAACGACATGGCTGCAAACGCGCTCGACGGGCTGGAAACCTGGGCAGCGGCGCTTGCGCTGGCACAGTTCGGGCGCATCCATCCCGCCGAATACGGGGCCGACAAGGTCCTGCTGGGCGATTTCGCGAGCCGCGAGATATTCGAACTCGAAGGCGCCGGACCGCAGCTGGCCATCTTCGACGGCCTACCCGAGGAAGACCAGCGCGACTTGCTGGTATCGGTTCTCGAGGAAGTTGACCGTGCCCCATCCGAGCGTCCCGACCTTGCGTTGATCTGGTCGAGGGGCGACCTGGACAGGCTGGAGGAAATTACCGGCGAAGGCATGCTCGCCGATCCGGAACTGCGCGAAGTCCTGCTGGTCGAGCGAAACCGGACCTGGGCCGCGCAGATCGAAAACTTGCTCACGGCAGCGCCCAGGCCGCTCATAGCCGTGGGGGCCGGCCACCTGCTCGGCCCGGACGGGATGCCCGCCCTGCTCGAAGCGCGCGGATATTCGGTGCGCCGCATCCAGTAACCCTTCGCGCTTGCTTTTGCGCCCGATGCCGCTATACGCGCGCCCTTCGGCGTCATGGTCATCCCTGGAGGCGTGGCGGACCGAACTACTCAAACGCATTCGAAAGGTAAGCGACATGAGCGATGCTCTGACCCTTCCGGCCGAGGCGCGCGAACGGGCTGGCAAGGGAGCCTCCCGTCAACTGCGCCGCGAAGGCCGGGTCCCCGCCGTAATCTACGGCGGCAAGGAAGAACCCACCCTGATCCACGTCGAGGCCAAGGAACTGGTGCGCCAGCTCAACACCGGCCACTTCATGAACTCGATCGTCGAGATCGAACTGGGCGGCAAGAAGCTGAAGACCCTTCCCAAGGACGTGTCGCTTCACCCGGTCAATGACCGTCCCGAGCACGTCGACTTCCTCCGCCTGACAAAGGGCGCGAAGGTCGAAGTCAACGTTCCGGTTGTTTTCGCCAACGAAGAGAAGAGCCCCGGCCTGAAGAAGGGCGGTGTTCTGAACATCGTCCGTCACGAGCTGGACCTGATCTGCGACGCGGACAAGATCCCGAGCGAAATCGAAATCGACGTCACCGGCAAGGATGTCGGCGATTCGATCCACATCAGCGAAGTCACCCTGCCGGCCGGCGCCGAAAGCGCCATCACCGACCGCGACTTCACCATCGCGACGCTGGTCGCTCCCTCGGCGCTCAAGCGTAGCGAAAGCGAAGGCGAAGAAGCCGCCGCTGCCGACGTTCCGGCCACCGAGCAGGATGCCGGCGATGACGCAGGCGAAGAGGAAGAAGCAGCAGAAGGTGGCGAATAAGCCCCTCCTGACGCTTTTCCAGCGAAACACGAAGCGCCGGCCTCGAAAGAGGTCGGCGTTTTCGATTCCGGCTTCATGCGCTATCGACCTCCTGCCAGAGAGGAGACGCACATGCCTGCCATCGACCGCCGCACCCTGCTCGCCGGAGCCGCCGCAACGGGCGCATTTGCTGCCGCTGCCACCAAGGCGAAGGGCGAGACACTCCCAAGCCCGCCAGACCTGTCGGGCAAGGCCATCCTCATCACCGGCTGTTCGAGCGGCTTCGGCAAGCTGAGCGCGATCCATTTCGCCGAACTCGGCGCAAAGGTGTTTGCCACCATGCGCAACCTGCCCCGCCCTGAAGGCGCAGAACTTGAAAAGCTGGCGGCCGAGAAGAACCTCGACCTGCACGTCCTCGAACTCGACGTGCTGGACGATGACATGGTGCGCGATGCCGTCGCCAAGGCTGAAGAGATTGCCGGCGGACCGATGGACGTCCTTGTAAACAATGCGGGCGTGGGCATCACCGGCCCGGTCGAAGTGCAGGACATGGAAGCGACCATGCTGGCTTTCGATACCAACGTCTTCGGCTATCATCGCCTAACCCGCGCCGTGCTGCCCGGGATGAGGGCCAAGAAGAGCGGCCATATCTTCGCGATATCCAGCCAGCTCGGCCGGGTGATGGTGCCCTTCTCCGGCCATTACTCCGCCACCAAGTTCGCGGTGGAGGCGATGTTCGAACAGCTCGCCTACGAGCTGGTGCCGCACAATATCGAGGTCACGGTGATCGAACCCGGCGGCTATCCGACAAAGGTCTGGGTCAACCGCAACGTCTATTCGGGCGAACTGAAGGCACGGGCGGGAGAACGCCACACCTCGGGCTATCCGCAGGTCGTTGCGCGGATGGGCGAGGAGGACGGCTCGGGTCGCAGCGCCGATCCGATGGACATCCCGCATGCCATGGCCCGAATCCTCGCGATGCCCTCAGGCACCCGCCCGGTCCGCGTTCCGGTAAGTGGCGGCAGCATCCCGCAGGCGGCCATCAACGAGGTTTGCGCGAAAACGCAGCTCGAGTGGCTGGGGGGCTCGCCGGTGCTCGGTCCGCTGGTGCGCGCAGTCCACGACTGACGCGACACCTTGCCCTTGGCGACGCAGGCTTTATGGCCTGCCGCCATGCAGATCTGGACAGGCCTCGGAAATCCCGGACCGCAATATGCGATGCACCGGCACAATGTCGGTTTCATGGCGTGTGACGTCATTGCCGACATGCACGGCTTCGGGCCTGTGCAGAAGAAGTTCTCCGGCTGGGTGCAGGAAGGCCGCATCGGCAACGAGAAGGTGCTCCTGCTGAAGCCAGCGACCTTCATGAACGAGAGCGGCCGCGCGGTCGGCGAAGCGCTGCGCTTCTACAAGCTGGGAGTCGAGGACCTGACCGTCTTCCATGACGAACTCGACCTTGCTCCGTTCAAGATCAAGGTGCGGCGCGGCGGCGGATTGGCAGGCCACAATGGCCTGCGCTCGATCAACCAGCACCTCGGCCCCGAATTTCGCCGCGTGCGCATCGGCATCGGCCATCCCGGCAGCAAGGAACGGGTGACCGGCCACGTGCTCGGGAATTACGCCAAGGCGGAAATGGACGACTTGGCCGACATGCTGGGCGCGATCTCGGCAGAGGCGGAATGGCTTGCCCGCGGGGACGATGCCCGCTTCATGAGCGAGATCGCACTGCGCCAGCAAGACCGGGAATAAGGCTCGCGGTAAATCCTGTGCCTAGTTGAGACAGTTTCGATTCCGGCATTCGCTTGGGCCCCGAAACGTGTAATGGCGAACGAACTTGGATAAATGGCTATTCACCTTTTAGGGGCAGGTATCATGAATATGCGTCACGCATTCGTTTCGGTCGCCGCAGGCCTTGGCCTGCTTGCAGCCACCCCGGCTGTTGCCGAACCGATCCTGCTCGATGACAGCAATGTCGGCGACAGCTACACGATCGACTTCGACGGCTTCGTCGACGGCAATGTGACGGTCGACGGTCTCGGCGCGAAGCTGACGCTTACGCTCAGCTCGATTGTCGGCAACGTCTACAACTTCGCATATTCGCTGACAAACACGACCGACTCGGGCGTTACCTCGCGCGTTTCGGGCTTCGCCTTCGACACCGACCCGGCGATCTCCAGCGCGTCGAGCACCGGCACGTACGATAATGCCATCGTCGGCGGCACCTATCCGAACCAGGTCGGTTCGGTCGATGTCTGTTTTCAGGGCAGCAATTCGCAGTCCTGCTCGGGCGGCGGCAGCGGCGGCGTCTTCAACGGCGACACCGGCACCGGCACGCTTTCGCTGAACTTCGGCAGCGCGCTCAGCAGCCTGACCCTCGATGACTTCTTCGTGCGTTACCAGTCGATCACCGGCGCCGGCGATATCGGTTCGGCCTCGGGCCGCCAGATCACCAGCACCAGCTCGGGCAGCGATGTTCCGGAGCCGAACATGATGATCCTCTTCGGCCTTGCTGCGCTGATGATCTTCGCCGGCACCCGTCGCCGCCGCTCGGCGCGTCCGATGGAAGAACCGGCTTACGCCTGATCAGATTTACCCTTCAGGGGGGCTGGGCGGCGCGCAATCAATCGATTGTGCGCCGCTTTTCTGTCTGACGCCCTGGGCGCCTTTGCTCAGGATTTCTTGGCCCGCGCGAGGCGATTGGCGATCGCGGCATTGTCGGGATCGAGCTTCGCAGCTTTTTCCAGCATGGCGACACCGCGGTCGCGCGAACCGTTCTGCACCAGCAGCCAACCCGCCGTGTCGAGGATCGAGGCATTCTGCGGGTCGAGTTCGACCGCCTGCAAGGCCATCTTGAGCGCCTCGTCCTTCTTGCCGAGATGAGACTTCGCATAGGCAAGATTGTTCAACACCAGCGCGTTCTTGGACGCGCCCTTGGCCATGATCGCCTCATAACTGCGCTCGGCGCTTTCCCACTGACGGTTGCGTAGAGCGCGGTCGGCCTTGGCAAGTTCGCCGCCGACCCATTCGGGTGTCGCCTGGCGCGAACGCTTCTCGAATTCCGTTGCCTTGTTGCTTCCGGCCGCCTTTGCAGCCTTGGCGGCCACCGCCAGCTCTTCCGGCTGTGCATCGGGGCGCATCGCCAGCAACTCGATCGTGTCGAGCGCACCTTGCGCGTCGCCGACTGCAAGCTGGGTCCGGGCGATCAGCGCGCGAAGGTCGCGGGCGCCGGGATTGGCGCGGAGCATGGGTTGCAGCAACGTAAGGGCCTGCGCCCCGTTGCCGAGCTCCAGCAAGGCCTCGCCATAAACGAGGCGCATCTGCGGAATGTCGCGCATATCGGCCTCAAAGGCCTGCAGAATGTCGCGCACTTGCTTCCATTCTCCGTCCCGCGCAGCCAGCTTGGCGCGCAGAAGCGCGATGTCGCGGTTCTCCGGCGCTTCCTCGAAGAGGCCGGAGACGAGCGGGCGGGCGTCGTCGTATTTCTCCATGACCAAGAGCAGGTCGGCCTTGCCGAGACGCGCCTCGAAGTTCGCCGGATGCTCTTTCAGCGCCGCATCGTAATAGGCGAGCGACGCCGGCAAGCGGTCGCGAACGCGCGCGACCAGCGCCTGGGCAAGCCGCGCCTCGATGGATGCGGCGTCGACTTGGGCAGCTCGGTCCGCAAGCATTCGCGCACGTTCGATATCGCCCCGGGCGAGCTCGAAACGGGCCGACGAGGCCAGCAGGCGCGGATCAGCGGGATCGCGACCTTCGCCTACGGCAAACGCCTTGGCTGCATCCTCAACCTTGCCTTGTGCCAGCAGGGCGAGCGCACGCACGCAGTCCGCACCGGCGGTTTCGATACCCTCCACGGCAGCTGTCGCTTCGGCATAGCGTCCGCGTAGCACTTCTGCCTCGCCCATCAGGGTGGCGAATTCGGGCGCCCCCTTCTCGCCTGCAGGAAGGCGCTCCAGCGTGGCGGCGGCGCCCTCCCCGTCACCCAGCGCGATCTGCGTGCGAGCCAGAAGGGCCCGCATTTCCAGATTTCCCGGCTTTTCGCGCAGTCCCGCGATCAGCGCCACGCGCGCTGCACGGAAATCATGCTCTGCAAACGCCTCCTGGCCCCGTGCGAAACTCGATTCAGGGTCGGGCGAACAGGCCGCCAGCGAAAGGGCGAGCGCGACGCCCGCGAGAAGTGAAGTCTTCCTGATCATGCCCGATGCCTACCAGACAAGGTTAAAGCGTTCGTGAAGCTGGCAATGATTGCCCTGCCCGTCTAAGGGCCACGGCATATCACTATTTCCGGAGTTTTCGATGGGTTTCCGTTGCGGGATCGTCGGCCTGCCCAATGTCGGCAAGTCCACCCTTTTCAATGCACTGACCGAGACGCAGGCCGCACAAGCCGCGAACTATCCTTTCTGCACGATCGAGCCGAACGTCGGCCAGGTTGCCGTGCCGGATGAACGGCTCGACAAGATCGCGGCCATTGCGGGTTCGGCAAAGATCATTCCGACCCAGCTCGCCTTCGTCGATATCGCCGGCTTGGTGAAGGGCGCGAGCAAGGGCGAAGGCCTCGGCAACCAGTTCCTCGGCAACATTCGCGAGGTGGACGCGATCGTCCACGTCCTTCGCTGCTTCGAGGATGACGACATCCAGCACGTCGCCAACAAGGTCGACCCCATTGCCGATGCCGAAGTGGTCGAGACGGAACTCATGCTTTCCGACCTCGAAAGCCTCGAAAAGCGCGTGCCCAATGCGGAAAAGCGCGCCACCGCGGGAGACAAGGAAGCCAAGCTCATCGTCAGCGTGCTGGGGCAGGCGCTCGCCCTGCTGCGCGACGGCAAGCCCGCCCGCCTGACCGAACCGAAGGATATCGAGGAAGCGCGCGTGCTCGAACAGGCGCAGCTGCTGACCGCGAAGCCGGTACTCTATGTCTGCAACGTAGCCGAAGAAGACGCGGCGACCGGCAATGCCCTGTCCGACCTCGTCTTCGAAAAGGCCAAGGCCGAAGGCGCGGAAGCGGTCGTCGTTTCCGCCGCCATCGAAAGCGAGCTGGTCGCAATGCCGGCCGAAGACCGCGCCGAATACCTTGCCGAACTCGGCCTTGAGGAAAGCGGCCTCAGCCGCGTGATCCGCGCAGGTTACAAGCTGCTTGGTCTCAAGACATTCTTCACCGCAGGCCCCAAGGAAGCGCGCGCCTGGACCTTCCCCGATGGCGCCAAGGCCCCGCAGGCTGCTGGCGAGATCCACACCGATTTCGAACGCGGCTTCATCCGCGCCGAAACCATCGCCTATGAAGACTACGTGGCCCTCGGCGGTGAAAACGGCGCCAAGGAAGCGGGCAAGCTGCGCCAGGAAGGCAAGGAATACCTCGTCAAGGACGGCGATGTGATGCTGTTCAAGTTCAACGTCTGACGAACGGGATTGCGGGATGAATAACGGGTTTGCGAAACTACTCGCCCTTGCCGCGGCAGGTGTTCTTTCCGCTTGCGCACCAGTTGCAGGCGAAGTGCAGAGCGCGCCCGCCGCGCAGGCAGAGATTCGCGAGCCGGTTACCATCCTCGTCTCCATTGACGGGTTCCGGCCCGACTATCTCGACCGCGGACTGACACCGACCCTGTCCGCGCTGGCAGCAGGCGGCGTTACGGCCGCCATGCGCCCGTCCTTCCCGAGCAAGACGTTCCCCAACCACTGGACGACCGTCACCGGCTTCGTCCCTGATCGCAACGGCATCGTCGCCAATGGCTTCACCGACCCGAGCCGCGCGGATGAGAAGTTCACCATGGCGACGACCGATCCGTTTTACTGGAACGGGCGCGAGCCGGTTTGGGTGACTGCCGAAAACGCCGGCATCCGCACGGCTGCCATGTTCTGGCCCGGTTCAGCCGTGGCGTGGGGCGGCACGCCGATCCCCGGCGGATACGGACGGATCGAAGGCGGCGTTCGCCCCCAGGACTGGACCGCGTTCGACCAGAACGTGTCCCCGACACAGCGCGTGAACACGATCATCGACTGGCTGCGTCGCCCTGCGGATATCCGCCCCGAACTCCTGTTCCTCTATTTCGACGAGGTCGACACGGCAGGCCATGCCGGCGGTCCCGATGGCGAAATCGTCAATGAAGCCATTGCCAATGTCGACGAGGATATCACCGCTCTCGTCGCTGGCCTGCGCTCGCTCGGCCAGAGCGCCAATCTCGTCATCGTGTCCGATCATGGCATGGCGGAAACGCGCAACAGCCGCACGGTCGAACTCGACCCGCTGATCGCGCGCGAGGTTTACATCCTCGTCGAGACCGGCCCCTATGCCACCTTCAATGCCATCCCGGGCAAGGAAGCAGTGCTGGAAAACGCCTTGCTCAGGGACCACGAGCACATGGAGTGCTGGCGCAAGGGCGAAATTCCTGCGCGCCTGCAATACGGCGCCTCTGAGCGCATTCCCGCCTATCTCTGCCTTGCCGAAACCGGGTGGCAGATTTTCCCCCAGCGCCGCGATGGCGAGCGGGTCGGCGGCAATCACGGCTACGACAATCACGCACCGGAAATGGCTGCACTGTTCATCGCCAACGGCCCGTCTTTTCGGCAGGGAATGAAGCTCCCCACCTTCCAGAACGTGTCGGTAAACCCGCTCCTTCGCGCCCTGCTCGGCTTGCCTCAGGATAGCGCAATGGATGGTGACCTGACGCCGGTCGCCCCCGCGCTGAAGGCTGCCGACTAGGAACGCTTGCGCCCTGCTACCGTTAGGCCATGCAAACAGGAGCAAGTGCATGGTCGACAAGTCCGAGAAGTTCAGCTGGCTGGTGCGCGTAGGCTTTTTCAGCCGCGCGATCCTCTATTTCGTTCTCGGACTTATAGCGCTCACCAGCGCCGGGAAGATTGCGGAAGGCACCAACGGCATCTTCCGCGCCATCCAGGAATTTCCTGCAGGCACGCTGGTGCTCTGGGTCATGGTCGTCGGCCTGATCGCCTATGCGGCCTTCCGGTTCTGCTCGCTCCTGTTCGATATCGAGAACAACGGGTCCGACACCAAGGGATGGGGCAAGCGCATCGGCCATGCCGGTAGCGGCGTGGCCCACCTCGCCCTTGCCTATTCCGCCTTCAAGTTCGCCACCAGCGGGACCGGCGGCTCAGGCGACGGCGCGCAGGAAGCAGCGTCCGGCGTCATCTCCTTCGAGTTCGGTGGTATCGTGCTCGGCCTGCTGGGCGTGGCCTTGCTCGTCGCCGCCTTCCACCAGGCGAAGAAGGGCTGGACCGGCGATTTCATGCACCGCATCGCAGGCGGTGCGCCGAGCTATACGCGCCAGATCGGTGCGGGAGGCTTTTTTGCCCGCGCCGTGGTTTACGTCGTTATCGGCTGGTCACTGATCAAGGCGGGTTTCACCTCCGCGGGGACCGAACAGATCAAGACGCTCGGCGATGCGGTCGCGAGCCTGGCGGGCCAGGGTTTCGTATTCAATTTGACTGCGCTCGGCCTCATGCTTTTCGGCCTCTTCAGCCTCATCCTTGCGCGCTACCGGATCATCCCCGAAGTCGATGCAAGCAGCGGCCTGCCAAAATTCAGAGCGTGACTTGAATTATACCCCCCTGGGGTATATCTCGCGGCCATGAGCAAGAAGGCCGAACTCTATCGCATGGTGATGGACAAGCATGTCTGTCCCTATGGTATCAAGTCCAGGTGGCTGCTGGAAAAGCAGGGGTATGAGGTGGTTGATCACCACCTCACCACCCGCGTGGAAACGGATGCATTCAAGGCGAAGTACGGGGTGGCGACCACGCCTCAGACCTTCATCGATGGCAAGCGTATCGGCGGCTACACCGACCTTCGCGCCCATTTCGGCAAGGCCCTGCCGGAAGCCGGAACAACCAGTTACATTCCGGTCCTCGCAGTATTTGCGGCCGCAGGCGCCCTCGCCCTGGCGGTGAGCCAGTTCGTCTACACGACCCCCTTCACCGTCCGCGCGGCCGAATGGTTCGTGGCCTTTGCCATGGTCATTCTCGCCATGCTGAAGCTGCAGGACGTGGAGAAATTCTCCTCCATGTTCTTGGGCTACGACCTGCTAGCGCGACGGTGGGTGCCCTATTCCTACGCCTACCCGTTCCTCGAGTTCGGTGCCGGCGCATTGATGGCGGCCCATGCACTTAACTGGCTGTCGATCCCTGTCGCCCTGACCATCGGTACGATCGGGGCCGTGAGCGTTTTCCACGCGGTCTACATCCAAAAGCGGGACATCAAATGCGCATGCGTGGGCGGCAGCAGCAACGTACCTCTGGGCTTCGTTTCGCTGACGGAGAACCTCGCCATGATCGCCATGGCGCTTTGGATGTTGCTTCGCCCCGTCGTCTGATCCACAGCACGCGGCGATGAAGTATTACGAAGACATCGCAGTCGGAGATGCCCGCAGCTTCGGGCATTACGAGGTCACGCGCGAAGAGGTGATGGAGTTTGCGGGGAAGTACGATCCCCAGCCCTTCCACCTCGACGACGATGCGGCAGCCGCCACCCATTTCGGGCGGCTTTCGGCCAGTGGCTGGCATACCTGCAGCATGACCATGGCGATGATGGTCGAGAACATGAAATCCGAACGTTCGGCCGGCCTCGGCTCACCGGGCGTCGACCAGCTGCGCTGGAAGAAGCCGGTCTATCCGGGCGACACGCTGCGCTGCGAGACAGAAGTCATCGAGAAGCGCCGCAGCGCCTCGCGGCCGGAAATGGGCATCTTCAAGAGCCACATCCGGACCTACAACCAGCATGACGAACTCGTTCTGGAAATGGTCTCGAACGGCCTGATTGCCACCCGCGACCCGGGCGGCACCGACTAGGTCAGGCGCCGCACTGGGTGGTGCCGTTCTCGGTGAAGACCGGGCGTCCCTGTGCGTCGCGGATGGACAGCGTCGAGGGATAATCGATCGTCTCGTCTCCCGACTGCTTGCCCGCTTCCTCGTCCAGTTCGAGCGAGATGGAATGCGTCAGCCCGTCGTATTTGGCGTGGGCGAGATAAGGCAGTTCCTTGCTGCCAGCGTCCGATGCCAGACGGACGATTTCCCCGTCCCGCTTGAAATAGGCCTCGTCCGCCTGCGCGATAACGAGAGCGATCCCGCCCTTGTCGAGCGAACGCGGGAGGAAATTGCACCCAGCTCCGAAGAGGTCGGCCTTCTCGACGTCGGCGAAGGTAATCGGCTCCGGCACGAGAATTTCGGGCGGCGGTTCCTGGTTCGCCTTCACTTCGGCAACGGCCTTCTTGTCGGCCTCGGCCTTCTCTCGCGGCGAGGGTCCGCAGGCAGCAAGCAGGGCCACCATTCCAAGGGCAATCCAGCGCATCAATGTCTCCCGAAAAGCTTTTCGACGTCTTCCATCGAGAGCTTAACCCACGTGGGCCGCCCATGGTTGCATTGGCCCGAACGCGGTGTGCGTTCCATCTCGCGCAGCAACGCATTCATCTCGTCCACGCGGAGGGTGCGTCCGGCCCTGACCGAGCCGTGGCAGGCCATGGTGGCGAGCACGAGATCGAGCTTTTCGCCGAGTAACAGCGCCTCGCCGTTCAAGGCCAGATCGTCGTCGATGTCGCGCAGCAGCTTTTCCGGATCGGTCCGCGCGATCGCGTGCGGAAGGCTCCGCACCAGCATGGCCGAGGGGCCAAAGCGTTCGATCACCAGCCCGTGCTGAGCCAGCGTGTCCGCCGCTTCCTCGAGCCGGTCGCAGGAGGTTTCCTCCATCTCGACCACTTCGGGGATGAGCAGGGCCTGGCTGCGCTTGACGGCCTCCTCCGCCCCCGCCGCTTTCAGTCGTTCAAGGACCAGGCGTTCGTGCGCCGCGTGCTGGTCCACCAGCACCAACCCGTCCTGCGCCTCGGCCACGATATAGGTGTTGGCGACCTGCCCGCGCGCGATGCCGAGCGGGTACTCGCGCGCTTCCTCAGCAACCGGTGCGGCCTCTTCCGCACGCCCGAGCGGAGCGGCCGTCGTGTCCGCATCCGCCGCGCGCCACTTGGCCGATGGTTCGGACACGCGCTGCTGCGGCGCGGACCAGTCGCGCCCTTCGAAGATCGACCGGAGTGCAGGCGAAGGCTCCGGCCGGACCGGCTCGGCCTGCCAGCGTGCCATGGCGGCGGCATCGGGCGTCTGCGCGCTGCGCTTGTCACCCGTGGCTAGCGCCTGCCGCAGTCCCGAAACGATGAACCCGCGGACGCCCTGCGCATCGCGGAAACGAACCTCCGTCTTGGCCGGGTGCACGTTCACGTCGACCTCTTCCGCCGGCATGTCGAGGAACAGCGCCAGCACCGCATGGCGATCGCGCGCCAGCATATCGGCATAGGCACCGCGCACAGCGCCGGTCAGCAGGCGGTCCTTCACCGGACGGCCATTCACGAACAGGTACTGGTGATCGGCAATGCCGCGATTGTAGGTCGGCAGGCCGGCAATTCCGGTCAGCCGCATCGTCCCGCGGTCCAGATCGATCGCGACCCCATTGTCCTTCAGCTCGCGCGCAACGACCTGCGCAACGCGGTTGGCCAGCCCTTCCCCGCCTTGCAGGCCGAGAATGCGCCGCTCGCCGTGATCGAGCGTGATCGCCACATCGGGCCGAGCCATGGCGAGCCGCTTCACCACGTCGAGGCACGCTGCATATTCGCTGCGCGGTGTACGCAGGAATTTCCTGCGGGCGGGTATCTTCGCGAACAGGTTTTCGACCCTGACGCGCGTGCCCGGCGGAAGGGCAGCCGGTCCTTCTGCGACCAGTTCGCCGTGGTCGACCACGCGTTTCCAGCCCTGTTCGGCGCCCTGCGGCCGGCTCTCGAGCGTGAAGCGCGCGACGCTGGCGATGCTCGGCAAGGCCTCTCCCCTGAAGCCGAGGGTCGACACCTGCTCGATCGCCTCGTCCGGCAGCTTCGATGTAGCATGACGTTCGAGGGCGAGCGCCATTTCATCGGGCGTCATTCCGCACCCGTCGTCCGTCACTTCGAGGCTGGTGAGGCCGCCTTCCACCAGCTTGACCGCGATGCGCGTCGCGCCCGCATCGATGGCGTTCTCGACCAGTTCCTTGAGCGCAGAAGACGGCCGCTCCACCACCTCGCCGGCAGCGATGCGGTTGACCAGATTGTCGGGCAGGCGGCGGATAGTCGGCATGGAAAAACGACTCTAACGACGAATCGCCGGAAATCCGAGACGGCACGTGTGGGTAATCCCCGTCCGGACCACTGAAATTTTTGGCATTCGTCGCATAATCTCGCTAAGGAGCGCGCACCATTTCCCCCCGGAACAGGTGCGAGCGGCTTTGACCGCCCCTCGCCTCGTCAAATTCTAACGGAAAATCGCGTCAAAATGGGCTTCTGGAACAACATCTTCAAATTCGGCGTGCAGAACATGGCGATCGACCTCGGGACCGCCAATACGCTGGTCTATGTCCAGGATCAGGGCATCGTCCTGAACGAGCCGAGCGTGGTCGCACTCGAGACGATCAACGGCATGAAGCGCGTGAAGGCCGTTGGCGACGATGCGAAGATGATGATGGGCAAGACGCCCGACTCTATCGAGGCCATCCGCCCGCTGCGTGACGGCGTGATCGCCGACCTCGACGTGGCCGAGGAAATGATCAAGCACTTCATCCGGAAGGTGAACGGCCGCAAGAGCCTGATGCGCTATCCGGAAATCACCATCTGCGTTCCTTCGGGCTCCACCTCGGTCGAACGCCGCGCGATCCGCGACGCGGCATCGAATGCCGGTGCCTCGCAGGTCTACCTGATCCTCGAGCCCATGGCTGCCGCAATCGGCGCCGACATGCCCGTTACCGAGCCGGTCGGCAGCATGGTCGTGGACATCGGCGGCGGCACCACCGAAGTCGCCGTCCTGTCGCTCCGCGGCCTGGCCTACACCACCTCGGTCCGCACCGGCGGCGACAAGATGGACGAAGCCATCGTCAGCTACGTGCGACGACACCACAATTTGCTGATCGGTGACGCGACGGCCGAGCGCATCAAGAAGGACTACGGCATCGCCCGCGCTCCGGAAGACGGTATCGGCGAACAGATCACCATCAAGGGCCGCGACCTCGTCAACGGCGTGCCGAAGGAAATCACGATCAACCAGGGCCACATCGCCGAAGCCCTGAGCGAACCGATCGGCGCCATCGTCGAAGGCGTGCGTATCGCGCTGGAAAACACCGCGCCCGAACTGGCTGCCGACATCGTCGACCAAGGGATCGTGCTGACCGGTGGCGGCGCACTGATCCAGGGGCTCGACGAATATCTTCGTGACGAAACCGGCCTGCCGGTGACCATCGCCGAAGACCCGCTCTCCTGCGTCGCAATCGGCACCGGCCGCGCCATGGAAGACCCGATCTACCGCGGCGTGCTGATGACCGCTTGAGGAAGGCTTAGGATATGGCGCCGGGCGGGACACGGCGCTCGGGCTATTCGCGGCGGGCGCAATACAATCTTTTTACCGGCTACATCATCGCCGGGGTCGGCGCGCTTATCGGTGCGGTGCTGCTTGCGCTGTCGTTCTTCCAGCCCACCTTCTTCGGCGGCCCACGCAGTGCGGCACAGGACGCCGCCACTCCTGCAACGGAAACCGTCGCCACCGTCCGTACCAGCAGCAAGTCGCTGTGGGATTCGATCCGCGGCTATTACCGTGCAGGCTCCAAGAACACCGAACTAAAGCGCGAGATGGAGCTTGCCCGCATCCGGCTGAAGGAAGCGGAAGCGGTCAGGCAGGAAAACGTGCGCCTCAAAGGCCTGCTCGACCTGCAGGACCAGGAGCGCAAGCCCGTTGCCGTGGCGCGTCTGATCGGCTCGACGTCGGCCAGCACGCGACGCTTCGCATATCTCGGGGCCGGCGAGCGTGACGGTGTGCGCGTGGGCATGCCTGTGCGCTCCCCGCGCGGCGTGGTCGGGCGCATCCTTGAGACCGGGCGTGATTCCTCTCGCGTCCTGCTGCTGACCGACAGCGAAAGCGTGCTGCCCGTGCGCCGTGCCGGCGATGAAGTCGTAGCCTTTGCCGAAGGGCGCGGCGACAGCCTGCTGCGGATCAAGCTTATCAACCTCGGCATCAATCCCCTGAAGCCGGGCGACATGTTCGTGACCTCCGGCGCAGGCGGTTACTATCCGCCCGGCATCGCCGTCGCGATCGTCACCGAGCTGACCGACGATGGCGGCCTTGCCCGCATCGTTTCGGATCCCGCGGCGACCGACTTCGTAGCCATCGAACCGATCTTCGAGCCCGATGGCGCAAAGGGAGCGACCACTCCCATCGAAGAGGAGCTCGGCGACTGATGGAGCGGATGGAACCGCGCGCCCGCAGCGACGCTTACGGCAGCCGCATCAACCGTTCGCATTCGCCGCTGGTCGCCAACATAGTACCCTGGCTGTCGATCCTGCTGGGATCGCTCCTGCCAATATTCCCGATTGCCGCAGCATTGCCGATGGTCCCGCCGCTCGGGTTCCTCATGCTGCTGGGCTGGCGTCTGGTAAGGCCGGGGCTCCTGCCCGTCTGGGCCGGTTTCCCGCTCGGCCTGTTCGACGACCTGTTCAGCGGCCAGCCCTTCGGGTTCGCGATCCTGTTCTGGTCGGCCACGCTGCTCGCGATCGAATTCGTCGAGATGCGGCTGCCCTGGCGCGCATTCTGGCAGGACTGGTTCACGGCAGGTATATTGGTCGCCGCCTATATCCTGGGCGGGTGGATGCTTTCGGGTGCCACGCCGACCCTGCCGTCCTTCGTTGCCCTGGTGCCGCAGCTCGTGTTCTCGATCCTCGTCTTCCCGATCATCGCCCGCTTCATCGCCCGGCTCGACCGCCTGCGGCTGCGGCGCTGGAAGCGCGTCTGATGGGCCTGTTTTCGAAGCGACGCGGGATTTCAGGGCGTCCGAAAGACCTCGTCAGCCAGACCACGCTCGACAATGCCTTTGACCGGCGCACCTTTGTCGTCGCAGCCGGAATGGGCGGGCTCGGCACCATTCTGGCCGGCCGTATGGCCTATATCGCCATTGCCGAGAACGAGCGCTGGGTGCTGGAATCGGAAAGCAACCGGGTCAACCTCTCGCTCATCCCGCCGCGGCGCGGCTGGATCCTCGACCGCAATGGCGCGCCGCTCGCATCCAACCGTGCCGACTTCCGCGTGGACGTCATCCCCGACCGGATGAAGGATGCGCAGAAGACCATCGATGCGCTGGCCGATATCCTCGACCTCGAAGCGACCACCGTCGCCGACATCACCAAGCGGATCGACGATGCGCGCGGCTTCCAGCCAGTGGAGGTCGCGACCGGTCTCGACTACGACCAGTTCGCCGCGATCAGCGTGCGCCTGCCGGACCTGCCGGGCGTGGTCCCGCAGCGAGGCTTCTCCCGCTTCTATCCTACCGGCCCCAGCGTCGGGCACCTCATCGGCTATGTCGGCCCCGCCTCGGCCGAGGAATACGAGGAAAACCCCGACCCCATCCTGATCACGCCCGGCTACAAGATCGGCAAGGACGGGATGGAAAAGCAGTTCGAACAGGAGTTGCGCGGCCAGCCCGGCGCCCGCCGCGTAGAAGTCACCGCATCGGGCCGCATCGTGCGCGATCTCGAGACGCGCGAGGACGTACAGGGCGATCCCATCCGCCTGACGATCGACGGCCCGCTGCAGGACTATGCCGCGCGCCGGATCGGGCTTGAAAGCGGCTCCGTCGTCGTGATGGATTGCGAGACGGGCGACCTGCTCTGCATGGCCTCCATGCCCAGCTTCGATCCGAACAGTTTTTCCGCCGGCATCGGCCGCGTCGAATATTCGATGCTGCGCGATGATGAACGCGTGCCACTGCGTAACAAGGTGCTGAAGGGGCTCTATCCCCCCGGTTCAACCGTCAAGCCGATGGTCTCGATGGCGTTCCTCAAGGAAGGCCTCGACCCGGACGAGACCGTGTTCTGCGGCGGCGGCCTCAGGGTCGGCAATCGCGTGTTCCGCTGCTGGAAGCGTGGCGGCCACGGCACGGTCAACATGGCCAAGGGCATCTACCAGTCCTGCGACGTCTATTATTACCACTTCGCCCAGCGCATCGGCATGGACCCGATCGCCGCAATGGCGAAGCGCTGCGGCATGGGGCAGGAATTCGAGCTACCCGTGACCAGCCAGTTCTATGGCACCGTGCCGGACCCTGCCTGGAAAATGAAGAAATACGGGCGCGAATGGGCAGCCTTCGATACCGTGAACGCCACCATCGGCCAGGGGTACATGCTGTCGAACCCGTTGCAGCTGGCGGTAATGAGCGCGCGCATCGCCACGGGTCGCCATGTTGAACCGAGGCTCGTCTCGACCACGCCGGTCAAGGGCTTCGGGCAGGTCGATTTTCCTGACGAGCACGTGAAATACGTGCGCCAGGCGATGAGCGACGTGGTCAACGGCCCCGGCACCGCAGGGCGCGGTCGCCTGCCCTTCGATGACATCCTCATGGCCGGCAAGACGGGTACTGCGCAGGTCGTCGGCCTCAACCTGTCGGACGGCAAGAGCGGCCCCTGGAAGTACCGCGACCACGGCCTTTTCATTTTCTTCGCTCCCTTCGACAAGCCGAAATACGCCGGCGCTGTCGTGATCGAGCACGGCGGCGGTTCGGGTGCCGCCTACCCGATCGCCCGCGACGTGATGACCTTCCTGTTCGATCCGGCGAAGGGCATGGACGCCCTGCGCGCGCTGGAAAGCCAGTGGGGTGGCACGGCGCAGCAGCGTCTCGATGCGAAATACCGCGCCTATGCCATGGCTGCGGGCGAGGCGGTCGAGCCGGTCCCCGCCCGTGACGAGGAAATCTTCGACCAGGTCGAGGCCGAGGCCCGCGTCGCAGCGCGCCAGCCCGAAACGATCGCCAACGAATCCGTCCAGCCCCGTGTGGACACGTCTGAAAGCGAACGGAGCCCGCCGCCAAGCGTGGTGCCCTCACCGTCGCCCAGTCCTGCGGCGGCACCAGCGGCTGCGCCCGCAACGGGCCCGGCACAATGACGAGTATCGTCCCCGCCCCCGTCGCGCGTCAGCCGTGGATGATGCTGTTCCCGCTGGTCGGCCTCATCGCCTTCGGCGCGCTGGTGCTGACCTCGGCAGCAGCAGGCGACTTTTCGCGTTATGCGGAATCGCACCTGATCCGCTTTGCCATCTTCCTGACCATGGCAATCGTGATCTCGCGGTTCTCAAAGGACCTCGTCACCTTCTTCGCCTACCCCGCCTATATCGTGATCCTGCTGCTACTGATGGCGGTTGAGATCATGGGTACGCTCGGGGGGGGAAGCCAGCGCTGGCTCGAGGTCGGACCGATCCGCATCCAGCCATCGGAGCTCATGAAGCCGGCCGTGGTCGTGGCACTCGCCCGCTTCTACGACACCCTCCCGGTGGGCATGGTCCCGACGTGGCGCGCGTTGATACCGGCAGGCGCGCTTATCATGTTCCCCATGGCCTTCGTGCTCCTGCAGCCCGACCTAGGGACCTCGCTCGCTATCGGTTTTGGTGGCGGACTCGTGATGTTTTTCGCCGGGCTGCCGCTGCGCTGGTTCCTGATGGCGGGTGCTGCGGGCCTGGCCGCCATCCCGTTCGCGTTCTACTTCGCGCTGAAGCCCTATCAGCAGGACCGCGTGAGGACCTTCCTCGATCCGGAAAGCGACCCGCTGGGTGAAGGGTACCAGATCACCCAATCCAAGATCGCCATCGGTTCGGGCGGCCTCACCGGAAAGGGCTTCAACGAAGGGTCGCAAAGCCACCTCAATTACCTGCCCGAACCGCATACCGATTTCGTATTCGCCACCATGGCCGAAGAATGGGGCCTCATGGGCGGCCTTTTCGTGATCGGCTGCTTTGCGCTCATTCTCGGCTGGGGTTTCAAGGTTGCCCGGGACAGTAGCGACAGAATGGGCAAATTGCTTGCCGCGGGCATGACCGCCACGATCTTCTTCTTCGTCGCCATCAATCTCATGATGGTGATGGGCTTCGCGCCCGTGGTCGGGATTCCGCTGCCTTTCGTGAGCCATGGCGGCAGTTCGATGATGACCAACATGATGTGCATCGGCGTGCTGATGATGGTCAATCGGTGGAACCGGAACGCCCCCCGCCGCGGCCTTTTGTCGTGAGTGCGTTTTAGGCCTTTTAATCCGCGAAGCACCCGCTATATGAGCGCCTCCCCCGAGTCGGGGGCCACCCGCACCACCGGGTCGGAACGCGGCAAGATCGCGAGAGTGGACGCATAGCTCAGTTGGTAGAGCAGCTGACTCTTAATCAGCGGGTCCTAGGTTCGAGCCCTAGTGCGTCCACCATTTCCCCACAATTTGAGGATGATACCCCTTGCCGGGGAACTTGCGCCATGCGGTGATGTGATATCCCGCTTGGTTATCACATTGTGATGTGATAGCGGGGCAAGTATGAACACAATCGAAAAAGTTCGCACGCTCGTCTCGCAAGGTCTCATGACCCGCGCCGGGCTTGCTCGCGCTGCCGGGCTCCACGCCAATACCCTGCGCGACTGCGCAGAGGAGAGCTGGAACCCCACCGCCGACACGCTCGGCAAGTTAGAGGCTTTCCTCGAAGCGAATGACGAGACGCCGGTGATCGTCGGCGCCGAAGAGATCATCGACGAGGCCCGCAACGGCCGGATGTTCATCCTGGTCGATGACGAGGATCGCGAAAACGAAGGCGACCTCATCATTCCTGCCCAGATGGCAACCCCCAACGCCATCAACTTCATGGCCACCCACGGCCGGGGCCTGATCTGCCTCGCACTCGACCGCAAGCGGGTCGATGCGCTTGGCCTCCAGCCAATGAGCCGCGACAACCGCGAGAGCATGCAGACGGCCTTCACCACATCGATCGAGGCCAAGGAAGGCGTCACCACTGGCATCAGCGCCGCTGACCGTTCGCGCACGGTGTCGGTCGCCATCGACAGCACCAAGGGACCCGAGGACATAGTCACCCCGGGACACGTCTTCCCCCTCGCCGCGCGCGACGGCGGCGTGCTGGTCCGCGCCGGCCATACCGAGGCAGCAGTCGATATCTCGCGCCTTGCGGGCCTCAATCCCTCGGGCGTCATCTGCGAGATCATGAACGAGGACGGGACGATGTCGCGCCTCGACGACCTCGTGGTTTTCGCGCGCAAGCACGACATGAAGATCGGCACCATCCGCGACCTGATCGAATACCGTATGCGGCACGACCACCTGGTCGAGCGGATCACTGAAGACAGCTTCGAGTCCGACTATGGTGGGACCTGGCGGATGATGACCTATCGCAACAAGGTCGACGGCAGTGAAAGCTATGTCCTGCAGAAGGGCGAAGTGAAGGAAGGCAAACCCACACTCACCCGCGTCCATCCGATTTCCATCTTCGACGATGTGCTGGGCAAGCCCGGCCCGCGCAAGCGCACGCTCCAGCGCGCAATGCAGGCGGTGGGTGAACATGGTTCGGGCGTGATCGTCATCATCACCGGCCGCCCGGCCACCGGCTACGGCGAGAGCGAGGCCCAGCGTAACGTGGGTATCGGTTCGCAGATCCTTGCCGACTTGGGCGTCGAGGACATGATCCTGCTCAGCAATTCACAGCCCAATGTCGTCGCGATCGAAGGCTACGGCCTCAACATCGTCGATCACCTTCCCATTCCGGAGTAACCACCATGGCAAACTTCCTCATCGTCGAAGCGCGCTTCTACGACCACTTCAACGACATGCTGGTTGCCGGCGCCCGCGCCGCACTGGAAGCCGAAGGCCATAGCGTCGATGTACTGACCGTGCCCGGCGCTCTCGAAGTTCCCGGTGCAATTGCCATGGCTGCGGAAAGCGGCCGCTACGACGGCTTCGTTGCCATCGGCGTCGTCATTCGCGGCGAAACCTATCACTTCGAGATCGTCGCCGGCGAAAGCGCGCGCGGCATCATGGCGCTGACCATGGACGGGATCGCCATCGGAAATGGCATCCTGACTGTCGAGAACGAGGAACAGGCTATCGTCCGCGCCGATCCGGAGCAGAAGGACAAGGGCGGCGAAGCGGCAAAGGCTGCGCTCGCCCTGCTAGACCTCCAGTCCCGCTTCGGAGCCTAGTCCGCCCCGTCGAGGAAGCCACCTAGACCCAAGGGCGCGAAAGGCCCCAGGATCAGTTGTTCGAATACACCGATCCCCTCACGCCCATCATTGCCGGTCACGCGTACCGGTATCTGGACGTGGAGGTTTTCCGGCGAAAGCGGATCGAGGGCAGCGAGGTCGATATCCTCCCGCTCCACGCGCAGCGGCCCGTGATGCATGCCGTGTCCCCATACCGGATGAGTGTAGCCGAGGCCGCGCATCTGGAACCGGACCAGCGGTTCGAAGCTGACCTGCTCCGGCGCACCCTTCAGCGCGAGCGACAGGGTCCCGCCTGATGGCCACCGTGTACCCGCCGTAAGGCGCGTGCGCATGCTGCCGTGCCCCTCCGCAATGTCCTGCGCATCGGCCCCGTCGGGCGCCCAGGCAGCGCGCGTGTTCCAGGCGTCGCCCATCTCGTCGTTGTTGACGTGGAAGAACAGGCTGCCGTCACCGAAATTGATCGGCGTCCATTGCCAGAAGAACCCTGACAGGTCGTGCCCGGGGATAGGCTGCGGGTCACGCTGGCCAACCGGACGGATGCCCCAGCTGCGGTCGCGCGTTCCGGCAGTACCCTCGGCAATCGCGTGATTTTCTCCATCGAGAGATATCCAGCCCCGGCAATGACCGTTTTGGGTCATGCGCGTGTAGTCCATGAAGGCACGCGGGCCGAGGCGGCAGATGAAGCGCGGCTCCTCGATCGGGAAGGCGCGGCCGGTGAAGGTGAACTCCGCGGAGATGCCGTCGGTTTCCTCGACCGTGACCTTCAGCGCATGGAGTGGCTCGATCACCTCGATCGAGATGGGTCCGCAGCGCAGCGCCATCCGTTCCATCTTCATTTCGGCACTGGCGTGAACACAATACTGCGTGTCGCCGCGGATAAAGCTGAAATGTGCATCCACGATATCGAGGTGCGGATAGATGCCGAAGGCGCAGGCGAAGAAGCCGCTGCCGTCGGGCGCATAGCCGTTGAAGAAATAGCGGTCGTAGAAATTCCGGTCTGTGCCGGAATAGGCGATCGGCTCCGGTGTCTGGTGAACCGGATATTCGTCTCCGCGTGAAAGGACCATCAGTGTGCCTCCTTCATGGCGCCGATACTGTCATGCTTGAGGGCCAGCGCACAGGCCCCGCGAGCCATCGACAGGAAATTTGCGTCCCCGCGGTCGGTCCGCTCGACGAAAGCGGCGCTGAAAACGGCGGTCGAAAGGCCGTGCAGGATACCCCTGCGGTAATCGGCGTGGATGCCTGCGCGGGTCAGCGACACCCCGCGCCTCTCCATTTCCGCAAGATAGAGATCGAGCAATTCATCCTCATGCGCGAGCCCGAGCTCGCCGATCCCGCAGCCGAGAAAATAGCCGATGTCCGTCATGGCCATCCCCGGTGCCACGGTCTGCCAGTCGAGAATGGCGACAGGTTCCGCTCCGCCCCGAATGTCGAACAGCATGTTGTCGAGGCGGAAGTCGCCGTGGATCAGGCACTGGTGCCGATGCTGCTGGTGTATCTGCGAGCCGTAATCCTCGGCGAACTCCTCGCACACAGTCATGAACTCGGGCTCCAGGGTGTCCTTGTACCGCTCGCGGAAGATGGCCTGTGCATGCGGGTACATCAGCGCCACGCGCTCGGCGACGGCTGGAGAAGGGACAATCCATTCGGCCTCGATTATCGAAGTCTTGCCCCAGCTGGGTGCGTGGATTGCAGCGGCCTGCCGGATTGCCGCGCGCGCATCGTCAAGCGTGCAACCGGCGATCTGGTCTCCTTGCCGCGCCGGACCGAGATCCTCGAAAATCAGGCAGAACCGATGGCCTTCCTCGCATGTGGCGGCAAAGTGCACTTGCGGCACGCGGACATCCAACTGCGGCGCGACGTCGCAGTAGAACAATACTTCCTTGCGATAGAGCCCGAACATCGCGGCGGTTTCGCGGCTCGTGGCATCGGCCGCGGGGAATTTGCCCGCCAGTGTTGCCGGGACCGAAGCATCGACTTCGGGGCCCTCCAGCGTGAAGCGGGCGCTGTCGCCAACCTGTCCGGTGCCGATGTGCTTCCACGATACACGGGTTATCTCCGAACCGAGCATCGCGGACAGCCATGGCGCCGTCACCTCATCCGGATGGACCGGGAATTCTGCCATGCAATTCCTTCCTCTCCCCTAGGTAGAGAAAGCTAGCCACCGGAAAAGAACATGGCAATCGCAGCGCGTTATCGGTTGCGGACAGAATGAGCCGCGCCGAACGCCAAGACAAGATCGCCGATGTTATAGCGCGACTGGAAGATTGCCTGGTGCGGCTCGACGCACTCGGCTGCCAGCAGGCGGCGAGGCGCGTCGATCACGCGATAGAGGACTTGCGCAGCGCCAGCGCGCCGCAACGATCCGGTCAGCCGAAGCAGCCGCGCCCTGCATAGACTGCACTGTCGCCCAGTTCTTCCTCGATACGGATGAGCTGGTTGTACTTGGCGAGCCGATCCGAACGCGCGAGAGAGCCGGTCTTGATCTGCCCGCAATTGGTCGCAACGGCGAGATCCGCGATGGTCGCGTCTTCGGTCTCGCCCGAACGGTGCGACATGACCGCCGTGTAGCCGGCACGGTTCGCAATGCTCACGGCATCGAGTGTCTCGGTCAGCGTGCCGATCTGGTTGACCTTCACCAGCAGCGAATTCGCAAGGCCCTGCTCGATGCCATCGACAAGCCGGCGGGGGTTGGTGACGAAGAGATCGTCGCCGACCAGCTGGACCTTGTCGCCGATCAGGTCGGTCAGCGCCTTCCAGCCCACGAAATCGTCTTCACCCATGCCGTCTTCGATCGAACGGATCGGATAGTCGGCACACAGCTTGGCGAGATAGGCGGCCATCTCTTCGCCCGAAAGCGACAGGTTTTCACCCGAGATCAAGTACTTGCCGTCCTTGAAGAATTCGGTCGAGGCGCAGTCCAGCGCCAGCACGACATCGTCACCGGGCGTGAAGCCTGCCTGCTCGATCGAACCCATGATGAAGTCTAGCGCATCGCGCGTGCTGGCGAGATCGGGCGCGAAACCGCCCTCGTCGCCGACTGCCGTCGCGAGCCCCTTCTGCGACAGGTTCTTCTTCAGCGTGTGGAAAATCTCGGCACCCCAGCGCACGGCCTCGGCAAGGCTGTCCGCACCCACCGGCATGACCATGAATTCCTGGATGTCGATCGGGTTGTCTGCATGCTCACCGCCATTGATGATGTTCATCATCGGCACCGGCAGGACATGGGCCGAAACGCCGCCGATGTAGGAATAGAGCGGCAGGCCGCGGGCATTTGCCGACGCCTTGGCAACCGCCATGCTGGTACCAAGGATCGCGTTGGCGCCGAGGCGGCCCTTGTTCGCCGTATCGTCGAGCGCGATCATGGCGAGGTCGATGTCGCGCTGGTCCTCGGCATCGAAATTGCCGATCAGCAGGTCGCGGATTTCGCCATTGGTCGCATCGACGGCCTTCAGCACGCCCTTGCCGAGATAGCGGGACTTGTCGCCATCGCGCAGTTCGACCGCCTCGTGCGCGCCCGTCGAGGCGCCCGAAGGCACTGCTGCGCGGCCGAAGCTGCCGTCTTCGAGGAGCACATCGACTTCGACAGTCGGATTGCCACGGCTGTCGAGAATTTCGCGGGCGTGGATGTCGATGATCGCGGTCATTTGGAACGAACTCCTCGGCAGGGTGTTGTAATAGCGTAGGACACCACTAGATTGGGTCTGCGGGCAGCGCTCTATGCGCCGGAACATGTCGGTGCAAGCCGCGTTGCAAAAAGGAAAGCCGGGTCTTGCCTGATGCCCGGAATGAATAGGTATTTGACGGGAAGGACAGGCTGATGGCCGCAGACAAGAAGACGACCGGTTCGAAGAAGCGAACCACTACCGCACCGCAGAAATCAACCACCCGGAAGAAGCCCGTGAAAACGGTAGCCAAGAAGGGTGCAGCAAAGGAGAAGGCGCCCGTGACCAACACCGCCACCGATAACAACGACACCAACACCGGCACCGCGCATCGCGCCGAAGCCAAGAGCCGGTTCAACGCCGCTCTCGAAGAAGCCAAGGCCGGTGCCGCCGCACTTCGCGCCGAAGGCAAGGAACGAGCCGCCGCCTACCGCGGCCAGGCCAAGGGCAAGGGCGAAGACTGGGTCGCCGAAGCCAAGACCTACGGCACCGAAGCCCGCGTCAAGGGCAAGGAACTCGCCACCGAAGGCAAGGTGAAGACCAGCGAAGGTCTGCGCGCTCTCAGCCGCACGATCAGCGACAATGCCTACCAGGTCGATGAGAAGCTTGGCTCGAAGTACGGCGAATACGCCCGCACCGCCTCCAAGTCGCTCGACGACTACGCCGGCAAGCTCGACGACAAGAGCGTCGACGACCTCGTCGAGGACGGCCGCGAATTCGTCCGCAAGAGCCCGGGACTGGCCATCGGTATTGCAGCCGCCGCCGGTTTCATGCTTTCTCGCCTCTTCCGTCGCTGATCAGTGACAACAGGGGGCTCGATGCTGGAAGAACAAGAGCGCGATGAAGCGCCGTACAACGGGCCGGTCGACCTGCCCGACAGTTACGAGCCCGAGGACGACGACCAGGAACCGCACGGTCCGTCGCTGACGGATGACATCATGGCCCTGCTGGAAGACGGCAGGACCTATGCCGAGGCCGAAATGGCCTACCAGAAAAGCCGTGCGGCCTTTGCCGCAAACCGTTTCAAGGGCGCCATTGCTTTCGGGCTTGGCGCCTTTGGCGTTTTGCACCTCGCACTGATCGCCATGACGGTGGGTCTAGTAATCGCGCTTGTACCGTTGGTCGGGCCCTGGATTGCCACCGCGATCGTGACCGCCGCACTGATCGGGCTGGGGCTGCTGTTCCTCAGCCTGCTGAAGACCCGCATCGACGAAATCCGCGATGCATTTTCGGATGGCAGCGATGAGTGATCGCAAGTCCCGAATGCTGGCCGACCGCCACCTGCGTAATTCCGCCCGCGCGCTGGTGGAAGCCGATATCGAGAACCTGAAGGTCGGCTTCAACCAGAAGTCGCTGGGAGAACGCGCCTTCGACCGCGTCCGCGAAGGGGCGATCGACGTCTACGAAGAAGCGGTCGATGTCGCTGAAAACAACAAGGGCGCCCTCGCCGCCCTGCTTGCTGCCGTCATCGTATGGTTCGCGCGCAACCCGCTGCTGTCCTTGCTCGGGCTTGGCGAGGAAGAAGAGGACGAAGAGTCCCTCGAAGACGACGAATAGACGGAACGGCCCCGCCGGCTGAACCGTTGGTTCGATGCACACCAGATTTCGGAGAAACCCCATGGCAGACAAGGCCACCAACAACGTCACTCCCATCAGCGCCGATAGCCAGCTCAGCGATGCCGAAAAGCGCGAACAGCTCCGCGCCCGCATCGCTGCAGGTGAACGTCGAAATAGCGAGCGCTCCTTCGCCGATCAGGCCAAGGATGTCGCGGACAGCGCGGTCGACTTTGCTAAGAAGCACCCGATCGCCACCGTTGCAGGTGCCGTCGCAGTCGGCCTCGCTATCGGCGCCATGACGCGTCGGGGGCGCGCGCTGGGGCGCCGCGGCGGCTCACTGGCAGCCTACGCCACCGAAGCCGCGATCGCCTATGGCCTTTCGATGATGGAAGGTGCCGGCGACAAGATCGAGGATTATTCCGACGCGGCAGGCACGCAGGCCCGCCGCCTGAAGCGCGATGCCGGTTATCGCCTCGACACCATCGGCGATGCCATCGCCTCGGGCAGCCGCAAGGCAAGCCGCAAGTCCTCGCGAACGGTGCGAGACCTGAAGGCGCGCATCAGCCGCTAACTCATACGTAATAGCTAGGCTCTAGAGCGGCGCGACGGGTTTGCCTGTCGCGCCGCTTTCGCTATGGGCAGGGCAAATCTCCTCCCCAATTCGGAAAAAAGAACGGACCATGGAAGAAAAAGAGAGCAAGCAGACGCTCTATCTGGTGATGGGCGGCCGCGTGACCGACCCGCGCAGCATGACCTTTGCCGACCCGGAAAGCATCCACGTCGCCGGCGTCTATTCCAGCTATGACGATGCCGAAAGCGCCTGGCGCGGCAATGCCCAGCGCACGGTCGACGATGCGGAAATGAAATACGTCATCGTCCACCTGCACAAGCTGCTCGATCCCGAAGCCTGACAACGGCCTTGGCCTACTCGATCCGCCCCTATCAGGATTCCGATGCCGAGGAGCTGGCGGACGTATGCCGGGCGGCGATCCGCGGGATCGGGCCGGAAGCCTATTCGAATGACCAGGTAGAAGCGTGGCTCGCCCAGCACCCGGGCGCCGCGCTCTACCGTGAACGGGTCGCCAATGGCGCCACCATCTTCGTCGCTGCCGGCGAAGACGACGAGCCGGTCGCCTATGCTCTGCTCGAGCCGGACGGCCATCTCGACCACCTCTACAACCACCCCGCGCACACGCGCAAGGGGCTGGCGCTAAACCTGCTGGCGACAGCCTCGCTCTATGCGCGGCACCACGGGATCAAGCGGCTTTATACCGAGGCGAGCGACCTCGCCCGCCCCTCGTTCGAGGAAGCCGGTTACATCGCCACCGAAAAGCGCGAGTTCGAAATCGACGGCGTGCCGATCCACAACTGGGCGATGGAAAAGACCGTCGACTGACGCGCAGACCGATGGCCCCGCGCCACGATCAGATGAATTCGATCTTCTCGACGAGGTAGAACTTGTCGCCCGAAGGGACGGTCACTTCGACCTCGTCATCGACCTGCTTGCCAATGAGCGCGCGGGCGATCGGCGAAGTATAGGAAATCCGGCCCTTCGAAGCGTCCGCTTCGGTCTGGCCGACGATCTGGTACTTCACCGGCTTGTCGTTTTCGTCGAGCAGCGTGACTGTCGCACCGAAGACAACCTTGTCGCCCGAAAGCGTGGTCGGATCGATGATCTGCGCACGGCTGATCTTGTCTTCCAGATCGCCGATCATGGCCTCTACCTGGCCCTGGCGTTCTTTGGCGGCGTGGTATTCGGCGTTTTCCGAAAGGTCGCCATGCGCGCGTGCTTCCTCGATCGCATCGACGATCTTCGGACGCTCCGCCCGCAGCACCTTCAGGTCGGCAGTGAGCTTTTCATAGCCCTCGGCCAGCATCGGCACCTTGTCCATCGAACCCCAATTCCTTCCTGCTCGCGCAATCTCCCGGGACAATTCGAGCCCGGTCCGCAAGGTTAGCGGAGCCTCGGTCGCTCGGATGTGTGGGAGATACGCCGTGTGTTCTGGTCAGCTATAATAGTCTTGCAATGAACGCACTTCAAGCTGCTCGGTAGAAACCTCGGCAATCGCGCGTGCGGCAGCGAGGCTGGCGGCAGCAGTCGTGTAGTACGGCAGCTTCTTTTCGAGGGCGGCCACACGGATCGACTGGCTGTCAAGCAGCGACTGCCAGCCCTCGGTCGTGTTGAAGATCAGGTGCACTTCGCCGTCGATGATGGCATCGACGATGTGCGGGCGACCTTCGGCAACCTTGTTGACCAGTTCGACCGCCAAGCCCTTGCCTGACAGGAAGCGCTGCGTGCCGCCGGTGGCGATGACGCGGAAGCCCTTGGCCAGCAGTGTTTCGACTGCAGGCAGGATCACTTCCTTGTCGCTGTCCTTGACCGACACGAACAGCGTACCGCCCTGCGGCAGCTTCATTCCCGCACCCAGCTGCGACTTGAGGAAAGCGGCGGGGAAATCGCGGTCGATACCCATGACTTCGCCGGTGCTCTTCATTTCGGGCGAAAGCACGGGGTCAGAGCCGGGGAAGCGACTGAACGGGAACACGGCTTCCTTCACCGCCATGTGGTTCGGCTTCAGGTTGAACGGCTCGAAGTGCGAGAGCTTTTCACCCGCCATGACGCGCGCTGCGATCTTGGCGACGGGTCGCCCGATGGCCTTGGCCACGAAGGGCACGGTGCGGCTGGCACGCGGGTTGACCTCGATCAGGTAGACCTCACCCTCCTTCACCGCGAACTGCACGTTCATCAGGCCGCGCACGTCGAGCGCACGGGCAAGCTCGGTCGCCTGGCGTTCCATCTCGTCGATGATGTCCTGCGGCAGGCTGTAGGGCGGCAGGGTGCAGGCGCTGTCGCCCGAGTGGACGCCGGCTTCCTCGATGTGTTGCATGACACCGGCGATGCGGACTTCCTCGCCATCGGAGATGACGTCGACGTCGCACTCGACCGCGTCGCGCAGGTACTGGTCGACCAGCACCGGGCTGTCGCCCGACACGTTCACCGCGGTGTTGATGTAGTCGTCGAGCTGCGCCAGGCTGTCGACGATCTCCATCGCACGCCCGCCCAACACGTAGCTAGGGCGCAGCAGCACCGGATAGCCGATCCGCGCAGCAACGGCTGCTGCCTCGTCACGGCTTTTGGCGATGCCGTTTTCCGGCTGCTTGAGGTCGAGCTTGTTAACCAGCTTGGCAAAGCGTTCGCGGTCTTCGGCAAGGTCGATCGCATCGGGCGAAGTGCCGAGGATCGGGATGCCTTCGCGCTCCAGCGCAGCTGCAAGCTTGAGCGGGGTCTGCCCGCCGAACTGGACGATGACGCCGACCAGGTCGCCCTTCGACATTTCGACGCGCAGGATTTCCAGCACATCTTCTTCGGTCAGCGGCTCGAAATAGAGTCGGTCCGAAGTGTCGTAGTCCGTCGAAACCGTCTCCGGGTTGCAGTTGATCATGATCGTTTCGTAGCCGGCCTCGGCCAGCGCGAAGCAGGCGTGGACGCAGCAATAGTCGAACTCGATGCCCTGCCCGATGCGGTTCGGGCCGCCGCCGAGGATGACGATCTTCTTGCGGTCGGACGGATCAGCCTCGTCCTCGGGCTCGCCGAAGCTGGGCGCTTCGTAGGTCGAATACATGTAGGGCGTGATCGCCTCGAACTCGGCGGCGCAGCTGTCGATGCGCTTGAAGACCGGATAGACGCCCAGCTTGTGGCGCAGCTTGCGCACTTCCTGTTCACTGGTCGCGCCGGCCATGGCGCGCAGCGCGTCGTGCAGCAGGCCCGAACGCTTGGCCTGCGTTTCGGCAAGACCGCCCGCTACACCGACCGAGCGGACCGCCAGCGTGGCGAGGCGCTTGTCGGAAAAGCCCATGGCTTTCAGGCGGCGCATTTCCGCCGCATCGCGCGGCAGGCCGTTGTGGCCGAGCATCTTCTCTTCGTAGATGATGGCTTCGATCTGGCGTAGGAACCACGGGTCGAAACCGGTGACCTGGGCGACTTCCTCGACCGTGAAATCCTCGCGAAAGGCCTGCGCGATCTTGAGGATGCGGTCAGGCGTACGCTGGCTGAGCGCCGCGGTGATCGTCTCGCGGCTGACGCCTTCGAGCTCCTGCACACGGTTGAACCCGTCGAGGCCCGTTTCAAGGCCGCGAAGAGCTTTCTGCATGCTTTCCTGGAAGCACCGGCCGATGGCCATGACCTCGCCCACCGACTTCATCGCGGTGGACAGTTCGTTCTTCGAACCCTTGAACTTTTCGAAGGCGAAGCGCGGGATCTTGGTCACCACGTAGTCGATGGTCGGCTCGAAACTGGCCGGCGTAGCACCGGTAATCTCGTTCTGGATTTCGTCGAGCGTGTAGCCCACGGCCAGCTTCGCCGCGACGCGAGCGATCGGGAAGCCGGTGGCCTTCGATGCGAGCGCGGACGAGCGCGAGACGCGCGGGTTCATCTCGATCACGATCAGGCGGCCATCCTTCGGATTGACTGCGAACTGTACGTTCGAACCGCCTGTTTCCACGCCGATTTCGCGCAGCACCTCGATGCTGGCGGTGCGCATGATCTGGTACTCCTTGTCGGTCAGCGTCAGCGCCGGCGCGACAGTGATGGAATCGCCCGTGTGGACGCCCATCGGATCGACGTTCTCGATCGAGCAGATGATGATCGCGTTGTCCTTGCGGTCGCGCACCACCTCCATCTCGAATTCCTTCCAGCCGAGGAGCGATTCCTCGATCAGGACTTCGGTGGTCGGCGATGCGTCGAGGCCTTCGCGCACGATGCGCTCGAACTCGGCCTTGTTGTAGGCGATACCGCCGCCTGTGCCGCCAAGCGTGAAGCTGGGACGGATGATTGCGGGCAAGCCGGTGCGCTCCAGCACCGCATAGGCCTGGTCCACCGTGTTCGCGACTCCGCTGCGCGCGCTTTCGAGGCCGATCTTGTCCATCGCTTCGCGGAAACGCTGGCGGTTCTCGGCCTTGTCGATCGCGTCGGCATTGGCGCCGATCATCTGGACGCCGTACTTATCGAGCACGCCCATGTTCGCAAGGTCGAGCGCGCAGTTCAGGGCCGTCTGCCCGCCCATCGTCGGCAGCACCGCGTCGGGGCGTTCCTTCTCGATAATCTTGGCGACGATTTCCGGGGTAATTGGCTCGACATAGGTGGCGTCGGCCATTTCCGGGTCGGTCATGATCGTGGCGGGGTTGGAGTTCACCAGGATGACCCGGTAGCCCTCTTCCTTCAGCGCCTTGATCGCCTGCGTGCCGGAATAATCGAACTCGCACGCCTGCCCGATAATGATCGGACCGGCGCCAATGACGAGGATCGAGGAGATGTCGGTTCTTTTGGGCATTACGCGAGCATTCCCACGAATTTTTCAAAGAGGTAGAAACTGTCCTGCGGGCCGGGGCTTGCCTCGGGGTGGTATTGCACGCCGAAGGCCTTCTTGCCCTTGATCGAGATTCCGCAATTGGTGCCGTCGAACAGCGAGACGTGCGTCTGCTCCACCGTGTCGGGCAACGTATCGGCATCGACCGCGAACCCGTGGTTCATGCTGGTGATCTCGACGAGGCCTTCGCTTGTTCCCCACTCGCTCCCGACACGCTGGACGGGGTGGTTGGCGCCGCGGTGGCCCTGGAACATCTTGGCGGTCTTCGCTCCGGCGGCAAGGCCGAGCATCTGGTGGCCGAGGCAGATGCCGAACAGCGGGATATCCGCGTCGAGCAGCCCCTTGATCACCGGCACGGCATACTGGCCGGTCGCCGCCGGATCGCCCGGGCCGTTGGACAGAAACACGCCGTCGGGATTCAGCGACAGCACCTGTTCCAGCGTGGTGCGCGCAGGGACCACGGTCACCTTCGCGCCGGCCTTCACGAGGTTGCGGAAGATATTGTCTTTCGCGCCATAGTCGATCGCCACGACATGGGGCCTCTCTGCACTGCTCTCGGTATAACCGAAGCCCAGCTGCCAGTGGCCGCCGCGCCAGTCTTCCTGTTCGGCGCGCGTCACGGCAGGTACGAGGTCCAGCCCTTCGAGACCCGACCATTCGGCTGCCTGCTGCTTCAGCGCCTTCATGTCGAACTGGCCGCGCGGGTTATGCGCGATGACCGCATTGGGAGCGCCCAGCAGGCGGATGCGGCGGGTCAGCGCGCGGGTGTCGACACCCGACAGGCCGATCTTGCCGTGTTCGCGCATCCAGTCGACGAATTCGTTCTGGGCGCGGAAATTCGAATGCGGGGTCACTTCCTGCCGCACGATGCAGCCGACCGCGCCGAGCCCGCGGCTCTCGTGATCTTCCTCGTTCGCACCGACATTTCCGATATGCGGGAAGGTGAAAGTGACGATCTGGCTGTCGTAGGAGGGATCGGTCATCACCTCCTGGTAGCCGGTCATGGCGGTGTTGAAGCAGACTTCGCCCACCGCAGAACCGGTGGAACCGAAGCCTTTGCCCCAGATACAGGTACCGTCCGCGAGGACGAGGACTCCCGTCGCGCCTTTGGGTTGCGCGTGCGAGAATGCGGACAGGGCCATTGGGCTCTCCGAGTCAGGGGTTTCCGGCGATGTGTGCTAAGTCCCAGCCGCTAGGGACGTCAGCGAGTCCCGTCAAGCACAAGACTTGGCTTTGTGGCAGCTTGCCTTACATGGGGCCCGAACCATCCACACATTTAGAGCGAAGAGGCCTCATGCTCCGCGAGAAGATCCAGTCCGAAACCGTCACCGCCATGAAGGCCAAGGACAAGGACCGCACCGCCGCGCTGCGCCTGATCGGGGCGAAGATCAAGGATCGCGATATCGAGCTGCGCACTTCGGACAAGAAGCCGGAGGACGACGACCTCGTCACCGACGTGCTGATGAAGATGGCCAAGCAGCGCCGCGAATCGATAGCGATGTACGAAGGCGGCGGCCGCCAGGAACTGGCCGACAAGGAAAAGGCCGAACTGGCCGTGATCGAGGAATTCCTGCCCAGGCAGCTGAGCGAGGACGAAACCCGCGCCGCGATTGCGCAGATCAAGGCCGACCTCGGCGCCGACGGCATGAAGGACATGGGCCGCGTGATGGGCGAGCTGAAGGCCCGCCACGGCGCGACGCTCGACATGACCAAGGCCAGTGGCCTCGTGAAGGAAGCGCTTTCGTGAAACGCCTCGCGCTCCTCGCCGCGCCATTCGCGCTGGCGGCCTGCGGGACGAGCGAACCGGAACCGGCCCCTTCTCCCACGCCGACGCCTGCGCAGCCGCGCACGCTCGTTGGCGCCGATCTCGATCTCTCGCTGCTCGGCGCGAAAATCGTTGGGCCGCAGGGTCCGGAGGTGGAAACGGTGCTGAGTGCCGGAAATCGCCAGATCGGCACGATGGTCAGCTTCGTCGCCTGTCCCGAAGGCACGACGGAATGCATTCCGGGCAAGATGCCGGAAGGGACCGTCTACACCTACGTCCACAGCGTGACGCTGGCCGAAGCGACCTCAGACGAGCCGGAAGCCGCTCCCAGCGAAGGTCCTGAAGTCGTCGAAAGCCCGCCGACCCTGTTCCGCACCACGGCCAAGGCCCACGGCTTCAACGCAGCGGTCGGCTATGCCAAGGCGCAGGCGCAGGCGACGCTCGGCAGCGAGGATGCGATCTCGATCACCAGCGACGACGGCCAGCTGATCTGGCGCGTGGTCGACGGGAGTGGCTGGAAGCCCGGCACGACGCTGACCTTCTGGTGGCAGTCGACGCTGGCGCCCGACGGTCCTGCCGATGCCTACCTGCTGGAAGTGGAAGGTAACCAGGCAGTCGCGCGCGGCCCCTTCCCGGCCGAGAAAAAAGCGGCAAGCGCGAAGCAGGCCAACTAGCGGTCCGCCCCTTCACCCGATAGGGAGAGGCCATGGCCCTCTCTCCCCAATGGCTGGACGAATTGCGCATGCGGACGACCCTGTCCGCAGTAATCGGGCGCACCGTCCGGCTGACCAAGGCGGGGCGCGAGTTCAGGGCCTGTTGCCCGTTTCACAACGAGAAGACGCCAAGCTTCTACGTCAATGACGAGAAGGGCTTCTACCACTGCTTCGGCTGCGAAGCGCATGGCGATGCGATCCGCTGGCTGACCGACCAGCGCGGCATGCCGTTCATGGATGCGGTGAAGGAACTGGCGGCCGAGGCCGGGATGGAAGTGCCCGCCCCCGACCCGCAGGCCGCCCGCCGCGCGGAAAAGCGCGCCAGCCTGCATGACGTGACCGCTGCCGCGCAGGAATGGTTCGAAGGCAACCTCAGGGGCGCGGACGGTGCGCGTGCATGTTCATACCTCTCGCGTCGCGGCTTCTCGGAGGCCACGGTTCGCGAATTCGGCTTCGGCTATGCGCCGGAAGACCGGCAGGCGCTGAAATCCGCCCTGTCGCGCTTCGAAGAGCCGATGCTGATCGAGGCCGGGATGCGCATCACGGTCGAGGACAAGGAGTCTTACGACAGGTTCCGCGGGCGCCTGATGCTCCCCATCCACGATGCCCGCGGCCGCGTTATCGCGTTCGGCGGACGCATCCTCGATGGCGACAGCAATCCCAACGCGCCGAAATACCTGAA
This sequence comes from Qipengyuania gaetbuli, assembly GCF_009827315.1. Taxonomy (NCBI): domain Bacteria; kingdom Pseudomonadati; phylum Pseudomonadota; class Alphaproteobacteria; order Sphingomonadales; family Erythrobacteraceae; genus Qipengyuania; species Qipengyuania gaetbuli. The sequence continues at coordinate 503,294 of NZ_WTYF01000004.1, forward strand.
CTCGCCCGACACCCCGCTCTTCGACAAGGGGCGCACTCTCTACAATCTCCACCGTGCCGCTCCGGCCGCGCGGCAATCGGGCCGCATGATCGTCGTCGAAGGCTACATGGACGCAATCGCACTTGCCAATGCCGGCATCCGCGAAGCCGTGGCACCGCTCGGGACCGCGCTGACCGAAAACCAGATCGAGCTGCTTTGGCGACAGGTCGAACGTCCCATTCTGTGCTTCGACGGCGACAATGCCGGGCAGCGGGCCGCCATGCGCGCCATCGAAAGGTCACTCCCGATGCTGCGCCCCGGCCACTCGCTGTCCATCGTGCGCCTGCCCGCAGGCATGGATCCCGACGACCTCATCCGGGAACGCGGCGTCGGTGCGATCGAGGAACTGCTTGCCGCGCCTGCCAGCCTGCTCGACACCCTCTGGGAATTTGAGAAAGCCGCCGCACCGCTTACCTCTCCCGAGGAAAAGGCCGGACTGAAGGCAAGACTGATGCACCATGTCGAGGCGATCCAGCACCCCGACATCAGGGCGCTCTACAAGCGAGAGTTGACCCAGCGCTTTTCGGATTTCGCCTTCCCGCCGCGCCCCCAGCGCGAATTCAAGCCGCACGGCGAATGGAAGAAGGGCGGGTTCCCGGCCGTTTCTCCCCAGCTTTCGCGCGAGGCGGAACAGCGCCTCAAGCGGGCCATCGAAGGTGGCTCGCGCGACCGGCTGGCAAGCGCCGTCATCCACGGACTGCTGCGGCATCCCGGCGAAATCGCGCGGCATGAGGCCGCCCTCGCCCGCGTTGCCCAAAGTGACCGAAATGTCGGACCGGCGATAGATTCGCTGCTCGCCGCTGCCGAAACGCTTGATTCGCTGGCCGGATCGCCCATATCGCTACCAGACGGCCTACCTGCCCCACCGGAAACCCGATTATTCGCCTTTCTCGATGAAGGCACCGACCCAGGTGATGCGCGCGAGGACTTGGCCGAAGCCGTGTCACTGCTGGTCGAAAGGCCGGCACTCGAAGCCGCGCTCGCTGCCGCGACCGCACGATTCGAGAGCGATCCCGAAGGGGCTTTCGCCGAGCAGCAGCGCCTGTTGAAGCGAAAGCTGGAATTCGAGGCGCGACTCGGGCAAATGGCAAGCCGCAAGGCCGCTTCGGCGGCTACGAAAGATTCAGAAGCCGCGCAGGATACCGGGCCTGCAAGTGGCGATAGTACGGACTGATTGCTCTTTATGGCCACCAAGACCAAGTCGGGCGACAAGGATGACGCTCCGCTGATCGACCTCAACGAAGCTTCGGTGAAGAAGCTGCTCTCGAAAGCGAAGAAAAAGGGTTACGTCACTTACGACGAACTCAACGACGCGCTGCCGCAGGGCGAAATGAGTTCCGACCAGATCGAGGACATCCAGTCGGCGCTGTCCGAAATGGGCGTGCAGATCGTCGAGAACGACGAAGATGCCGAACAGGACGACGAGGTTGAGGAAATCGCGCCTGCCCCCTCTTCCGGTGAAGAGAAGGAAGCGGCCAAGAAGCCGGCCGGCCCGAAGAAGCTGGCCGCGGGCGAACGCACCGACGATCCGGTGCGCATGTACCTGCGCGAAATGGGCGCGGTGGAACTGCTCAGCCGCGAAGGCGAAATCGCGATTGCCAAGCGTATCGAGGCGGGCCGCGATATGATGATCATGGGCCTGTGCCAGAGCCCGATCACCTTCCACGCCATTATCCAGTGGTCCGAAGCCCTCAACAACGAGGAAATGCAGCTGCGCGAGATCCTCGATCTCGACGCCATGCTGTCCAAGGAACCGCCGGCCGACAAGCTGAACGACGACGCCGAAGACGACGACGACGACGGCGAGATCTCGGAAGAAACCGCCGGCCCGACCATCCGCGATGACGACGAGGATGACGACGAGGACGAAAGCGGCGACGATGACGACGAAGACGGCGAAGGTTCGTCCAAGCGCCGCGACGACGACGACGAGGAAGACAACACCATGTCCCTCGCCCAGATGGAAGCCGCGCTGAAGCCGGATGCCATCGAGCGTTTCGCACGCATCACCGATCTCTTCGGCAAGTTCGAGAAGCTGCAGGCAGAACGCGTCGAGGTCATGGGCCGCGGAGAAAATTTCCCGCCCGCCAAGGAAAAGAAGTACGAAGCGCTGTCGGAACAGCTCACCGCCGAGGTGGAGAGCGTCCAGTTCCACGCGACCAAGATCGAATTCCTGGTCGACAATCTCTATGCCTTCAACCGCCGCCTGACCGCCCTCGGCGGCCAGATGCTGCGCCTTGCGGAACGCCACAAGGTCAAGCGTTCGGACTTCCTCGATGCCTATATCGGCAACGAGCTCGACGACACGTGGATGGAAGAGAAGGTCAAGAAGGACAAGAAGTGGGCCGCCTTCGCCGAGAAGGAAGCCGACGCGATCGACCGCATCCGCGCCGAGATCACCGACATCGCCAGCCAGACCGGCATGGCGCTGCCCGAATTCCGCCGCATCGTAAACATGGTCCAGAAGGGCGAGCGTGAAGCGCGTATCGCCAAGAAGGAAATGGTCGAGGCGAACCTGCGCCTCGTGATCTCGATCGCGAAGAAGTATACCAACCGCGGCCTGCAGTTCCTCGACCTGATCCAGGAAGGGAACATCGGCCTGATGAAGGCGGTCGACAAGTTCGAATACCGCCGCGGCTACAAGTTCAGCACCTATGCGACGTGGTGGATCAGGCAGGCGATCACCCGCTCGATCGCCGACCAGGCCCGCACGATCCGTATCCCGGTCCACATGATCGAGACGATCAACAAGCTGGTCCGCTGTTCGCGCCAGTTCCTGCACGACCAGGGCCGCGAACCGACGCCCGAAGAGATGGCGGAGAAGCTCTCCATGCCGCTCGAAAAGGTGCGCAAGGTGATGAAGATCGCCAAGGAACCGATCAGCCTCGAAACGCCGATCGGCGACGAGGAAGATTCGCACCTCGGCGATTTCATCGAGGACAAGAACGCGATCATCCCGGTGGACGCGGCAATCCAGGCGAACCTCAAGGAAACGGTCACCCGCGTCCTTGCCTCGCTTACGCCGCGTGAAGAACGCGTGCTGCGCATGCGCTTCGGCATCGGCATGAACACCGATCACACGCTGGAGGAAGTGGGCCAGCAGTTCTCGGTGACGCGCGAGCGTATCCGCCAGATCGAAGCGAAGGCACTGCGCAAGCTCAAGCACCCGAGCCGCAGCCGCAAGATGCGCAGCTTCCTCGACCAGTAATTTCCAGTCCGGTCGGGGCTATCTCACTGATAAGCCCCGACTGTCGGCGCCCCTGGACCAATCACTCGAAAACATTCCCGTTTTTGCGGGAACCACGCGCTTCCGTGACGATTGCGTGCGGTAAGAGGTCGATACGCCGGACGCACGATCCGGAACGCCTTCGGGGGTAAGCGCATACCGCAACACGTATCAGAAATCGACTTCCGGGAGCTCCTCGCCAGCTCGCCCAACCCCTATGTCCTGTTGAACCGCGACCTCGAAATCGCCTGGATGAACGACGCCTACCTGCGCGTCACCATGCGGGATCGGGATTCGATCGAGGGTCGCAACATATTCGAGGCATTCCCGAGCGAAGGCGAAAGCTACCGCCAGTTGTCGGAATCCCTCGAACGCGTACTCCGGACCGGAGAACCCGACGAAATCGCGCATATCCGCTACGATATCGCCAATCCCGACGGCAGTTTCGACACGCATTTCTGGAGCGCGACCCACACGCCGCTAAAAGGTGACGACGGACAGGTCCGATACATTCTCCAGCATACGGTCAACATTACCGAACTGGAGACCCTGCGCCGGACCATCGACGAGGCCGGCGTCGTCGAACGGGCGAAGAAGGTCGAGGAGCGCTACCGGACCGCTTCGGAAGAGCTGGAACGCGCGCGGATGCTGCTGGAGCAGGCCCCGGGATTTGTCGCGGTCCTGTCAGGCCCCGAACATAATTTCGTGCTCGCAAACGCTGCATACCGTCGCCTTCTCGGCGGTCGCAAGCTGATCGGGCGCACTATCGCAGAAGCCCTGCCCGAAGTCGTGGAACAGGGCTTCCTGCGCATCCTCGACGAGGTCCGCGCCACCGGCAAACCCTATTTCGGCAATCGAGAACTGGTGACCCTCGTCGACCCGGAAACGGGCAAGGCGGAGGAATCACACCTCGAATTCATCTTCCAGCCCATCAGCGAAAAATCGGGCGAGGTGACTGGCATCCTGATCCAGGGATACGACGTCAGCGAAGAGGTGGAGGCGGAAGAGCGGCAGAAACTGCTGATCAACGAACTCAATCACCGCGTGAAGAATACGCTCGCCATCGTGCAGGGCCTCGCCCAGCAGTCGTTCAAGACGGACCAGGGCGACCATGGCCTCGATGTCTTCGCCGCGCGCCTTGCTGCGCTCGCCAGCGCGCACAATCTGCTCACCGAGTTCAACTGGAAGAAAGCCGACGTCGAGAAGATCGTCCGCCGTTCGCTGGAGGCCACCGCCGGAACCCAGTCGGAACGGTATTCGCTGACCGGACCCAAGGTCACGCTCGACCCGCAATCTGCAGTCGCCCTGGCCATGGTAGTCCATGAACTGGCCACCAACGCCCTTAAGTACGGAGCTCTGTCGGACGACAAGGGCTGCATCAACATCACCTGGGACCGCCGCTCAGAGGAAGACGGATCACGCCTGATCTTCGACTGGCGCGAAAGCGGCGGGCCTGCCATCGATGCCCCGACCCGGCGCGGCTTCGGGTCCCGACTCATCTCCCGCGCCTTCGGCAATCGCGGCGACTGCGCCGACCTCACCTACCACGAAGACGGCCTGCATTGCCGCTTGGAGACGAAACTGTGAAACTCGACGGTGCCCGGCTTTTGATACTGGAAGACGAACCGATCATCGCTTTCGGCCTCGAAGACATGTTGCTCGATGAAGGCGCACAGGTTTCTCTCGCCACGGCGCTGGACGAAGCGGAAGACCACTTGGCCGGCAGTACGTTCGATTGCGCGATACTCGACGTAAACGTGCGCGGGGAAAAGAGCTACGGTTTCGCCGAGGCGCTAAAGGGCCGCGGCATCCGCTTCATTTTCGCCACCGGCTACGGCGAAAGCGCCCATCCGGACGAATTCATGGACGTACCGACGATCACCAAGCCCTATTCGATCCAGCAAATCAGGGACACGCTGGAACGCCTCGCCTGACAAGGGGCAGGATCAGCCGTGGATGACGGCACAAGACGGTGGATTGCCATTCCGTAAGTGCGTATGGCCGCCCCATGCGTATCGCCATTGCTTCCGACCATGCCGCCATCGACCTGAAGGCCGAACTGCGCGACTGGCTTATCGAACAGGGTCACGAGGTCGCCGACCTCGGTCCTGACACCACCGAAAGCGTCGATTACCCCGATTTCGGCTATCGCCTCGCCGGCGTGGTGGCTGACGGGACCGCCGAGCGCGGCGTGGCGCTGTGCGGGTCGGGTATCGGCATCTCGATCTCGGTCAACCGCAATCCCGCCGTCCGCTGTGCCCTCGTCTCGGAACCGCTTTCGGCAAGCCTTGCCCGCGAGCACAACGACGCCAATTGCATCGCCATGGGCGCGCGTCTGACCGGCAGCGACATGGCCAAGGCGTGCCTTACCGCTTTCCTCGAAACCGACTTCGCAGGCGGCCGCCACCAGCGCCGCGTCGACAAGCTCTCCAACCCGGAATTCTGACATGGCTACCCAGGCAAAAGATACCTCGCGCGACCCGATGGACCGTTTCTGGCACGACACGCTGGCCCAAGCCGATCCGGAAATCCACGAGGCTATCCGCAAGGAACTCAAGCGCCAGCAGGACAAGATCGAGCTGATCGCGTCCGAGAACATCGCGTCCTCCGCAGTGCTGGAGGCGACCGGTTCGGTCTTCACCAACAAGTATGCCGAAGGCTATCCGGGCAAGCGCTATTACGGCGGCTGCGACTATGCCGACGTGGTCGAAACGCTGGCAATTGAGCGCGCCAAGCAATTGTTTGGATGCGAGTTTGCCAATGTGCAGCCCAATTCGGGCAGCCAGATGAACCAGGCCGTGTTCCTTGCGCTGCTGCAGCCGGGCGACACTTTCATGGGCCTCGACCTCAATTCCGGCGGACACCTCACCCATGGCTCGCCCGTCAACATGAGCGGCAAGTGGTTCAACCCGGTCAGCTACGGCGTTCGCAAGGACGACGAACTGATCGACATGGACGAGGTCATGGCCACGGCGAAGGAGCACAAGCCCAAGCTGATCATCGCGGGCGGCACTGCCTATTCACGCGTCTGGGACTGGGCCGCGTTCCGCAAGGTCGCTGACGAGGTCGGCGCCTATCTCATGGTCGACATGAGCCACATCTCCGGCCTCGTGGCTGGCGGTGCCCACCCCTCGCCCTTCCCGCATGCCCATGTTGTCACCACGACGACCCACAAGTCGCTGCGCGGTCCGCGCTCAGGCGTGATCCTGTGGGATCACGATGAACTGACCAAGCCGATCAACATGGCTGTCTTTCCCGGCATGCAGGGCGGCCCGCTCATGCACGTCGTCGCGGCCAAGGCGGTAGCATTCGGCGAAGCGCTTCGTCCGGACTTCAAGGATTACGCGCACCGCGTGGTCGAAAACGCCCGCGCGCTGGCCAAGAGCATCGAGGCAAACGGCCTGCGCGTCGTGTCCGGCGGCACGGACAACCATTCGATGTTGGTCGACCTCACCGCCAAGGACGTGACGGGCAAGGCGGCCGAAGCCGGGCTCGACCGGGCATGGCTGACCTGCAACAAGAACGGCATCCCCTACGACACGCGCAGCCCCTTCGTGACCAGCGGCATCCGCCTCGGCACGCCTGCGGGCACCACGCGCGGCTTCGGGCCGGCCGAGTTCGAGCAGGTAGGCAAGCTCATCTGCGAAGTGGTAGAAGGCCTCTCCCGCAATGGCCCCGAAGGTGACGGTCAGGTGGAAGAGCAGGTTCGCGGCAAGGTCGCCGAACTCTGCGCCGCCTTCCCGGTCTATCCGGGGCGCTAAGGAGACATCCGATGGAAGACCGCGAACCCGGACACCAGGATCACGACCTCATCCCCGACGCCACGGAAGAGGTGAAGAGCATGGCCAAGCAGGGGCTCGACCATCCGTCGACCAAGCCGGTCCTCGTCGGCGCGGCCATCGGCGCGGTAGCCGGCGGAATCCTTCCCGTGGTGACCTGGCCCATCGGCCTCGTGGCCGGAGCCGGCATAGCTCTCTACAAACGACTAAGGCCGTAAATGCGCTGTCCATTTTGTGCCAATGACGACAGCCAGGTAAAGGATAGTCGTCCGACCGAGGATTCCACCTCGATCCGGCGCCGCCGCCAGTGTTCGAGCTGCGGCGCACGCTTCACGACGTTCGAACGCGTCCAGCTGCGCGAAGTCACGGTGGTCAAATCCGGCGACCGGCGCGAAGCTTTCGACCGGAGCAAACTGGAACAGTCCATTTCGCTCGCCTGCCGCAAGCGCGACGTTTCCGCGGACCGGATCGACCGGCTTGTGTCGGGCATCCAGCGCCAGGTGGAAACTGCCGGAGAGGCCGAAGTTGCATCGCAGCGCATCGGCGAAATGGTGATGGACGGCCTGCGCCAGCTCGACAGCGTTGCCTATATCCGTTTCGCCTCGGTCTATCGCGATTTCAACGAAGCCCGCGATTTCGAGGAATTCGCCAGCACCGTGCAGGAAGCCGCCGCCAATGAGCGAGGCTGACCAGCACAAGCCGGTAATCGTCCTCGTTCGGCCGCAACTGGGCGAGAATATCGGCAAGGCGGCCCGCGCCATGCTGAATTTCGGGTTGGTGGAACTACGCCTCGTAGAACCGCGCGACGGCTGGCCCAACCCTTCGGCAGGCCCGGCAGCAGCTGGCGCAGATGTGGTGCTCGACATGGCGGAAGTGTTCGCCTCGACGGCCGAAGCCGTGGCCGATTGCGGGCATGTCTATGCGACGACGGTCCGCAAGCGCGGCGTGACGAAGCCGGTCTACACCCCCGAAGAGGCTGCCCGCGAAATGGCCGGGGCAGTTGGGCGCAGCGCGATCCTGTTCGGCCCCGAACGCTCTGGGCTGGCAACCGAGGACGTGGCCCTTGCCCGCGCTATCCTGACGGTGCCGATCAATCCGGACTTCGGCTCGCTCAATCTCGCGCAGGCGGTGATCCTGTGCGCCTACGAGTGGTCGAAACACGAAAACCTCGTGCAGCCGACGCAGGAAGACCTCCTGCCCCCCGCCCCGCAGGACGAGCTCGAAGGACTGATCGGCCATCTCGAAGGCATGCTGGAGCCCAAGGGCTACTTCCTCCCAGCGACGCGCGCCGACGCCACGCGGCGCACGCTTCGCGGCGTGCTGACCAAGCCGGGCTGGAACCACCTAGAGGTGCGCACGCTGCGCGGCGTTTTGTCGAGCCTGGAACGCCGTTCGAAGAAAGACTGAACGTTTGCGGGAAAACCGGCGCCATCGCTATCCCCACACGAATCCCCTGTATTTTAAGGACTTCCCCATGCGTATCGCCCTGACTGCACTTTCCGTCCTCGCGCTTTCGGCCCCGCTGGCCGCGCAGGATCACTCGCACCACGGCGATCACGCGACGACCGAAGCCAAGCAGGATGCCGCAAAGGCCGAGAAGAAGAAGCAGAAGAAGATCTGCAAGAACGTCGGCAACATGGGCACGCGCTTCTCGGAAAAAGTCTGCCTGACCGAAGCCGAATGGGAAGCCGAACGCCGCGCGACCCAGGACGGTATCCGCGACGCCAAGCGCTGAGGAGGCGGCCTGGGCTTCAGCTGCGCAGGCGGTCCCATTCCTCGAGTTCGTAGGCAATCGAGGTTTCGACCAGCTCTTCCCATATCTGCGCGATCTTTCCGGCGGGAAGGTCGCGCTTTTCCGCATCAAGGCGGGCGTTGGCGATCACTTCCGCCTTGCGCGCCTCGTCCCGCACGACATTACGGTCCTGCTTGATGCGCGCAGCTGCACGCATGTAGCCGAACCGCCGGTCGAGCAGGGCCATCAGTTCGCGGTCCGTGCTGTCTACCCCTGCGCGCACTTCGCGCATGTCGGTGCAGTCTTCGGGCAGCGTGATTTCAACGGGCTTGGTCGTGTCCATGGGGGCGGCGCATGGCGAAGCCAGACGCGCTTGTCGAGGGCAAACCAAACCCTCTCTCGACATAGCCCTTTTGCATCGTCATGGAGGCCGCATGGTTAGCCAGGCAAATACCTTCCGCAACATGCCGGACGAGCGCGGCCATTTCGGCGATTATGGCGGCCGCTATGTCGCCGAAACGCTGATGCCGCTCGTCCTCGATCTCGAACGCGAATACCGGGCGGCGCAGGCCGATCCGGAATTCCAGCGCCAATTCGACGATTTGCTCGAACATTACGTGGGCCGCCCTTCCCCGCTCTATTTCGCAGAGCGGCTGACAGAGGCGCTCGGCGGCGCGCAGGTCTGGTTCAAGCGCGACGAGCTGAACCACACGGGCGCGCACAAGATCAACAATTGCATCGGGCAGATCCTGCTCGCGATCCGCATGGGCAAGACGCGCATCATCGCGGAAACCGGCGCCGGCCAGCACGGCGTAGCGACAGCCACGGTCTGCGCGCGCTTCGGCCTGCCCTGCGTGGTCTACATGGGCGCAGAGGACGTGCGGCGGCAGTCGCCCAACGTCTTCCGCATGAAGCTGCTGGGCGCAGAAGTCGTGCCCGTCACCAGCGGCCGGGGGACGCTGAAGGATGCGATGAACGAAGGGCTGCGCGACTGGGTCGCGAACGTCCACGACACCTTCTACATCATCGGGACCGCCGCCGGCCCGCACCCCTATCCCGAGCTCGTCCGCGACTTCCAGAGCGTGATCGGCAAGGAAGCACGCGCGCAGATGCTCGACCGCATCGGCCGCCTGCCCGACCTTCTGGTGGCAGCGATCGGCGGCGGTTCGAATGCGCTTGGCCTGTTCCACCCATTCCTCGACGATCCGGACGTGAAGATGCTGGGCGTGGAAGCGGCGGGCTACGGCCTCGACGGCGACCAGCACGCGGCCAGCCTGCTCGGCGGCTTTCCCGGCGTGCTTCACGGCAACAAGACCTACCTACTGCAGGACGATGACGGCCAGATTACCGAAGGCCACTCGATCAGCGCAGGGCTGGATTATCCGGGCATCGGGCCGGAACATGCGTGGCTCAAGGACATGGGCCGCGTGGAATACACCGCCATAACCGACGATGAGGCGCTCGACGCGTTCCAGCTGCTCTGCCGCACGGAAGGCATCATTCCCGCGCTCGAACCCAGCCACGCCATCGCGGCGGTCGCCAAGCGCGCGAAGGAAATGCCGAAGGACAGCGTGATCCTCGCCAACCTCTGCGGTCGGGGAGACAAGGACATATTCACCGTCGCCGAGCGGCTGGGAGTGGAAATGTGACTACGGCAAGGAAGCCAGCGATATACGCGGGTGTAATCTCGGGAGTCGTCTTCGCGGCACTGACCTCCGCTTACAATCTCTACAGCGGAAAGGGATTTGACCCCGGTCTGGCAGTCGCGGCCGCAATTATCTTCGGTATGGGAATGACCGCCTCCTACTTGCGAGAGCAGGCAAAATGACCCGCCTCGCCAACGCCTTCAACAAGCCCCATCCCGCTCTCGTCTGCTTCATCACGGCAGGCGACGGCGACACTGCGGCCAATCTCGACGCTCTGGTCGAGGGCGGCGCGGACGTGATCGAACTCGGCATGCCGTTTACTGATCCGATGGCAGACGGTCCGGCCATCCAGGCAGCGAACATCCGCTCGCTCAATGCGGGAACGAGCACAGCCGACGTGCTGTGGATCGCACGCAAGTTCCGCGACCGGCATCCTGAGGTTCCGCTCGTGCTCATGGGTTATGCGAACCCGATGATCCGGCGCGGTTCGGACTGGTTCGCCAAGGCAGCAAAAGAAGCGGGTATCGACGGCGTGATCTGTGTCGACATCCCGCCCGAAGAGGACGATGCTTTGGGTCCGTACCTTCGCGATGCGGGCATCTCCCCCATTCGCCTCGCAACGCCGACAACCGATGCAAAGCGCCTGCCGCAGGTCCTCGAAGGGTCTTCGGGCTTCCTCTACTATGTCGCCGTGGCCGGCATCACCGGCATGCAGCAGGCCGCAATCGAATCGATCGAGGCCAATGTGAGCCGAATCAAGCAGTCGACCGACATCCCCGTGGCCGTCGGTTTCGGCGTCCGCACGCCCGAACAGGCCGGCGAGATCGCGCGCGTGGCAGACGGGGTGGTCGTGGGTTCCGCGCTGGTCGAGCTCGTCGCGGAACACGGGGCGCAGGCACCGGCAAAGCTGCGCGAACTCACCGCAGGGCTTGCCAAGGCGGTCCATTCGGCGGCAAGGGCCAGCGCATGAACTGGTTCACGCGCGTCCGCAATTCGCTCACCTCGCTGTCCAAGCGCAGCACCGACAAGGATCTCTGGGTCAAATGCCCGAGCTGCCAGCAGATGGTGTTTGCGCAGGAATATCAGGAAAACGCCTTCGTCTGCCCGCGCTGCGACCACCATGGCCGCATAGGCGCTGATGAGCGGCTGGCACAGATCCTCGACGAAGGGTTCGAGGCGCTGCCGATTCCTGACGTGAAGGAAGATCCGCTCAAGTTCCGCGATACGTCGAAATATACCGACCGCCTGAAGAAGGCCCGCGGGAAGAGCCCGCACAAGGACGCCTTCCTTGTCGGTTCGGGTGCGATCGAGGGCAAGCCCGCGGTCGTCGGTGTGCAGGACTTCGGCTTCATGGGCGGATCGATGGGGATGGCCGTGGGTACTGCCTTCTGCCAAGGCGCCGAACGCGCGCTGACGCGGCATTGCCCTTACATCGTCGTGACCGCTGCTGGCGGTGCGCGCATGCAGGAGGGCATTCTCAGCCTGATGCAGATGCCCAAGGCGACCGTGATGACCCGCCGCCTCAAGGAAGCGGGGCTGCCCTACATAGTCGTCCTTACCGACCCGACCACGGGCGGCGTGACGGCAAGCTATGCCATGCTCGGCGATGTGCACTTGGCAGAACCGGGCGCGCTGATCGGCTTTGCCGGCCAGCGCGTGATCCAGGACACTATTCGCGAGCAGCTGCCCGACGGTTTCCAGCGCGCCGAGTACCTGCACAAGCATGGCATGGTCGACATGGTCGTCCACCGCCACGACCTGCGCGATACGCTGGCGACACTGATCGACTACCTCGCCCCTTCGGCTGAGGCAGCCTGACCCCTTCCATGCGGGATTTCGCCCGCTCCGAAAGCCCTGCGGTCCAGGCCCAGCTCGACCGGCTGGGACTGTTGAGCGTGCCCGACGGGCGCCTCGGCCTCGACACGATCCGCGCGCTGCTCGACCGGCTTGGTAATCCGCACCGCAGGCTGCCGCCGGTGTTCCATGTCGCCGGGACCAACGGCAAGGGTTCGACCTGCGCCTTCCTGCGCGCCATGCTGGAGGCGGAAGGGTACAGGGTCCACGTCACCACCAGCCCGCATCTCGTGCGCTACAACGAGCGCATCCGCGTGGCGGGCACGCTGATTTCGGACGAGCGGCTCGCCGATCTGCTGGCGGAGGTTCTGGATGTGGGCGAAGACCTCAACCCCAGCTTCTTCGAAGTCACCATCGCAGCCGCCTTCCTGGAATTCGCACGCGTTGCGGCGGATGCCTGCGTGGTCGAAGTCGGCCTCGGCGGACGCTTCGATGCGACAAATGTGCTCGAACCGGACGTTCTCGCCGCCTGCGGCATCGCTGCGCTGGGCGTCGATCACGAACGCTTCCTTCTCGCGCCCGAGGACGGCGTTCCGACCTTGCCGATCGCCCGTATCGCCTTCGAGAAGGCAGGAATTGCCAAACCCGGCGTTCCGATGGTCACGCTGGAGGATAGCCATCTCCCGGAAGCCGAACAGGTAATCAGGGATGTGGCCGAGAGCGTCGGCGCGCCGCTCCACATGGTTCGCTCCTTCGGCAAGGGGAGCATCACGCCCGATGCATCCGGCTATCCCGAACCCGGCCTTGGCGGCGCGCATCAGGAACGGAACGCAGCCCTCGCCAATGGCATGTTGCGCGCGCAAGCGAGGCTGGCGATCAGTGAAGAAGCGATCAGGACCGGCATCGAGACGGCCAGATGGCCTGCACGGATGCAGCGCCTGGGTGCAGGTCCGCTGACCGCGCTCGTAGCTGATCGGGACGTCTGGCTGGATGGCGGCCACAACTCCAGCGCCGGACTTGCTATTGCGGATGCGTTCTCCGGCCCGCTCCATCTCGTTTTGGGCATGCTGGACAACAAGGACCCGCGCTCACTGCTAGATGCCCTGGGCGACCGGATCCGCTCGCTTGCGGTGGTCCCGATCCCGGGGCACGCGGCGCACGGTGTCGAGGCTTTCGGCATGGACGCGAAGAGGGCCGACGATGTCGTGGATGCGCTCTCCGCCCTGCCGGCAGACGGCCATCCCGTGCTCATTGCAGGCTCGCTCTACCTCGCTGGCGAGGTCCTGCGCCTCAACGACGAATTGCCCGACTGATCACTCAGCCGGGAATCGTTCCCCCACTTCTGGCGCGACGATACCCGCAGCCGCCTTGCCGCGGCTCTCGCGGTACCATTCGAAGCATACCAGCACGGCTGCCGCGAGGCCTATCCACGTCGTCAGGATGAAGACGTCGTAATAGCCCTGGTTCTCGATCATCTCGCCCAGCGCGCCGCGGCCAAGCGTGCCCACCAGCAGCGTCAGCGAGGACAGCAGCGCGTATTGCACCGCGCTGAACTGCTTCGAGACGATCGAGGACAGCCAGGCGATATAGGCTGCCCCGGCGATACCGATGGCAAGGTTCTCGAACCCGATGGTGATGGTCAGCTTGGCAAGCTCCGCATCGCCGATCTCGGGGATCTGCATGATCATGTAAGTGAAGCCGATCGCATCGCTGAAGGCCTGCATGTTTGCACCGCCCACCGCCATGTCGGCGTAAAGCAGGTTGGTCAGTGCGGCTAGGACACCGCCGATCAGCAGCGTCGCCATGCGCCCTATCGTTGTCAGCATGAAGCCACCCAAAGCAAGGCCGAGAATGATCGCACCAACGCCGAAGAACTTCGAGGCGAAGGCGACGTCGTCATTCGTGTACTCGAGTTCGCCGAGATAGAACGGATAAGCGAAGGTGCCCCAGATCGCGTCGCAGATGCGATAGGTAAGCACCACGGCGAGGATCAACACGAGCGACCAGCCCATCCGGCCAACGAACTCCACCAAAGGCAGCACCAGCGCGCGATAGAGATGGTCCATTGCATAGGCCCCGCCCGCCGCAGGGTCCTCGTCTTCGGTCAGCAAATGCCTGCCCTGCCGCTTCTGCGATGCCAGCCAGCCGGCGATGAGCGCAGGGAGAATAATCGTCGCCACGATGATCCACGGACCGTAAGTCAGCGTGAATTCCGTGGGGTTCGGCCGGTCCTCCGGCGCATAGGTCATCGACATGATCATGAAGGCCAGCACCGCGCCGATGGCGACTGCCCAGAGCAGTCCGACGAGCGCCAGCGCCCGGCCGCGCACGGCAGGCGACAGTTCGCCGGCCTTGCGCAGCGCGCGAACCTGCAACTCGCTTTCGGAAGCGACGTCTTCCGCTTCCTCGGCCGCGTTCGGGGCCCACAGGCCGACAAACCCGACCGCCAGCAGGATTGCGCCCATCATCATGTAGGTTTCGGGCCAGCCGATGCGCGCGGCGATGATCAGTCCGAAAGCCCCGCCGACGAGCGATGATAGCCTGTAGCCCATCTGGTAGACGGTGGAGAGGATATCGATCGTGGCTTCCTCGTCGGCGACATCGATACGCCAGGCATTGATTGCGATGTCCTGCGTAGCGCTGGCAAATGCGCCGATACCGGCAAGGAGGCTGAACCATCCGAGCTGGGTCTTGGGTTCGAGCAGCGCCATGGTGACGAGGATCGTCCCTAGCAGCACCTGTGCCGGTACGATCCATTGCTTGCGCCGACCAAGCCTGCGCAGGACGGGAATATTCACCTTGTCGATCATCGGCGACCAGAGGAACTGGAAGGCATAGGCAAGCCCGATAAGCGAGAAGACGCCCATCGTCTCGAGGTCCACTTCGGCTTCCGTAAGCCAGGCGAACAAGGTGCCCAGGAACAGGGCAAAGGGCAGGCCGCTGGCAAAGCCGAACAGCACCATGAAACCCGTTTTCCTGTTCGAGAGCGCCAGCCCCAAGGCACGCCAAGCGGAAATCTTCTTTTTCTTCGCGTCCGCGACCGCTTCGGCCATTCCCTAGCGTCCTTCCTAAATGCGCTATTTTTTGCGACACTAGCGCCCGGAGAGAGAAAGGAACAGAACAGATGGGCGTTCCGACCACAGTGGCGACAGGTCGTCGACCGACCGAGGGAATGCTGGGACTGGCGGAGGATATCGCGAACGATGTGAAACGCGATACGATCGGCCAGACCACGGTTCCGGCGCACGTCTATACCGACCCCGGTTACTGGCAGCGCGAGAAGGCCGCGATTTTCGATCGCTTGCCGCAAATCATCTGCCCCAGCGCGCTCGTTCCCGATGCCGGGATGGCAGTGCCTCACGATGCGACCGGCCGCGCGCTGCTGATCACGCGCGATGCGCAAGGGACCGCCCATGTCTTCCTCAACGTCTGCCGGCACCGCGGGACGCGGCTGGTCGAAGGCAATGAGGTGCAATGCACGAAGAAGCTCGTCTGCCCATATCACGCCTGGACCTACAGCGTGGACGGACGCCTGCTCGCCCTGCCCCGCCCGGACACTTTCCCCGATCTCGACAAGGGCTCGATGGGGCTGGTCGAGCTCCCCTCGCTGGAAACCGGCGGCCTGATCTGGTTCTGCCCCAAGGAAGAAACGGCGGATTTCTCTTATGCTCGCAAGCTGGGCGAGGATTTCGATGCGCTCGGCATGGGGGAGCATGTGCTCTTCCGGCGCAAGACCCACGAGGTGAAGGGCAACTGGAAGCTCATCATGGATGCCTTCCTCGAAAGCTATCACGTCACCCGCCTGCACGCGCAGACCATCGGCCCGTTCTTCAAGGACGGCGTGACATCGGGCGACATGGTCGGACCCCACGCCCGCAGCGCGGTCGGACGGCTGGAGGAGATGGACGGGGTCGACCTAACCGACATGGCCCAGCTTCGCCGGGTGGTGACTTTCGCCTACCAGATGTTGCCGGGCGCGCTCATCATTCCCAGTCCCGACTACATCAATCTCATGGTGATGATGCCGCAGTCGCACGAGCTTACGCTGGTCGAAGACTTCATGCTGATCCCCGAACATCCCAGCACCGACAAGGCGCGCGACCATTGGGAACGCAGCTGGGCACTGCTCGATGGCGGCGTCTTCGCGAGCGAGGATTTCCGTGCCGCCGAACTCGGCCAGCAGGGTCTTGCGACCGGCGTGGTGCCCGAATTGACCCTCGGCACGATGGAAAGCGGCATCCGTCGCTACCACGAGACGGTCGAGGAAGCCTTGCGCGCCGCCAACTGAGCGCCTAACCGCGCGGCTATGTCCGACAACCGACTTCCTGAAGATGGCGACCGCATCGCCAAGCTGCTCGCGCGTGCGGGTGTGGCCAGCCGCCGCGAGGTGGAGCGCATGATAGCCGACGCGCGCGTGGCGCTCGATGGCAAGGTGCTCGACACGCCGGCCGTGAAGCTCGGCTCGCTCCGCGGCGTGACCGTCGACGGCAAGCCGGTCGAACAGGCAGAGGAAACGCGCCTCTTCGCCTTCCACAAGCCTTCCGGCCTGATCACGGCGGAACGCGACCCCAAGGGGCGCCCGACGATTTACGCCGCCCTGCGCAATGCGCTGCCCCGCAATGCCGGGCGCGTGATGCCGGTCGGCCGCCTCGACTTCAACACCGAGGGGCTTCTGCTGCTCACCAATGACGGCGAGCTGAAGCGGGCGATGGAACTGCCGTCTTCGGGCGTTCCGCGCACCTATCGCGCCCGGGCCTTCGGCGACGTCACGCAGGCGATGCTGGACGAGCTGATCGAAGGCGTGGAGATCGACGGCGTGCGCTACGGCCGGATCGAGGCCGATCTCGAACGGGGCTCGGGCAAGAACCGTTGGATCGAAATGACGCTGACCGAAGGCAAGAACCGCGAAGTCCGCCGCGTGCTCGAGCACCTCGGCCTCAAGGTGAACCGCCTATTGCGAATTTCCTATGGCCCGTTCGAACTGGCGGACCTGCCGCGTGGCCAGGCCGTCGAATTCCGACCGGCCGACGTAGAACGTTTCGCTCGCCAGCTCAGCAAGGGCGGCAAATGAGAGTCATCGCCGGCGAATGGCGCGGACGCAAGCTGGTGGCACCCAAGGGTGACCTGACCCGCCCGACTGCGGACCGCACCCGCGAGACGCTGTTTAACATGCTTGCGAGCAGGCTCGGAACCATCGAGGGCCTGTCGGTGCTCGACCTGTTCGCCGGATCGGGCGCGCTCGGTATCGAGGCACTTTCGCGCGGTGCCGCACATTGCCTGTTCGTGGAGCAGGAAGCCGAGGCGGTAAAGGCCATCCGTACGAATATCGAGGCGCTTGGCGCACGCAGCCGTACCACCGTCCAGCAAGGCTCGGTGATGAGCCTGGTCCCTGCAAAGGCGGCGCATGATCTCATCCTTCTCGACCCGCCTTACGACACGGGAGCAGGCCAGGTCGCACTCGACCGGATGCTGCGGCTGGGATGGATCGGTCCGGCAAGCTGGATCGCCCTCGAAACGCACAAGAGCGAGGATATCGAGATCCGCACCCTCGCCATCGAGGCGGAGCGCGTCGTGGGCAAGGCCAAGCTTACCCTCCTCCGTCTGGAAGCCTGAACCACTCAAAAGAAAAGGACGGAACCGCATGTGCGGCCCCGCCCCTTCCAAGCGTCTCCGCCGGTTAACCGGCCGGAGCAATCGTTATGGTGTCAGCTTTCCGGACGGGTGGCCGGGAGCGGCTCGTCGATCTCGCTAGCCGGGCGGCCCGGCCAATATTCGAGCGGGCGGCTTACACCCGGACCGCGCTTGCCGGCTTCCCAGGCGTTGATGCAATTGTCCTGCGCCTTGTCGGCACAGATCGGCAGCTCGCCATCGGCAGCACGATCGCTGGCCGGCGTTGTCTGGATCACTTCGCTGCGCACGAAACGCGGACCAGTGGTCGCAGCCGAAGCAGAAGTCCGCGCGGCGACAGCCGTGTCGCTGGCATTGCTCATCTGCGCGGCAACGGCGGTCCATGCCTGCGCGCGCTGTTCGGGGGTCATCTCGTAGATACGCACCCGCTGGCTATCGTTGAGCACCCACCAGCCGGCGTTCTGCTCGGGCGTAAGCGTCCAGTAGTATTCCTGCACGCCATAGGGCCATGCGTCGTAGGCGACGCGGCGGACTTCGGGCCAGCCATCGTACATGACCTGCTGGGTATCGGTCATGACATAGACATTGCCCTCTGCATCGACTGCGACATCCTGGGCGACCGAAGGCGAAGCGGCGAGCGCAAGCGCGGCGGCTCCGGCGAAAATCAGCTTATTCAAAGCACTTCTCCTATTTTCTCATTGCACAGACTACGCGAAACAGGCCGCGAATGTTCCGGAAGCCGGCTTTGCAGGCTTGTGTTGCCGCTATTCGTTCCCTAGCCGTTCCATGACCATGCCGGATTTGCCTGTCCCTCCCAAAAGCGAAGAAAACCCCGGAATTCCGCCCTATGCGGCCATGTTGAATGCACCGCAGCGCGAAGCCGTGCTGACGACGGAAGGCCCTGTGCTGATGCTGGCCGGTGCCGGGACAGGAAAGACCGCGGCGCTCACCGCAAGATTGGCTCATCTCATCGCAACGCGGCGTGCATGGCCCAGCGAAATCCTCTGCGTCACCTTCACCAACAAGGCTGCGCGCGAAATGCGGGACCGTGTCGGGCGGCATATCGGAGACGCGGTGGAAGGGATGCCGTGGCTCGGCACGTTCCATTCAATCGGTGCCAAGATGCTTCGCCGCCACGCCGAACTGGCGGGACTGGAAAGCAATTACACCATCCTCGACACGGACGACCAGCTGCGCCTCCTCAAGCAACTCGTCCAGGAACAGGAACTGGACGAAAAGCGCTGGCCCGCCCGCCAGCTGGCCGGCCTTATCGACCGGTGGAAGAACCGCGGCCTCAACCCCGGCGATCTCGATGCGGTCGAGAACGAAGCCTATGCCAATGGTCGCGGGGCGCAGTTCTACAAGCTTTATCAGGAACGGCTTAAGTCCCTGAACGCCTGCGATTTCGGCGATTTGCTGCTGCACATGCTCAACATCTTCCGCCAGCACCGCGACGTGCTGGCGCAATACCAGCAGCGGTTCAAATACATCCTCGTGGACGAGTATCAGGACACGAACCAAGTCCAGTACCTGTGGCTCCGCCTGCTCGCGCAGGAACGCAAAAATATTTGCGTTGTCGGAGACGACGACCAGTCGATCTATTCCTGGCGCGGTGCCGAGGTGGCGAACATCCTGCGCTTCGAAAAAGATTTTCCGGGCGCCGCCGTAGTAAAGCTGGAACAGAACTACCGCTCCACCCCGCAAATCCTTGCCGCCGCATCGGGCCTGATCGACGCCAACAGCGAAAGGCTCGGCAAGACGCTCTGGACCGAGCTTCCTGCGGGCGAGAAAGTGCGCGTGGTCGGCGTATGGGATGGCCCCGAAGAAGCGCGGCGTGTCGGCGAAGCGATCGAACGGCTAGAATCCGAAGGCGCACCGCTGGACGAGGTCGCCATCCTTGTGCGCGCCCAGTACCAGACCCGCGAATTCGAAGACCGCTTCATCCAGATCGGCGTCAACTACCGGATCGTCGGCGGTTTCCGCTTCTACGAGCGCGCGGAAATCCGCGACATGCTCGCCTACCTGCGCGTCATCGCCCAGCCAGCAGACGATCTCGCGTTCGAGCGGATCTACAACCAGCCAAAGCGCGGCCTAGGCGCCAAGACACTCGACGCGATGCGACGACATGCGCGGCGGATACAGGCTCCACTGGCGGCAGCGTCGTTGGACCTTGCCGATAGCGACGAGCTGCCGCCGCGTGCCCGCAATACTCTCGTCGGTCTCCTGGGCCAATTCGTACACTGGCGCGAAGAGGCAGAGCGGGTAACGCCGTCCGAACTCTTGCGCCGCGTAGTGACCGAAAGCGGTTACGAGGAAATGCTCCAGAAGGACCCCAACGCCGAAAGTGCCGGCAGGCTCGAAAACCTGACCGAACTCGCCCGCGCAATGGAAGACTACGAGTCGCTGACTGATTTCCTCGAGCACGTCGGGCTGGTGATGGACAATGACCGGGCAGACGATGGCGAGAAAGTCACCATCATGACCATGCACGCGGCCAAGGGGCTGGAATTCGACCATGTATTCCTGCCCGGCTGGGAAGAAGGCGTCTTCCCCAGCCAGCGGGCTATCGACGAAGGTGGGCTCGCCAGTCTCGAGGAGGAACGCCGCCTCGCATATGTCGCGATCACCCGTGCGAAGCGACGCTGCACGATCTATCACGCGGCCAACCGGCGCATTTATGGTCAGTGGACCAGTTCCATCCCGAGCAGGTTCATCGAGGAACTGCCGCAGGAGCATATCGAGAGCGAAACCACGATGAGCGGCGGCGCCTCGCTATGGCGCGCAAACTGGTCGGAGCATGAGGACCCCTTCGCCCACGTATCGTCCAGCCGTCCCGAACGCTCTACGGCGCGGGGGCCCGGATGGCAGCGGGCGATTTCCACGGGATATGACACGACGCCCAAGCGGCTTGCCGAACCCGGGCGAAGCGCGGCCAGTTTCGCCGCCAAGCCGCGTACCGATATCGCGATCGGTGTGCGCGTGTTCCACGACAAGTTCGGCTATGGCCTCGTGACCGACCAGGAAGGCAACAAGCTGACGATCGAGTTCGAGAAAGCAGGCGAAAAGCGCGTACTCGACAGCTTCGTGAAGCCGGTTTCCGATTAGGCGGCGGCTTCGGTTTCCTCTGCTGCCGGGTCCTTGCGGCGCGTCCAGTAGCGCTTTTCGAACGGGCGTAGCAATTCCCCGCCCAAGTTCCGCGTACCTTCCGCAATGCCGGTCTCACAATTGAGATAGGGCGTCGGGTCGCAATAGGATCCGAACATCTTGTCCCAGAGGGTGAGCGTGTTGCCGTAATTGGTGCCCATCAGTTCCTCGTCACGGATGTGATGCAGGCGATGGGCTGCCGGCGACAGCAAGACCCTGCCGAAAATGCCCAGCGTCCACGGCACATCGCAATGCACGAAGAAGCCCCAGAACGCGATGACGAGACCTGCAAGACCGATCGACCATTCCGGGAGACCAAGAAGAAGCAGGAGCGAAATGTCGACGCAAACGCTCAGCAGCTTGCTAAGCGGGTGCTTGCGCTGGACGGACAGCCACGACAGCGCCGTATCAGCATGGTGCGTTGCATGAATGCGCCAGAGCAGCGGCGAATGCTCGAAACGGTGGCGCCAATAGACGACGAAATCATACAGCAGGAACGCGGCAAGGACCGTGAGCGGGGCTGGCAGGGATTCCCAGAAAGGCGCGAATAGTGCGCCCATTCCAAGAGCTTCGCGGATCGCACCGCTCGGCAGGGCGAGAAGCGGTGCAAGCAGGACCAGATTGATCAGCGCGAGGCTGAGATTGGTCGTGAATTCCTTGCGCGTGCGGACCATCGCATCGAGCAGGCCGGTGCGCTTCACAAGGAGAGCGAGGCTGCCGAAGAAGAACCCCGCCAAGAGCAGGAGATTCAGCGTCGATCGCAAGGGTTCGTAAAAGATTTCCATCACGCCATCCCTGCTACAAGATTGTAGTTAGGGAGACGTTAAGTCAACCGGCAGAAACCTCGAGGAAGCCGGGGACCGGGCCATTCCATTCGCCGGGCTTGCCACCGTCGTCTTCCCGCGCATCATCACGACGCGGCTTGCGGGCCTTGGCGGGCTTGCCTTCCGCCTTACGCTCGGGCTTAGGGCGCGCGGGACGTTCCGACCGCTCGGCGCGTTCCGACCGTTCGGCGCGTTCCGACCGTTCCGGACGATCCTCTCGCGCCTTGCGCTCTTCGCGGCCCGGCCGGTCTTCCTCTTTCGAAGGCTCGACCAGTTCGACGCGGACGTCCTTCTTGCCGAAAACGGGAATTTCCTTGCCCGTCAGCTTCTCGACATTGGCAATCGCTTCTCCGTCTTCTTCAGCGACGAAGGTAAAGGCGCGCCCCTTTGCCCCTGCACGGCCCGTGCGACCGATGCGGTGGACATAGTCGTCCGGGTGCCAGGGCGTGTCGAAGTTGAAGACGTGGCTCACGCCCTTGATGTCGAGGCCGCGCGCAGCAACGTCGCTGGCGACGAGGATATTCACCTCGCCCTTCTTGAAGCGGTCCAGTTCCTTCAGGCGGCTGGACTGGTCCATGTCGCCATGGATTTCGCTGCTGGCAAAGCCATGGCTCTGCAGGCTCTTGTTGAGTTCGCGAACCGTGGTCTTGCGATTGGCGAAAATGATCGCGGTTTCGACATGGTCGTGGCGCAAAAGCCAGCGCAGGGTTTCGCGCTTCTGGCGGGACTTCACCGGCACCTTGAAGGCAGTGATGTCCTTGTTGGTGGTTGCAGCACGGCTGACTTCGATGCGCTTCGGGGACTTGAGGAACTTCTTCGCCAGCTTCTCGATCGGCGGCGGCATCGTTGCCGAGAAGAGCATCGTCTGGCGGTTTTCCGGCAGCTTGTCGCAAATGAACTCGATGTCGGGGATGAAGCCCATGTCCAGCATGCGGTCGGCTTCGTCGATGACCAGCAGTTCGCAGCCGTTGAGCAGGATCTTGCCGCGCTCGAACAGGTCCATCAGGCGGCCGGGGGTCGCGATGAGGACATCGACGCCCTCGTTCAGTGCCTTGACCTGGTCACCCATCTGTACGCCCCCGATCAGCAGCGCGAGCTTCAGATCGTGGTTCTTGCCGTATTTCTCGAAATTCTCGGCGACCTGCGCGGCCAGCTCGCGCGTCGGCGCAAGGATCAGCGAACGCGGCATCAGCGCGCGGCGGCGGCCGCTTGCCATGATGTCGATCATTGGCAGCACGAAGCTGGCGGTCTTGCCGGTTCCCGTCTGCGCGATACCGATGATGTCCTTCATCATCAGCACGGGCGGAATGGCCTGCGCCTGGATCGGCGTCGGCTCGGTATAGCCTGCGTCGGCTACCGCAGCGAGCAGGTCGGGTGAAAGGCCGAGATCGGCAAAGTTCATGCGCTTGTGAATGCCCCAGAGATTTGGATAGGCAAAAGGGGCCGCCAAAGGCAGCCTCTCTCGGCGCCGCCCTTCGCCGTTTTAGGTCTCCCAGTCAAGGAAAACCCCGCTCAGTCGCCCGTCTGGATGACCATTTCGCGCAGACGCGAGACCTGACATTTTGCGCCCGACCGGCTCATCAGGCGATCCCGGTCGACGCACAGCATGCCGTCATCCGACGGTTCCATGTAGAAACCCTGGTAGAATTCACGCGGGCTACAGCCCTTTTCCAGCTGGGCGGACAGCGTCCGGCGGTCGCGCAGGAACAGCATCAGCCGGTCGCCGCGCTCGGCAACGCCGCCTATGCGCTTTGCCTCGACGCACTTGGCGAAAGGGCGCTCAACCAGACGTGGACGCGACGCTGGGGTCGTTTCGGCCATCAGGCTCTGGCGCATGGGGGCCGGTGCCGGTGAAATACGCAGGATCACCCTGCCCTCGATACGGACCTGGTTGGCGCCTGCCGGGCGCGGTGCTTCAAGCAGAGGCGACCAGCCCGGTGCAGCGCTCGAAAGTGGCAGCGGACTGATGCTGCGGTCTGCAGTCCGCGATTGCGACCATGCCTGACCGCCGCAAATCGGCGCCTCACCCGTATTCTCCACGACCCGGTCCCCGCCATTCGACAGGGCAAGCGCCAAGGGCGCAATCAGGGTGAAGAGATTGGGCATCGGGGCGTCGATAATCCTCGTGACCACGCGAGCGGAATTTCCGGCGTGTGGTCACGCCCTGCCCCTCGCCAATTGAATATCGGCTTAATTCCATTGCCGCAGAAGGCAAGTGGTGGCTTTTTCCCCGCCGCTTGTGGCATGGGCGCATCGATGAGCGACAGATACGAAGCCTTCGTCGAGGAAGCGGCCGCATTGCTTGGTCCGCGCGGCTTTACCCGGGATCCCGAACTGGTGGGCCCCTGGCTGACCGACTGGCGCGGTCGCTATACCGGTAGAGCGATCGGCCTCGCTTCGCCCGACAGCACGATCCAGGTGTCCGAATTCGTGCAGCTTTGTGTCCGCCACCGGGTGCCGATCGTCCCGCAAGGGGGCAACAGCGGAATGTCGGGCGGCGCTACGCCTGACGAGAGCGGGAATGCAGTCGTCCTCTCGCTTCGCCGGATGAACCGGTTCAGACATTTCGATCCTTCAGAGGGCCAGATTACCTGCGATGCCGGTGTCGTCCTGCAGACCCTCCACGAGGAAGCGGAGAAACACGGACTGCGCTTCCCGCTCACGCTTGGAGGCAAAGGCTCGGCCACCATCGGGGGGCTGATTTCCACCAATGCAGGCGGTACGCAGGTGCTGCGCCACGGCACGATGCGCAACCAGGTGCTTGGTCTCGAGGCAGTCCTTGCGGATGGCACCATCCTCGACACGCTGACCCCACTCAAGAAGGACAATCGCGGCTTCGAGCTCAAGCAGCTGCTGATCGGATCGGAAGGGACGCTAGGCATCGTTACGGGCGCGACCCTCCGGCTCCTCCCTCAAACCGGGGGCAGGATCGTCGCATGGGTCGGCCTGCCTACGTTGCAGCATGCAAGGCAGCTCCTGCTCCATGTCGAGGCAGCGACTGGTGACACGCTGGAAGGCTTCGAGGTTCTGCCGGACCATAGCCTGCGCGCTGTCCTTGATCACCTTCCCGATGCACGTGCGCCGCTGGCTGGCACCCATTCCTGG
Organism: Qipengyuania gaetbuli; assembly: GCF_009827315.1. Classification (NCBI taxonomy): domain Bacteria; kingdom Pseudomonadati; phylum Pseudomonadota; class Alphaproteobacteria; order Sphingomonadales; family Erythrobacteraceae; genus Qipengyuania; species Qipengyuania gaetbuli. The sequence goes on from NZ_WTYF01000004.1 coordinate 528,211, forward strand.
AACGCGCTGTTCGAACTGGTGGGCAGACCGGGCGAAGAAGCTCAGCTGCGCGAACTCGCCGAAGATGTTCTGGCCGATGCCATGGAACGCGGCCTGATCGACGATGCGACGATCGCGGCAAACGAAACGCAGGCAGAGGCCTTCTGGCTTATCCGCGATTCCATCGCCCCGGCAGAGCGCGCGATCGGGCCTGCCATGCAACACGACATCTCGGTTCCCGTGGCTCGGATGGCCGATTTCGTCGAGCACGCTTCGCCCGCTGTCGAGCAGAAGTTTCCGGGGACAAGGGCTGTCGCCTTCGGACATCTCGGGGACGGCAATGTCCATTTTCATGTCCTTGCACCAGCCAGCGCCGTTCGCGGCGAATGGGAAGCGGTCGAAGGTAAGAAGATCAGTGCCTTCGTTCACGATCTTGTCACGGACTGGGACGGTTCCATCAGCGCAGAGCACGGCATCGGGCAGATGAAGCGCGACGAGCTGGGCAGACTGGGCGACCCGGCCGCGCTGTCGGTCATGCGCGCGGTCAAGCAGGCGCTGGACCCGTCCGGATTGCTCAACCCCGGCAAACTCGTACCGCTTGCGAAAGAAGGCGGGACCGCCTAAGCCCCTCGCCGAGGGCGCATGCAGGCCGTTGCGGCCTGTGTTCCATACCCAAAATCATCAACCTGTTTTCGGAGAATTTCCATGGCGAGCGCGCCGCAGCAGCCTCAACTGCCCCTTTTCTTCAACGATCTCATGCCGCTGAACAGCCGCGATCATGCGAATTACAAGTCGCGCACGCTGGACTCGGCTCCGTGGCTTTCGAAGGCGCACGCCATTCCGCTGACCGTCGATGAATTCGTCCAGGCGCAACGCCACTTCCCGATCGTATTTTCGACCGGCGACAACCCGCTTCCGCTCGCCCTGATGGGCCTGAATGAAGGCGTGAACACCTTCGTCGACGCAGAGGGCAAGGTGAAGGATCCGGTTTACATCCCGGCCTACATCCGTCGCTATCCGTTCATGCTGGCTCGCATCACCAAGGACAACGACCAGCTTTCGCTGTGCTTCGACCCGACCAGCGAAGCTGTCGGCGAATTCGAAGAAGGCCGTCCGCTGTTCGAAAATGGCGAATCGACCGATGCGACCAAGCAGATCCTCGATTTCTGCCAGAACTTCGAAGCGGCTGCCCAGCGCACGCAGGCCTTCCTGCAGCAGATCAAGGACGCTGACCTCCTCATGGACGGCGAAGTGTCGATTCAGGTCGAAAACAACGACCAGCCGTTCGTTTATCGCGGCTTCAAGATGGTCAACCAAGAAAAGCTCCAGGAGCTTCCGGGCGACAAGCTCGAGGAATTCAACAAGAGCGGCCTGATGATGCTCCTGCACGCACACATGTTCTCGCTCGACAACATGCGCGTCATCTTCGCACGCCAGGCCGAGCAGGGCTGGAAGCCTACGCCGCTCGCCAACGCCTGAGCCGGCGACAGGGCAGGAAGTTGCTTCCCGACCTGAAACGGAAAATAGCGTGGCCGGTGACCCTCGTGGTTCTCGGCCACCTTTCGTTCGGGCTTGGTGCCTGTGCGCCTGCAGTATCTGCAGAGCCTGCCTTCGCCCCCTCACCCGCGCAGAGCCCGCTGGAAGTGTTCCAGTCGAAGGAAGATGTGCTGTTCCGCACCGGTTACCGGCTGGCAGCGGCAAATGCCGCTTATTGCGATGCCGTGAAGCCGAGCGTCGGCCTGCTGGTCCATGACGCCAGGGCATACTCGCGCCCCGATGCCGTGCGCGCGACTTTCGGGCTTGCCGGGGACATCGGCGTCCAGTCGGTTGCTGACGGATCGCCTGCTGCTCTTGCAGGGATCGGGCAGAACGACACACTTCTGGCGATCGACGGGAACGACATCGCACAGATCGAGGCCGGCGAGCGCAAGGATTGGGTGCGCGCCAGCGCGATCGCCGATCAGATCGAGAAATCCGCAAAGGACGGGACCGTCACCCTGGAATGGCGCAAACCCGATGGCCGCGTGATCAATTTGCCCCTCGCTTCGCAGACCGTTTGCGCCAGCCGCTTCGAGCTTCTGAGCGGGAAGGACGGAGCCAGTGCAGACGGCGGGCGCGTGCTTGTCGGCGAGAATTTTCCCGGCCTATCCTATTCGGAACCCGAGTTCGCCGCATTGCTGGCGCACGAAATGGCGCACAACCTCCTCGGCCACATTCCTTACCTTACCGAGAGGGGCAATGGCGGCGGAAGAGTGCGCATGACGGAACGCGATGCTGATCGCCTCATGCCCTGGCTACTCGTCAATGCAGGTTACGACCCGGCTGCTGCCGCCGGCTTCATGCGCCGCTGGGGGCCGCGCCATGGCGGGTGGATTTTCCGCAACCGCTCGCACGACGGATGGGACGAACGTGTGGAACTGATCGAGGCCGAGTTGCCCGCAATTGCGGTTGTGACCCGCGATGGCCGCGTCGATTGGCGGACCCACTTCAGGCCGCTGCTCGACAAGAACAAGTAGTTTGGCCGGCCTACTCGGCAGCCTGGCGGAAGCTGTCTCCGGGACTCAGGCCCGCAACCTCTCCCGCAAGCGCATTGACCACCCCTGCGATAATGCGGGCCACGCGAGGCAGCCTGGCGCTCGGCCGATCGAGACGCGCATCGAGGTAGGTCGACCGGCAGACTTCGAGCTGCAAGGCATGAATTCCGCGCCGGGGCGCGCCATGGCGGTCGAGGACATATCCCCCGGAGTAAGGCCGGTTGTGGGTTGCCGCCCTCCCCGCCGACGCGAAATAGTTGAGCGCCCTCGCAGACAGCGCGCCGTCGCAGCTGGTGCCGAACCGGTCCCCGATCACGAATTCGGGCTGGGCACCGCCATGCAGCCTGCGCGGCAGGGGCGGCATCGAATGAAGGTCGACGAGTACGGCCGCGCCCCACCTGTCCCGCAACCTCTCCAGAGTGCGGCCAAGCGCCGCATGGTATGGCCGGTGAACCGTCTCGATCCTGTGATCGAGTTCGCTTCGCTCGAGCGGTTGTTTCCAGATTTCCCCGAGCCCGGGCAGCCTGCGAGGAACAAGGCCGAGCCCGCTGCGTGCACGGCGATTGGCGAGCGAATGCACATTCTTGCGTGGTTTGACTCCCATGATCATCGACCAGTCGACATCGTCGGGAGCGCGGTTGAGATCGATAATCGCGCGAGGCGTGTGTGCGACGAGCAACGCAGCCCCCGTCAGTTCCGCAACCTGGCGCGCAAGTTCGTCGGCAAACCTGTCTTCAAGCCGGATTATGCAGTCGGGATCGCGGAGAGTGTACCGCAATCCGTCCGGGTAAGCACGACCACCATGAGGAGCCGCCAACAGGATCGGCACCGGGAACTCTTCGCCCACCGTCAGGGTAAACGGTTCGACCGGGCGGTTCGAATCGCTTTCTGGCTGCCCCGTGTTGCTCGACGTCATAACGTCAGGAATGGCGCGTTGTCTTAGGCAAGTCAAAACCGGCTGCGTCATTGAGGGACACCGGCTCATGCGGCACAAGATTTGTTAAGCGATTTGGGTTAGGAAGCGCAGCATGAGTGAGCCGAACCACAAGCGAATCCTGCTCGCCGAGGATGACGATGCCATGCGCACCTACCTCGAGCGCGCGCTCGACAATGCCGGGTACATCGTCGACTCTGTCGACCGTGGCACCAAGGCCGTTCCGCTGCTCGAGAAGGGCGATTACGACCTCCTCCTCTCCGACATAGTCATGCCGGAAATGGACGGGATCGAACTCGCCCAGCGCTGCAACGAGATCAGCCCTGCAACGAAGGTCATGTTCATCACCGGCTTCGCAGCCGTTACGCTCAAGGCAAGCGCCGAGCAGCCGCACGCAAAGGTTCTCTCAAAGCCGTTCCACCTTCGCGACCTGGTTTTCGAGGTCGAACGGGTGCTTGGCGGACAGGTCAGCGCACAGCTTTTGTAATTTGCACCGATTTGCCCCTTGCGCGGCCCGAGCGGCCTCGCTAATGGGCGCGCTGCCGTCCAAAACGGCTCGTTCGATAGCGTGGGCGTATAGCTCAGTGGTAGAGCACTATGTTGACATCGTAGGGGTCCCAAGTTCGAACCTTGGTACGCCCACCATCGAACTCCTTCCCGGAAATGACTGACCTCGCCCGATAGGGCCCCTGAGGAACCCGCACGGCGGGAATTCCACCCATTTCGGGGAAATTTCCAACATTCCGCCGCTGCAAGGTTGCCTTGAAGGCAATCGTTTCACATGGCACTCGTATATGTAATCGCGGAAGCCCGAGGAACGGGATCGCGAAAACCGAAAGGGTCCCAGCTTGGCGAAACGCGCTCTGATAACCGGTGTTACCGGTCAGGATGGCGCTTATCTCGCCCGCCTCCTGTTGGCCACGGGCTACGAGGTGCACGGCGTCAAGCGGCGCTCGTCCTCCTTCAACACCGGGCGCATCGAGGATATCTACCAGGACCCGCATGCGCCCGATCCCAAGCTGATCCTGCATTACGGCGATATGACCGATGCGACGAACCTCATCCGCATCATGCAGGAAGTCCAGCCGGACGAAATCTACAACCTCGCGGCGCAAAGCCACGTCCTGGTCAGCTTCGAAACGCCGGAATATTCCTCGAACGCGGATGCGATGGGAACGCTGCGCATGCTTGAGGCTATCCGCATCCTAGGGCTCGAGAAGAAAAGCCGGTTCTTCCAGGCGTCGACCAGCGAACTCTACGGCCTGGCCTCGGAAAAGCCGCAAGACGAAAGCACACCGTTCCGTCCGCGCAGCCCCTATGCCGTTGCGAAACTTTATGCCTACTGGATCACGGTCAATTACCGCGAAGCCTATGGCATTCACGCATCGAACGGCATTGCTTTCAATCACGAAAGCCCGCTGCGCGGGGAAACCTTCGTCACGCGCAAGATCACGCGCGCAGCAGCGGCCATCGCGCTTGGCAAGCAGGACAAGCTGTTTCTCGGCAATCTCAATGCCCGGCGCGACTGGGGCCATGCTCGCGAATATGTAGAGGGAATGTGGCGCATCCTGCAGCAGGATAAGCCGGATGATTATGTCCTGGCGACGGGCGTAACGACGCAAGTGCGCGATTTCGTCCGCTGGGCCTTCGAGGATGCAGGCATTCCGATCGAATTCGTCGGCACGGGTCTCGCTGAGAAAGGGATCGCACAATTCGACGGGAGGGTGCTGGTCGAAATCGATCCGCGATATTTCCGCCCGACAGAGGTCGATGTGCTGATCGGCGATGCCAGCAAGGCCGAACGCGTTCTGGACTGGAAAGCGAAGACTACGGCCCGCGAGCTCGCTCGCGAGATGGTCGAGGCGGACCTGGGTGCGCTGCGGGCCGCAATGGCTAATGAATAGCCTGCCCTATCCACTGGAAGGCAAGCGGGTTTACGTCTCAGGCCATCTCGGGATGGTGGGTTCTGCGATCGTCCGTCGGCTCGAAGGCGAAAATTGCGAAGTCGTTGTCGCTGACCGTTCGGTAGACTTGCGTGAACAGGCACAGGTGCGGGACTTCTTCTACGAATCCAGGCCTGAGGTCGTGATCGTCGCTGCCGGCAAGGTCGGAGGTATCCTGGCAAACTCCGCATATCCCGCCCAGTTTCTCTACGACAACCTGATGATCGCGGCCAACACGGTCCAGGCTGCGCGCGAGGCTGCAACCGAAAAGCTGCTCTATCTCGGATCGTCATGCATCTACCCGAGGGAAGCGGAGCAGCCGATTTCGGAAGAGAGTTTGCTTTCAGGGCCGCTCGAACCGACCAACCAATGGTATGCGCTGGCAAAGATCGCCGGGGTTAAACTGTGCCAGGGCTATCGCCGCGAATACGGCTGCGATTTCATCAATGCGATGCCCACCAACCTTTACGGCCCCGGCGACAATTACGATCCGCAGACGAGCCATGTTCTGCCCGCCCTGATAGGGAAGGCCCACAAGGCCAAGACTTCGGAAGCAGATTTCCTCGAAGTTCTGGGGTCAGGCAAACCGAAACGCGAATTCCTGCACGTAGACGATTTGGCCGATGCCTGCGTCTACCTGCTCAGGCATTATTCCGGGGCGGAGCCGGTCAATATCGGGTCGGGACACGAACTTTCGATTGCTGAACTGGCAAATCTCGTCTGCACCATCGTGGGCTTCCGCGGGCAATTGCGCTTCGATCCGACCATGCCGGATGGCACGCCTCGAAAGCGGCTCGACACGTCGCGGCTGGACGAACTCGGCTGGACGGCGTCCATTCCTCTCGATCGCGGGATTGCCGACACATACGCCGGCGTGAAAAGCGAACTGTGACGTCTACCTGTTGCCACCGATGGCAGTCTGGTAGACTGCCCTGACAGCTTTTAGTTTCAACAGATTGAACACCCCCGCCACTGCCAACAAGGCAAGCGCTGCGCCATGAATTCCGCCCCACATCGAGGCAGGGATCAATGCAGCCATGAGGGCCACTGCAAATCCCACATTCAGCAGCGAATAGGCATTGGCTGCACCTGCACTATTGAGGACGGTCGAAAGGAAGTCGCCGACGAACCGTACGATAGTAGCAACGATAATCGTCGCGCCGAATACCGGCGCCCAAGGGAAATTTGCCTGGGGGAAGTATGAATGGACCAGGAAGATAAAAGCATAGATACCAGCGCCAAGGACGGCCCCCGAGAGCATCACGATTACTGCCAGCTGCCGGATCTGGTTCTTCCAGCCAACGACGTCTTCCCGATGAAGCTGGATAAGTTTCGGTAATGACGGAGTGATGATCGCCGCTTGGACAAGGGTTTGGGCAACATTGGCGAAGCTCCAGAAGAACACGAATATCCCCAACTGGCGCTCGTCCACTGTGCCCGAGAGGATGAACCGGTCTCCGAAGGCGATCAGGACCAGTGCGAGGTCACTCGGCCAGATGCGCAGGCCGTCCTTGATGGTCGCGCGCGACCAGCCATCTCCCTTGGAGCCGGAGCTTTGCAGACGGCTGCCAAGTACTGCCCAGACGATTACGATGTTAGCGACCTGCCCGGCAATCCAGCAGGCGAGAATGGTTTGCAGGTTGGCATATTCGGGCGAGAATCCGGCAAGACCGACAGCGACCGGAATCCAGAACGCGCTCCGCATCGCGAGACTGAAGTTTGCCAGCACATTGAAGCGCAGCGCGGTCAGCGCGATGTAAATGTCCATTCCCAGCGCCTCGCCCCACAGGATCGCGGCGATCAACAGGACGAGGACAAGAGGCATCCCTGCCTCTGAAATCGCAAACGGCAGCCCTGCGATGCTTGCCAAAAGCAGGACGGCCAGAGTGAAGCCGATACGGCTGCGGATGATCGCAACCTGCCGTTCTTCCTCGGAACCCACGATCGCGCGGGCCATGTGGAAGTTCAGTCCGAAGCCGAACAGCGCAGGTGCCAGTGCCCCGAGCCCGAGCACGAGCCCGAACTGTCCCATCGCTTCAAGACCGAGATTGGCCGTGATGAAGATCGTCAGCGCGAAGCGCAGTGCGATCGCCGTCAGGCGAATGCTCGCAATACTTCCGCCCACTCGCCACATTACAACCGCGTTCCTTGATCGAAGCCCCCTGTCCGCCTAGAGGTCCGCCACGATTTCGCAAGCATTCACCAAGAGTTTTCCAAGTGATCTATCTCAATGCCCGTTTCACCGGGCAAGGCATGACCGGTGTGCAGCGCGTCGCCTACGAACTGGGGCGCAGAGTACTGGAACGCCGACCGGCCATGCGCGCTCTCGCTCCGGTCGAGCCGCTTTCCGATTATGCCTTGCCCGTCGAAGTGATCCCCTCGCCGCTTCCCGCAGCGGGCGGGCATTTCTGGGAACAGCTCATCTTGCGCGGACAGGTCGGCACTGACGATCTGCTGCTCAATCTCTGCAGCACCGCGCCTGTCGGGGTGAAGCGCCAGATCGTCATGATGCACGACGTCAATTACCAGCTCGGGCCCAAAGGGTATTCGCGCAAATTTCGCTATTGGTACACCGCGCTGCAAGGGCAATTGGTCAAGCGCGCCACTATCTGCACCGTATCGCACTGGTCCGCCAAGGAGATCGCCAAGGCCTTCGATATCCCGGTCGACAGCATCACGGTTATTCCGAACGCTGCCGGTCACCTCGACGATGTAGAGGCCGATCCTGGGACCTGCGCGCGATACGGCATCGATGGGCGTCCCTATGTCTTGTGTGTAGGGAGCGCCAATCCCAACAAGAATTTCGGCACCGCCCTGGCAGCCTACGCCGGCCTGGAAAACCCGCCCTTCGACCTCGTCATCGTCGGCGGCAGCAATCCGAAGATATTTCAGGCCGAAATGTCGATGGTGAGCAATCCCAATGTGCATCGCCTCCCGCGGATAAGCGATGCCGAACTCAAGGCGGTCTTCCTGGGAGCGAGCGCCTTCGTGATGCCGTCACTTCTCGAAGGTTTCGGCATTCCGGCAATCGAAGCCATGCATCTCGGCGTGCCCGTCATCGCAGCGCGAGCGTCTGCCCTCCCCGAAGTTTGCGCAGATGCAGCGCTCTACTTTGATCCGCAGGATGCGTCCGAACTCGCGCAGGCGATGAACGCGCTCACTTCCGACGCGAACCTGCACGCGGACCTGGTGGAGCGCGGATATCGCAACGTGGCTAGATACGACTGGGATAGTTCCGCAGATCAACTGGACCAATTGATCGAGCGTACCTACGGCAATTCACAATAACTGCAGGTAGGCTCGCATCGTACGTTCAGCCTGCCGTCTTATTTAATTGGCTCGACCTGACGAGCACTGCCGTGCCCGGCATGAAGATCTGGAGTAAATGAATTGTCCCCCGACTACGATGGCAAGGTAGCGATCGTCCATGACTGGTTCCCGGTCATATCTGGCGCCGAGCGCGTCGTGGAGCAATTCAACCTGCTTTACCCGCAGGCGGACATCTTCAGCCTGTTCGATTTCCTCACCGACGCCCAACGGACCGAGATTCTCGGCGACAAAACTATCCATGCGAGCAGCCTCAACCGGCTGCCTGGGGTCAGCAAATATTACCGCAGCCTCATCCTGCCTTGCACTCAGGCGATCGAGCGGTTCGACCTGTCCTCCTACGATCTCGTGGTTTCGTCCAGTGCGGCACTGGCGAAGGGAGTCATAACCGGCCCGAACCAGCTTCACGTGGCCTATGTCCACAGCCCGGCCCGCTATGCCTGGGACCTAACCCACGAGTATATCGACAACATCTCGGGCACCTTCGGCGGCGTGAAGCGCGCGATCGCGCATTCGATGATGCACCGGTTCCGCAAATGGGATGCGCGCACGCCCAATCTCGTCGACCAGTTCGTTGCCAACTCCGATTTCATTCGCCGCCGGATCTGGAAAATCTACCGGCGCGAAGCCGAAGTCGTTTATCCGCCCGTCAATGTCGCGGACTTCGTGCCTAGCGAAGAGCCGAAGGAAGACTTCTTCCTCTTTGCCTCGCGCCTCGTCCCCTACAAGCGCGCCCCGATGGTGGTCGAAGCCTTCAATCGCCGCCCCGATCTGAAACTCGTCGTGGTTGGCGGCGGCCCCGAGCTCGACCGCGTGCGCGCCTTGGCCGGACCCAATGTCGAAGTCCGCGGGCACGTCTCTTTCGCCGAGCTGCAGCGGCTGATGCAGAAAGCGCGCGCGTTTGTCTTCGCCGCCCTGGAAGATTTCGGCATCGCGCCGGTCGAGGCACAGGCCTGCGGGACACCGGTGATCGCGCTTGGCAAGGGTGGCACAGCCGAGACTGTCGTTCCGCTGGGTTCGCCCGGCGCCAGCGGCGTGCTGTACGAGGACCAGACGCTGGAATCGCTGCTGGCTGCCATCGACACCTTCGTGGCGGATGGCTCTTCGATATCGGCAGAGGATTGCCGCGCGAATGCGGAACGCTTCTCGATCGAGGCATTCCGGCAGAACTTCAAGAACACCGTATCGCGCGCCTTTGCCGATCACGGCTAGGCCTAGGCGCTTCTCATTATTTCGTTTTCCTACAGCCACTTCGTCTGATTATTGGCTCAGCTCCCTGCAAAAGGAGCAGCCAAATGGACAGATTCGAAGACTTTCGCGACAGCGTCGGGCACCCGTCGCGCTCGCCTTTCCCTATCGCGCCCAGCGACGACGACGCATTGCCGGTCGTTCCGAAGGGCATCTATGTCGGGACCGGCGGGGATGTCACCCTTAGGGGGCTCGATGGTGACCAGGATGTCACCTACCGGAACCTCCCCGACGCGAGCTATATTGCAGTCAGGGCAACCTTCGTCCGCGCGACCGGGACCACCGCAACCGATCTGATTGCGGAGGCCTGACCATCAGGACAAGTGGAGCAATTGGCGGGGCCAATCCCGCCTCACTCTCGCGGCTGGGCACCCCTACCGGCCTGCATTCCGAACCCATGCGCCTGCCTGGGGAATGGCTGGCCGGATGGCAGGTCGCGCAATGGCAACCCGCTGGTTCGATCGCTTTCGGCAGCGCGCATAATGTCGCCGCGATCGACGAAACCGCTGCGGAGATATTCGACCGCTTCAGCGATGCGCGCGCTTCGCCGGGCACTGTACTGCACGTCTCTCCCAGCGGGAACGACAGCTCGGGAACGGGACAGAAGGCTGCGCCCTTCCGATCGATCAACAAGGCAATCCGGACTACCAACGAGGCCGGATTGCCGGCAAAGATCATGATCGAGGCCGGTGCCTATTCGCGCGGGGCATGCCCGGGCTTCGCCAGCACCTCGCCCACTGTCGATATCGCCTTTATCGCGCACGGCGGACGGGTCGTCACAGGCAGCTGGGACGAGACGGGCAACGCTCCTGTCGATGCGCAATACGCAAACACGCACGTGGTCTCGACAAGCAGCGTCGATCGCGTGCTGGACCGGTCGCGCCTAGACCGGGACGGCTTTCACCCGGAATACATCCGCGTCGCGAGTGCAGCGATCTGCAATCGCATTCCCGGAAGCTGGGCCTATCAGGACGGCAAGGCCGATATCTATCGTCACGACGGCGCGCCGGTCACGACCGCCAATACATATTTCCTTCGACCGAGCACGGCGGTCTGGTCCTTCGCATCACCGGTCAGCATCTATCTCGGGGGAAATGACGCCCTATCCGGGTTCGATGCCATCCGCGGGAATACGGGCGCTGCCCTCGCCTACGAGATAAGCGGATTGCCAGCGGGAATGAAGGCGCTGGTCGTCGAGGGCTGCACGTTCCGCTACAATGGTGGTGCATGGTCGGTTCCCTCCGGCGGCGGCGGGGTTCGCGTGAAGAACCCTTTATGGGCTGGCGCTGTTTTCGGATTGCGACACCAGCAACAACACGCGCGATGGCTTCTCGGCCGGAAACGCCCTCGCCGGTGCGGCGACCCACATGGTCACAGTAAACTGCCGGGCAATCCGCAACGGAGACCGCGTCTCGGGCTACAACACCTCGCAGTCCGACAATGCCTACACGCTGCATGACGACAGCATCGGTCTCGATCTCGCAGGGCAATTCCGCGAGACGAGCGGCGGCGGCGTGAGGAACGTCGGGACCTCAATGGGCCTCATGATCGGGACGCATATTTCGGACGATCGCGGCGATAGGATGGTTGGCGGCATCGTCGACCCGGGAGCGGTCGTTGCAGATGAGCAATCCCGGATATGGCTCGACCGGGTGTCTCTCGCAATGCCGCCCGCGTCAGCCCCCGTCAGGGTCGCCAGCGGAGCAAAGGTCAGGTGTTACCGGACAGCGGCTTTCCGAAGCCCGCCCCAGGTGCAGGGATCGCTCGAGGTTTACCAAGCGTGACCGCAGAGGGCGTGGCTGCATAGCCATAGCTTGGCGCCGCACGCGGCCGCGCCCCTTTCCTCTCGATGACGGTGCTCATCGCCAATCCGACGCCGGCAAGCATCCACAGGACCGGCATGGTCGATCCCCCGAGCGAGTCGCTTGAGGAATTGCTGATGATGAACAGGACGATTGCGACCAGCACGAGCCCGGCCGATCTGAAGAGCTGCCTGTTATAGGCACTCGCGTGAATTCCATACGCGAGCTTCTTGGAAACACGAATTACCGAGTAGATCACGAGCAGGAAGAAAGCCACGATCAGTAGCAGGCCGACGATCCCGGTTTCCAGCAGGTAGTTGATGAAGACATTGTGCGCGTGCGTGTAGTTGATGCACGCATTGGCATTCCCGCCCCCGATCCCGAAAACCGGTTTTTCCAGCATGCAATTGATGGAGTCCTGCCACATCCCGCCGCGCGATTGCGTACTGTCGGCGCGGTCCGGATTGGTGATGAACTCTTCAAGCTTGCGGTAGAAGTAGTTGTTGTAGGTCTTCAGGCCGAAGACGATTGCAGCGAGCCCTGTGACGGCCGCAATGAGCCCCGCAATAGCGCCGCCAAGCGCCTCGACCGCCCGGCCTTCACGCGCCGGCAGCCAGAAGAACATCACCGGGAGGATGAGAATTGCAAGGGCGATGTTCGTTTTCGATCCTGCCGTCACCAGCACGAATACCAGCGCCGCCATCACGAAGAGCCACAGTTTGCGGTTCAAAAGTCCGGGCAATTGCGCGAGGACAAGAGCAACGAGAGCAACCATCGCCAGCTGGTTCGGGTGCTCGAGAAAGCCGTTGCTTCGATAGGACCAAAGATCCCAGAAAACCAACTCGCCCAGCGGACGGTAGAAATAACCGATCACGAGTGCGGGCACAGTCGCGACCCCGCCGTAGAGAAATGCCCGAACGACCTTCCGCAGACGCTCTGCGTCCAGCGTGACGAACTGCACGAACGAGACTAGGTAAAGAACTCCGAAAACCCAGCGGCTGAGGAACCTGATGGTGAGAACCGGGTCCGGCGCGACGACCATGGATGCCATGCCAACGAGGATCATCGCCGTGCTGACCCACAGGATCGGGTGCAGCGCTTGGCGGGTCACATGCGGGATGGCGTCGCCGAAGACCATCCACTGGAACACGCAGGCGCCAAAGGCGATGACGATGAATATCTGGGTCGCAGAAACCGTGAAGGATTCCGGTCCGATCCCCCAGGCGAACCAGAAGGAAAAGGTCGCCAAGGCGATGCTGATGAAGCCCACCTTGCTGGAGACCGAAGCATCCACCTGATCGATCAGCGGCAGAGTATTCGACGTGCTATGGTACGGTGCTTGATTCACTTCGCCATCAATCTATCGGAAGCACGCGCGGATTCGCAATCCAGCGGCTGTCGGAGCCACCGGTTGGAGCGAACACTCGTATCTGGGCGAGCATGCATTCCGGCCCCACGACAAGCAGTCGGTAGAATGAGCCTTCTTCGAAAATGGCAGGACCGAGTTCCATCGGGCGCGTAGGTAGTGCGCAATCGGCCGAAAGCAGCAGGTCGGGACGTCCGGAAACCGCCGCACTGCTGTCCCACCCTAACAGATATCGACCCGGGGCAAGCCGGACGTGCTGATTGGCAAGGTTCTCGGCAGCGAAATTGCGACCTGTCACAGCGAGCCTGACTTGGCCGTCTTGCTCTGCGATACCGAGGGTCTGCGTGGTACGACGCTCCCGCCGCCATTCAAAAGGGGCGCGGCCGCCAAAGGAGCTTTCCTTGATCGTCGAAAAGTCCGAATCCCACAGCCCCGTCTCAGCGACCGCTCCCGGTCCGGCCAGCGCGGTCCAGACTTCCCAACCAAGGACAGGATTGTCGGCATAGATCCGGTCGGTTTCACGCCGGGCGAATAATTCGGTCGGCTGAAAACCGTTGGAACTTGCTGCACGCAGGATCGGCAGGCGCGCAGCGATCTCTTCCACTGGAAGCTCGTGTAGCCCGATGATGAGATTGTCGCCCCAGCCATCACCGGCTGCCATGGCTGCGCCTAGCGCTGCACGGGATTCCGGAACATCAGCAATAACGACCACCAATTGGCGGGTGACGGCGCTCCCGGGCTCTGCCCGGACCAGCGCTTCCATCCGGCTTGCGGCGATATCGTATTCGCCGTTCGCAAGCGCCAGCTGGACCGCGTTCCCCTGTGCCAGCAGATCGCGCCATCCGAGCGAACTCGCAATCCTGAAGATATCGGCCGACGCCTGGGCATTGCCCGCAAGCTGGTGCGCGGTGGCTAGGAGAGATACGTTGGAGCGCCGCAGCGGGGCGTTGAGAACAAGACGCTCGGCCGCCTCGAGAGCGGCCACGCCATCGCCATCCTCGATTGCGGAGGCAACCTCGCCACGTGCGTTCGCTATGGCGAAGGGCCACTGCTGGGTAACCGAAATCCCCCCACGGTCGGTCATGGCCGCAACCGTGAGAGCGGCAGCTGCGGCAAGGCCTGCGAGCAAGCTGGCCTTGCCGACGAGCTTCAGGGTTGGATTAGCTGCCATACTCATAATAGCTGTACGAGTAGTCTGTGCCGCCACCCAGGCCGAGACGTTTCGCCTTTGCGAAATCGAACTGCGTGAAGACGCCCCCGACTACATTGGCTCCGGCGCTGCTCAGGCGACGCAGGGCATTGCGAGCGGCGCCGCGATGGCTGTCTTCCGCCTCGACCACGAACACGGTTGCAGTGTTTGGAATGGCCGACAGGATCGGAGCATCGGCAAGCCCCATTACCGGCGGCGCATCCAGGACGACGAGGTCGTACTGGTCTTCGATCGTTGCCAGCAGATTGACGAAGGCGTGCGAAGCGAGGAGGTCGCTCGGATTCATGGGAAGCGGACCGCTGGTAACAGCGCCGAAGGTCTCGATATCGGTCTTGCGAACCACGCTCGAAAGCGGCGCATCGGTCGTAAGCACAGTGACGAGGCCGGTGTCGTTGTCCGTCCCGATTGCCCGGTGAACCGAAGGACGACGCAGGTCGCAGTCGATCAGCAGAACGCGCTTTCCGCCATCTGCCATCGTCTTCGCGATACCGAAAGCAGTGGACGATTTGCCCTCGCCCTGCCTCGTCGAGGTTACGAGCATACGCGGAGGCAGGCCGGACGGCACGGCAAACTGCAGCGCGGTGCGTAGCGAGTAGAAGCTTTCCGTCAGCGGTGCCTTGCGGTCCTCGAGCGCCTCGATCGGGGATTCCCCGTCCTTCAGCGCCGGCGTGATACCGAGCAGCTTGAGGCCGAGCTTCTGTTCCAGTTCGTCGGCCGTGCGGAGGCGATCATCCATCTGCTCGCGCAGGAAAATGACGAGGCCGGCAACACCCACACCCGCAATAAGGGAGAGCAGCAGGTTCAGCAGCAGATTCGGCGACGACGGTTCCATGGGCTGCTGGGCAATGTCGATCTGCTGGACATTGTTGCTGGTGATGTTCGCTTCTGCACTCAGCGTGCGGAAGCGCTGGAGGAAACCGTCGTAAAGCTCGCGGCTGGTCTCGACTTCACGGGTGAGCGTGTTGAGCTGCACACTGCGATCACGTTCGGCCTGGGTGTCGCCCTTGAGCGAATTCACGCGGCCCTGAAGCTCGGATTCCCGCTGGGCAGCGATACGATAGGCGTCGCGAATAGAAGCGCGGACGCCGGCAGCCAGACGCGAGATCTGGGCATCGTATTCGTCGAGCTGCTTTTGCAGGGGAATAACGGTGGGATGGGTCGGCTGTTTGACCGCGAGTTCCGCCTCGAGCAGCGACTGGACCCGCGCGCGTTCAGCGATGAGATCCTGCATTGCATTGTTCTGCAACGCCTCTGCGATTGCATAATCGGGTGCCTTGGCCACGCTATTCCAGCGACTTTCCGCTGCAATCCGGTCCGTGCGGGCCTGCGCCAGCGCATCATTGTAGCGACCAAGGTCGATCGTGGTGATCGTAGTGTCGGCGCCACCAGGTGTCGTCGACGGTAGCCGAACAAGGCCGGTGTTGCGCGCGTAGTCATTGGCTTCGCGCTCGGCGTTCTGAAGTCGCTCACGTGCTTCTTCGAGCTGGCGCGAAAGGAAATCGCGAGCGTAGGCGGTCTTATCGAGGCGACGCTCGATGTTGTAGCGCAGGTAGCTCGCTACGAAGGTATTGGCGAACTGCGCGGAAAACGCAGGATCGGGGCTGGTGAAGCTCACTCGTACAACGCGCGAATCCTGCGGCAGGCTGATCCCGAGATTGTCCTCGATCGTTTCGAGCACCTCGTCACGCCGGGCAAGTTCGGGATTGGCTTCATCTTCGCCGGGCGGATCGACATTCATCAGTTCGAGAAAATCATCGTTGTCGAAAAGGCCCATTTCCTCAGCCACGCGTTCCGCCATGCGACGGCTGCGGAGCACGTCCACATTGGTCTGAAGGAAACGGTCCGCATCCTGGTAGGCGGCGGACGCGGCCTGGTCTTCGGCATCAAGGATGCGCTGTTCTTCCTGATCGATCTGGATCGTGGCGGACGCCGTGTATTTGGGCGTCATCAGGAAGGTGACGGCAATCCCCAACAGGAGGAACGCCGCCACAATCCCTGCGATCAGGAGACGATACTGCCACAGACTGCCCACCAGGCGCCTGAAATCGAGCGTCCGTGCAGCGGGGGCGCCATAGGCGTGATCGCCCGGCGGGAGGATCACGACCTCCTGGCTCGGATCCATGGCGGAGCTAGAAGCGAGTGAATACATTGAAGAACGGTGCCGTAGTGAGGAAGTCGCGGAACGCGCCTTTCAGGAAAGAGAAGCCGACAACGACAACGTCGCCACCGCGCAGGATCGGATCATCGGCCTTGCCGTTGCGGATGTCCGCGAGATTGAACACGGCGCCATAGCGCTCTCCGTTCTCGTTGCGGAAAACCATGACCTGGTCGAGCTTCGCAGTGCGGGTCGGGCTCTTCGCGAGCGCGATCACCTCGACCAGCGATGCCCGGCCATTGGTCAGTTCGTAACGGCCAGGTTCCTCGACGCTACCTTCAACCACCACGAAGCGGCTGGCCGAATTGGTCACGAAGACAGTGACGCGCGCATCGCGATAATAGGTCGCATCGAGCCGCTGCTTGATTTCGCCGGTCAGTTGTTCGGTCGTCAGGCCTGCGGCATCGACCGTGCCGATAAGTGGATAATCGAACCGCCCTTCGGCATCGACCGGAATGTCGGCGAACGAAAGGGTGGGCTCGTTGAAGACGGTGATCGTGAGACGGTCAAATGGGCCGACGCGATAGGTCACGACCTCGTCGTCCTGGGAAATCAGGTCATAGGCAGCAGCGTCGCGTGCGAGCGACTGGGAAGGCGTCGTCTGACACCCTGCCAGAGCGAGGCTCGCCAAACACAAAAAGAGGCCTGCCCGGCCGAAAGGGTTTTTATTTCCGTTTTTCAAGGTGCGTCCCGTCCGAAAGTATCCAGGCCATAGCAGTTGAGGCCAACACAGCAAGACTTATAGCCCGGAGTGGATAATCGACAGTCGAATGTAGGGCAATGACAATAAGGACGACGATTGAGAATACCTCGGCCTGGCCAAGGCGTTTGCGCTTCTTCCACACCGACCACACTATCGCCGCGATTGCCGCTGCCAGCAGGATTGCGCCAGGCAATCCGGCTTCGATTACGAATTCGAGCCAGTCCTGGTGAGCCCTGTTCGCAGTCGTCTGGTCCACCACTTCCAGACGCTCGACAAGTTCGAAAGAGTGGCGGAAAGTGCCGACACCCATTCCCCAAGGCCAGGCTTCCTGGGCGAGGTAAAGTGAATCCGGCCAGATATCTTCCGCACGGCCACTGCTGAGGTCCGAGAACCGGTCGGCAAGCTTCCTCACCTGCTCGATCTGGAGCAATCCGAACGCCAGCAGGGGAACCGACGCCGCGCCGAGTGCCGAGCCGATTGCCCAGGTTTTCTTGTTGGAAGAACGGGCGAACGCGACGGCAACAATGAGCAACGCAGGCACGATCAGCAGAGTAGTGCCCGCGCGCGAACCCGTCATGAGGACGCAAACTACGAGGAACAGCCCGGCAGCTACGAACGCAGGTCGCCATTTCCGCACGCGCTTGTCCATGAGGGCCAGCGTTATCAGCGCGACTATTCCGATGACGAGGAAAGTAGCCTGGGAGTTCTGGTTGGCGAACAACCCGCTTGGTCCTGCATCTATCGACCTTGGATGGATAAAGAATACATCGCCCACCAGCGCCTGCGACGCTTCAAGCAATCCGGAGGCCACCGCCAGCAATGCGATTGCCAGCAGCACCGCCGGCACCAGGTCACGCCGCAAGGTGTACGCCATCACGAATGCGGCAATCGGGGGCGCCAGGCTGACCAAGCTCCACCAAGTGGAAGCAGGGTCGATCGATAG
The DNA here is from genome assembly GCF_009827315.1 of Qipengyuania gaetbuli. NCBI lineage: Bacteria > Pseudomonadati > Pseudomonadota > Alphaproteobacteria > Sphingomonadales > Erythrobacteraceae > Qipengyuania > Qipengyuania gaetbuli. Next base: position 546,355 of record NZ_WTYF01000004.1, read on the forward strand.
CGGCCAGGAGGGGAGATCGCCTTCGAGGCTTTGAAGGGCCGATGCGAGCGACCCGCGCATAGGCAGTGCGGTCCATACCGCCGCTGGCAGCGGGATCAGCTGAAGCGCAATCAGGAACGGCAGGGCCGCCACAGCAATCCAGGCAGTGGCCGGTAGCCTGCCGTCCAGACCGTCAGCCTTGACGGTCAGGAAGGCGAGCGCTGCCAGAGCGACGAGGATGACGAGCCCTTCCGTGCCAACGGAGGGAACACCGCCGCCACCCAGAATAGTGGCGAAGGACAGGAAACCGATAAAAAGCAAACCGCTCAGCCCAAGATGCATCGGTTGCATCGTGGCCCTGCGTGAACGTTTTCTTGGCATTTTAAGGCTGACCCCCTTCGAAGTGGGTTGGCCTATATTTAATTGGGACACTCATCGAAAGAGTGGCCGAAGTGCAACATTCACTAGGTTTTTTCGCACTTGCGATAAACCGTTTAAATATAGCGTTAGATTGACCGCTCAACTTACCAAAAACCGACCTCGGAAACCTGCAGATTTAGATAGCCGGGAAGATTTCCGGCTGCCGGCCAAGATCATTCCGGCCGAGATTCGCCGTGAAATCGAAAGGCACCGACGTTCACTAGAAGACAACAAAAAGAGGCCACCGCCCGAAGGCGATGGCCCCTTAATAAACTTGGATCGAGGGCGCCGAAGCGGCTGGCCCCAGATCGAGTTCTTAGCCGTTGCTGTCGTCGCCGTCGGTGGCAACAACGATGCCGGCGATCACAGCGGCAGCGGCCAGAACGGCGATAAGCACGGCCGAACCGCCGATTTCCGACTTCTGTTCGCTACGCTTCGAAGCGCGGCTCACCGGAGCTTCGGCCGAAACCTTGGCAGCAGCCGGAACCGCCTGCGAGGCACGGAGCGGCTCAGCAGCCGAAGCAGCGCCACCGAAAGCCATCGAGGCTACTGCAGCAGCGAGAAACACCTTCTTCATTTTTTATTCTCCTGTTTTCACGACACGCTCCGTGCCGCCTTCACCAAAAGGTCTACAAAACACCTGCATTTTGTCAACCGCACCGGGAGTTGACCAAACCCGATTTGGAGGCAAAACGATCCCGGATTTTTCGCATTGGATGCGGAAGACCCGTTCGCATAGAGCAAATCGCACGACGCAGGTCGCATTTAATAATGAAAATTGTATTACTCAACAGCTTATATCCGCCCTCCACCGTTGGTGGCGCAGAAAGAAGTGTCGAGGTCCTTGCCAAGGGACTTACTGAGGCTGGATGTAATATTACTGTAATATGCCTGACCGACGGCGATGACATTTCCGAGGTAAAGGACGACGTAAAAATTCATCGGCTTGCTCATGGCAATATTTATTGGCCGTATGACGGCATCCGCCGGGGTAGCGGCTCTCGACTACGCTGGCACGTTCATGACGGAATGAAATTCGTAAACCAGTCAACGATTGCAGATATTTTTCAAAGAATATCTCCAGATGTTGTGCATACGAATAACCTGACCGGTTTCGGGTCGCAGGTGATCCCGCTGGCGAAGAGTCAGGGCTTGCCGGTCGTCCATACCCTTCGGGATTTCGGGATCATGTGCTCCAGGTCTAGCGTGTTCAAAGACCTGAGAGATTGTCCATCCCGTTGCCTGTCCTGCCGGATTCTGACGTCTCGCAAGGTTGCGAGTGCAAGCGAGGTTGACCTCGTGGTTGGCAATAGCTCGTACATGGTGGAACGGCACCGCGAACTCGGCGTCTTCCGCGACGTGCCATCGCGGGTGATCTACAACGCGGTTCCCGGAATCCTCGATAACCGTCCGGTCGCCAGCCCAGCACCCGGGGACCCAGCCTACCATCTGGGCTTCGCAGGAGCGATCAAGCCGGAAAAGGGCATCGAAGTGCTCCTGCGGGCTCTGCGCTCGCTGGGCAGGAGCGATTGGAAGTTGTCGATCGCCGGCAATGGTGACCAAGAATACATTCGTGGTCTCAAGAGTACCTATTCGGACTTACCCATCGAATGGCTCGGCTTCGTCCCGGTCGATCCCTTTCTGGATTCGATCGACATGATGGTAATCCCCTCGATCTGGCCCGAACCCATGCCGCGTACGCTTATCGAAGCGATGGCGCATCGACTGCCTGCCGTCGTGAGCGATGCCGGCGGATCACCGGAAGTTGCGGCCATGTATCCCGGAGCGCAGGTCTACCCGCGCCAGGATGCGGATGCCCTTGCCGAAATCCTGTCTGCCGCGATTTCGCAGCGCCCTCCCCGCCAGAATGTTGATACCGGGATACTCGAGACTTTCAGCGTGAACAGGCTGGTCGAAAATTACCTGAGCGCATATCGAGAGGCGATCGCCTTGTGGCGCGGGAAGGCATAAGGAAATGACCGAGGCTGACAAGAACGCCGGGCAGGATGGCTTCCGCCGAAGCGTCGGGATGGACATCGCCTTCTGGGCCAAACGGTGCGGTGCGCAGCCAGGCCCAGGATTCTTCGTCAGGCAATTGCTGCTCAGACCAGGTTTCCATTTCGTCTTCTGGCACCGGTTCGCAAGACTGCTTCGACGCGTTCCTCTGATCGGGAAGCCGCTGGCGCGCATCCTCATTTTCATGCTCGAGATGGCTTTCTCGTCCGAAATCGCCATCAGCGCCACAATCGACGGAGGCTTTTACGTCCCCCATCCCTTCGGCATCGTGATCGGGACGAACTGCAGGATCGGCCGGAACGTGACGATGCTGCAGAATGTAACCCTGGGGAACCGGTCGATGACAGAGCCGGAAACGCCTGTCATCGAGGATTTCGCCTACATCGGCGCAGGTGCAGCGCTCATCGGTGGCATCACTATCGGACAGGGGGCGTCGGTCGGCGCAAATGCTGTCGTACTGCGCGACGTTCCGGCAGCTCAGGTAGCAGTCGGGAACCCGGCCAGGCTCCTGACCAACGCTTCATCGAAGAATAGGTCCGACACCGCTCAATAGGCGGAATCGTGCACCACGACACGAAGCGTCGCGAACAGTATCCTGATATCCTTGAGGATCGACCAATCGGCCAGGTACTCGAGGTCGGCCGCCACTCGGTCGGTCAGGTGCCGTTCCTCGTGTGTTGCCCCCCGAAATCCCCGTACCTGTGCCAATCCGGTCATGCCGGGCTTGATCTTGTGACGCTCCCAATACCGCGGATCGATATCCCAGTAGAGCCGTTCCTGCACGCGACCGACGATAGCGTGGGGCCGCGGGCCAACCACGCTCATATGGCCTAACAGCACATTGAAGAGCTGCGGCAGTTCATCGATCGAAGTCTTGCGGATGAAATTGCCGACCCGGGTCACGCGGGGATCGTTCCGGCTGGTGACCATGGTCGCAGCATCGTCCCTAAGGGCATGCGACATCGAGCGGAACTTGAAGATATTGAATGATCGGTTGCCCTGCCCAGTTCGCCTCTGAAGGAACAGTACCGGGCGGCCATCCTCGATCAAGATTGCGATAGCGGCAGCCAACAGGATGGGCGACAGGAGGAAAATCGCCACGCTGGCCACGACGATATCGAACAGACGCTTCACCAGCTGCTGGCGCAGATTGAGGGCATTGGGTGTTACCACGAAGGTTCGCTTGCCCTCCAGGTCAGCGGTGCCCACGATCCCGATCTCGTTGAGAGCCCGATCGAATATCTCGCCCTGCACATCCAGCCCTCGCAGCAACTTGCTCCACTCGTTCCTTCGCTCGCGCGAACACGAAACTACAACACGGTCCATGCCGACCACCATCTGGCTGATCGCTTCTAGCTGAGCAGGATTCGTGAGGGCCTGCTCGATGTCGATGTGGGTCACGGGTACATGGCTGAAATTCTTCGACTGGTGAATTGCCACATCATCTTCGAAAACGATCACTCGATCGACGAACGTTCCGGTACGCCTGCGATTTCTGCGGACTAGGTAGACGCGGAACAGCGTGGCGATGATCGCTCCTCCGAATAGACCCATCGAAAGGCTCAGGCGCGAGATCTGGTTCGTCGCCTTGACCGCGAACAGGAATAGAAGGCAGATGCTGACGGCTGCGATGAGGCCTCGGGCAAACCCGGAAACCGACCTGGTATAGCTCACCAGCGCAGAGTTGCTGTAGGCACTGAAATAGGCCGCACAAATCCAGAGGACCGGGATGGAGCCTGCCGCCACATTGAAGGTCGGATGCTCGACGCTCAAACCGTTCAGCCAGAGCGCGGCAATGATGCTCGCGATCATCGCACCGAAATCGACCACGATCAGTTGGTATTTCTGCAAGATACGCGTGCGCGGGTGAATGCCCCTGCGCTCCGCGGTGGTTGGCGAAGAGGTTGGCGCCGAATACGTAATGGTCGAGTTCTCGTTCATAAGTATATGTCTTGCAGGAAATCGGTCCGGCAGCCGAATTCGCGCCGTGTCGTCCAGCATATAACTTGCTGCCGCCAATTTCGGAAGCGGCTGTCTGGTAACGCCCGGTAGGCTTATTGGCAACTGCTTGCATTCTGGGCATATACCTATCCGTATTCCTTGAGTGGGGGGTCACGTGCATCCGGCTCGCATGCATCTGCACCGGATGCCGGGCGACGTCGCTGCGAGCAGTGAGCTTGCCCTTGCGTCCACCTCTGCTAAAGCGCCCGCAAATCCATTCGAACTGACAGGAAACCCATGGCCAAGATCAAGGTAGCCAACCCGGTCGTCGAACTCGACGGCGACGAAATGACGAAGATCATCTGGAAGTGGATCCGCGAGCGGCTCATCCTTCCGTATCTCGACATCGACCTGAAGTATTACGACCTCTCGATAGAGAAGCGCGACGAGACCGACGACCAGATCACGGTCGATGCGGCCAATGCGATCAAGGAACACGGCGTCGGCGTAAAGTGCGCCACGATCACTCCGGACGAAGCCCGCGTCGAGGAATTCAACCTCAAGAGCATGTGGCGTTCGCCCAACGGCACCATCCGCAACATCCTTGGCGGCGTGGTCTTCCGCGAACCTATCGTGATCGACAACGTGCCGCGCCTCGTGCCCGGCTGGACCGATCCCATCGTCGTCGGCCGCCATGCTTTCGGTGACCAGTACCGCGCCACCGACACGCTGATCCCGGGTGCCGGCAAGCTGCGCCTCGTCTTCGAGGGCGAGAACGGCGAGAACATCGATCTCGACGTGTTCGAGTTCCAAAGCCCCGGCGTCGCCATGGCGATGTACAACCTCGACGACAGCATCCGTGATTTTGCCCGCGCCAGCTTCGCTTACGGTCTTGATCGCAAGTGGCCGGTGTACCTGTCGACCAAGAACACCATCCTCAAGAAGTACGATGGCCGCTTCAAGGACCTGTTCCAGGAAGTCTTCGACGCCGAGTTCAAGGCCGAATTCGACAAGCACGGCATCTTCTACGAGCACCGCCTGATCGACGACATGGTCGCCGCGGCACTCAAGTGGAGCGGAAAGTTCGTCTGGGCCTGCAAGAACTACGACGGCGACGTGCAGTCGGACATCGTAGCGCAGGGCTTCGGTTCGCTCGGCCTGATGACCTCGGTCCTGATGACGCCGGACGGCAAGACCGTGGAAGCGGAGGCCGCGCACGGCACCGTTACCCGTCACTATCGCCAGCACCAGCAGGGCAAGGCGACCTCGACCAACCCCATCGCCAGCATCTTCGCGTGGACCCGCGGTCTCATGTACCGCGGCAAGTTCGACAATACGCCCGACGTGGTTCGCTTTGCCGAAACGCTGGAGGAAGTCTGCATCAGGACCGTCGAAAGCGGCAAGATGACCAAGGACCTCGCGCTGCTGATCGGTCCGGACCAGAGCTGGATGACCACCGAGCAGTTCTTCGAGGCGATCGTCGAGAACCTCGAGAAGGAAATGGCCAACTGGGCCTGAAGAAGCGCCCCGGCCTTAAGAGTGCGGCGTCGTTGCTGAGCGGCGCCGCACTCCTCCTACTGGCCTCGCCACTGCTCGCACCGCAGTTGCTGGCCTTTCCCTACTCTACAGAAACCGAGATTGGCACAATCCGTTCGGAGCGCGCGCTCGATCCGGCCATGGTCCGGCACAGCGTCTCCACGGTCAAGGAAAGAATGGCGAGCACGCCGCTCGCTTCCGCGAACGAACAGCGGCCGATCTTCGTCACCGACGGCGGATGGCGCTGGCATTGGCTTGCCACCACTTCGTCCGGCGCGCTCGCCATCACGCGACCTCTGACCGATGCCGTGGTAGTCAACGCGACCGATCCCGTAGAGGGGACCATCCCTGCGCTGGGAGCGAAGCGCTCTCTCGGCAGCGTCCTCGCGCACGAATTCACGCATGGCCTGATCCGGCGCCGGTTCGGGATCCTGAAATCCCAGACCTTCCCGACCTGGAAGGTGGAAGGGTATTCCGACTACGTCGCGGGCGAAAGCACTCTGTCCGACGAGCAGGCCGCAGCGCTCGAGCGCGATGGAACCGATCATCCCGCCTTGCCTTATTACCATGGACGCCGCCGCGTCGCTGCCATTCTTGCTGGCAATGGCGGATCGGTCGAACAGCTCTTCAACGCGGAAAATTGATGCCAAACAGCACTCCGGTCAGGAAAAAACGCCCGCCTGTACGTCGCAAGTCCTCCGAGAAATTCGGCCAGCGCCGGCTCGAGGTGCGTAACGCCAAGATCAAGGACATTCGCGGCATCGCCGACCTTGTCCGACGGGTCTACGAGGACATGCCCGCCTATACGCACGGCGAAATCCGTGGCCAGATCAACAATTTCCGCGAAGGCTGTTTCGTTGCCCTGCTCGACGACGAGGTGGTGGGCTATTGCGCCACCATGCAGGTAGCAGAGGCGCTCGCATTCCAGGACCATGACTGGGACGAGATTACTGGCAACGGCTACGGCAGTCGCCACGACCCGACGGGCGACTGGCTCTACGGCTACGAGATGTGCGTCGATCCCAAGGTGCGCGGCGTGCGCATCGGGCGCCGCCTCTATGAAGAGCGCCGCGCGCTGGCGGAAGAGAAGGACCTGACCGGCATCGTCTTTGCCGGGCGGATGCCGAATTACCGCCGCTATCGCCGCAGAGTCGAAGGCCCGCAGGATTACCTCGACAAGGTGGTCGAGGGGAAACTGCACGACCCGGTCCTGCGCTTCCAACTCGCCAATGGTTTCGAGCCCGAGCGTATCATCGAAGGCTATCTGCCCGAAGACAAGGCGAGCATGGCCAATGCGGTCATGATGGTCTGGCGCAATCCTTACGTGGAACGCGACCAGCCGGTGAAGAAACGCCTGCCCCGCGGCGTGGAAGCCGTGCGCGTGGCCACCTGCCAGCTGCAGGCTCGCGCGGTGGCGGACTACGCCGAATTCATGCGGGCCATCGAATATTTCATCGATGTTGCAAGCGATTACGAAGCGGACTTCATCGTCTTTCCCGAACTGTTCACGCTTATGCTGCTGAGCTTCGAGGAGAAGGAATTGTCGCCAGTAGAGGCTATCGAGCGCCTGTCGGAATACACCCCGCGCCTGCGCAGCGACATCTCCGACATGGCGATGCGCTACAACATCAACATCATCGCCGGCAGCCACCCCACCCGCATGGAAGACGGCGACATCCACAATGTCGCTTACGTCTGCCTGCGCGACGGTTCGGTCCATGCGCAGGAGAAGATCCACCCCACCCCGAACGAGCGGTACTGGTGGAACATCAAGGGCGGCGACAAGGTCGAGGTCATCCAGACGGACTGCGGCCCGATCGGCGTGCAGATTTGCTATGACAGCGAATTCCCGGAACTCAGCCGACGCCTCGCCGACGAAGGCGCGCGGATCATCTTCGTGCCCTTCTGCACAGACAGCCGGCAGGGCTATCTGCGCGTACGCTATTGCGGCCAGGCGCGTGCGATCGAGAACCAGTGCTTTGTCGTGCTGTCGGGCAATGTCGGCAATCTGCCCAACGTCGCCAATATGGACATCCAGTACGCGCAGAGCTGCATCCTGACGCCATGCGACTTCCCCTTCGCCCGCGACGGCATCGCGGCAGAAGCCAGCGAGAATGTGGAAACGCTGACGATCAGCGACATCAACCTCGCCGACCTGTCATGGGCACGCGCGGAAGGCACGGTGCGCAACCTCGCCGACCGCCGGTTCGATCTCTATCGCATCGAGTGGGACGAGGACGGCAAGCACCCTGGCAAACCCCGCCCGCGCCGCGAACCGCTCGGTCCAAAGCATCCGGGCGGCGGCTGACGCCTCAGAACGTGGCGCGGTAGCTGATGGCAGCCCCGTAATCGGGCCTCGCGTCTGCGCGGTGGAACGGGTCCTTGCGGTAGAACAGCGACGCTCCGCCCCAGCCCCAGCCCATCGGGCCGCTCCAGCGCGCTTCGCCCACTATCTCGCGCGATGAAGGCGTGAGCGACAGCAGGCGGTCGCCGAACACGGCGCTTTCGGTGGCGTAATCGTACCCCACCGGAAGGCGCAGGTTGAGGCCGCCGTTCTCAACTCTCAGCGGTTGCGAGAGGCGGAAAGCGAGGCGGTCTTGCGCACTGAAGACGCCCTGCCGGTCGAGATTGATCGACCAGCTGCCGGTCGCAAGACGCGAGTTCGCGCCGATAAGCCCGGCCGTATCGACCATGGTCCAACCGCGGCGCAGTGTGCCGGCAAGCGTCCACTGCGGTGCGATATCGTAGCCCAGCGTGCCGGTCAGCAGGACCGTTTCAGCCCCCTCGCCGCCCAGCGTCCCACCGAACCAGCCGCCAAGGACCGTGCTGTCCTCGCGGATCCAGTCCAGCGCCATCGATCCGCGCAAATTGCCGAAGGAGCGGTCCAGCTGTCCACCTACACGGACATAGCGGTTGCGATCGAACAGCACGCGCGCGGGTTCCGGCAGCGGGCCTTCGGAGGATACCGACACATCGCCGCTCTCCATGGCAAAGCTGAGGCCGGTGCTGGGGTCGATTTCATAGCGCGCTGCAATCGTGCGCATATCGCGCGCCTGTAGCGGAGAGGCAGAACCCGACCCCGCAACCAGGAACGCCGGAGCATCGCTGCCCTCAAGCTGTGCAGCAAGGCCGTCGCTGCCTTCCCTGATGGCAAACCCCAGTTGCAGCTTCGGCGAGATGCGCGCTGCAATGCGTCCGGCCAGAACCCGTGCCGCCTCAGCCTCGTTCCTGCTGAGGAGCAGCTCGGCAACCGGCTCCAACCCGCTGTTCCCGGCGGACCGGTCCGCAACCGTAAAGCCCATTGCGAGCCGCTCGTTGCCGGCCGACACGAGTCGGCCACCGGGTGCGAGCGCTGCCCTAAGCCGGTCGCCGTCCTCGAACCCGTCACGCATCCCGCGACCGAGGTCGACGGAGTAGGCGCGGTCGTATTTGTCCGTCGCGACAGTGGTCACCCCGCCATTTCCGGACAGTGCATCGCCCATGGCGGGCGAGCCGAGAGCAACCGGCTGGCCGCTGGCGACCGCCAGCCGTGTTCCGGCAATGGACAGTGCGCCTGCTGGCTGGAAAGCCCGCGCAATGTCGAGGATGCCGCGTCCGAAGGTCGTATCGGTGCCGAGATCACCCCCGTCCCTTGCACTATCGAGCAAAAGTTCGACGATCTCCGCCCCCGTCAGGTTCGGGAAGGCCTGCTTGAGCAGCGCTACCGCGCCAGAAACCTGGGGTGCTGCGAAGCTCGTACCGGAGAAGAGCACCACGTAATCGCCGTCAGTATCCGTGCCGACGAATATCCGGCCATCCTCGTAAACGCAGCAGATGCGTTCGCCGCGTGCCGTCAGAAAGAAGTCCGCTTGCGCGCCCGCGGGATTGGCGAAGGTAGAAAACGCCCCGCTCTCATCGACCGAGCCGACGATGATGACGTTGTTCCCGCCAGCATCGCGAATGGCGGAGGCAAAGGGCAGCGGCTGGAACCTGTCGAAATCGGGGTCGCTCCCGTCGCCCGAATTGCCGGAGGCGACAATGATCACGACGCCCGCTGCCGATGCACGGGCCACCGCATCGAGCACCGCCTGCCCGGGCGCCCCTCCCCCAAGCGAGAGGTTGATCACGGTCGCACCGGCATTCACGGCCACGTCGATCCCGCGCGCGATATCGCGGTTCGCAAAACTGCAGCCGAGCGAAGGATCATCCGGAGTGTCGGTGGCGCAGGTCCCCGGCGAGTCGGCACGCAGTGCAAGGACATCGGCCTGGAAGGCGATACCCACGATGCCTTGGTTGTTGCGTGCGGCTGCTGCAACGAGGCTGACATTGGTACCGTGATCGTCCTCGGCCTCGATACCGCGGTCACCGGCAACATCTTGCGATGCGGGGTGTATGCGTCCTGCAAATTCCGGGCTGTCGCTGTCGATGCCCGTGTCGATCACCGCGATAACCGAGCCCGTGCCAGTGGCTCCGGCTTCCCACGCGGTAATCGCTCCGTGGAACGCGGGACCGTCCGACCGCTCGTATTCTGCGGTGACAAACCCGCCAGGTGGCGGAGTGGGCGTCGGCGTGGGGGTTGGAGTTGGAGTTGGAGTCGGTGTTGGTGTCGGCGCGGGCGTCGGCGCAGGCCTCGGAGCCGAGACGGGCGGCCCTCCTCCTCCACCGCCGCACGCAGCCAGCATGAGCGCGAGGCTCATCGCGGCGCCGGTCCTCGATAGGGACGTTCTGAAGGGGTATTTCTTCACGATGCGACCTGGTTGGAGGAAATCTACGTCTCTCATGTGAGCAAATCATGAACTGCCTGACGACAGCTTCGATCCATCTCGCCTTAACCGGATGACAGAGCGGGTTTCAGCCCATAAGACACCCCCATGGCATCCGGCGAACTGGCTTCTCCCGCAATTTCCGACGCACTGGTGATCCTCGGCGCTGCCGGGCTGGTCATTCCGGTCTTTACCCGCTTCCGCATCACGCCCGTTATCGGCTTTATCCTGATCGGGATTCTTGTCGGCCCCTATGGGCTCGGTCAATTGGTCTACGAGCGACCATTGCTCGAACATTTCACGATATCCGATCCGGAGGCGCTGGAGCCATTTGCCGAGTTCGGGATCATCCTGCTACTGTTCGCCATAGGCCTCGAGCTGTCGTTCAAGCGCTTGTGGCAATTGCGCAAGCTGGTCTTCGGCCTCGGCGCGATGGAACTGATGATCGGCGGCATCTGCATTGCGGCAGTACTGGCGATGATGGGCCAGTACTGGACCGGCGCATTGGCGCTGGGCTTTGCCCTGGCATTCTCGTCCACCGCCATCGTCCTACCGATTTCCGGCAGCTCCAGCCCTGTGGGCCGCGCGGCGCTGTCGATGCTGCTGTTCGAGGACATCATGATCGTGCCGATCATCTTCGTCCTTGGCGCAATGGCGCCCAATGCGCAGGCGGACGGCTGGGAAGGCCTGCTGCAGACCCTGTGGCAGGGCGCGCTGGTCATCGGGGTCATGATGATCGCGGGCCGCATCCTCCTGCCCCGCCTGTTCGCGCAGGCTGCCCGGACCAAGAGCCCCGAACTCTTCCTCGCCGCCGCCCTGCTGGTGGTGATCGGATCGAGCCTTGCCACCGCAGCCGTGGGCCTGTCGCCCATCGTGGGCGCGCTGATTGCGGGCCTGCTGATCGCCGAGACGGAATACCACGGCGAGGTCGAAACAATCATGGAGCCGTTCAAGGGCCTCGCGCTGGGTATCTTCCTCATCACCGTGGGCATGAGCATCGACCTCAGGACCATCTGGGAAAACCTCGGCATCATCGCCGTCGCGGTCGTAGGCGTGCTTGTATTCAAGGCGCTGCTGACCGGCGTCCTCCTTCGCCTGATGGGTGCGCGGCGCAGCACGGCCGCGGAAACCGGCATCCTGATGGCAAGTCCTTCGGAAACGACGCTGATCGTGCTGGCGGCGGCGAGCAGCGCGCTGCTCATCCAGCCCGGCACGGCGCAGTTCTGGCAGATCGTGACGGCAATCGGCCTCACCATCACGCCCCTGCTGGCAAGACTCGGTCGCATGGTTGCCCGCCGTATCGAACCCGCCCCCGAACTGCCGCCCGAAGACGAGGGTGAACCGCGCGTCATTATCGTGGGCGCAGGCCGCGTCGGCCGCCTGATCGCCCAGATGCTTGACGCACATGACAAGCCCTATGTCGCGATCGATTCCGATGCCGATATGATCGAGAACGCCAAGCGCAAGGGCTATCGGGCGACCTTCGGCGATGCCGCCCGAGGGGATGCGCTCAGGAGGTTGGGCGTCGACAATGCGCTGGCGGTCGTCCTCACCATGGACGAGCCTGTGCTGGCCCAGCGCCTAGTGGCGAAACTTCGTGCAGAGCACCCGGACCTGCTGATCGTCGCGCGTGCCCGAGACATCGCCCATGCATCGGAGCTTTACCGTGCAGGTGCCAGCCATGCCGTGCCCGAAACGCTGGAGGCGACGCTGCAGCTTTCCGAGGCGGTGCTTGTAGACATCGGCGTCGCCATGGGGCCGGTGATAGCTTCCATCCACGAGAAGCGCGACGAATTCCGCGCGCGGATCGAGGAGGATGGGGCGCTGACCTACAAGCCGAAGCTGAGGTCGAGCACGGCGGAAGGCTGACTTTCCAAGAACCTTTGCCTTTTCCGTGCGTTAATCGGGAAAGGAGATAATTCTTGTGAGCAACCCCGACCCGACCCAGCCCACGCCGAACAGCGAGAAATTCAAGCCGCAGAACGTGGCCGATCCCCTCAAGGACCAGGCGCCCGACCAGCTTCGCGGCAAACCGGGGGACACGGAAGGCTATGATATCGAGCAGGGCTCCAGCGGCATCACCAAGAAGACGCCCGCCGCCTGAACCGACTGAGATAGAAAACGCCTGGGGGTAACCGTCAGGCGTTTTCTTTGGCCAGCACCTCTCGCACCGCGGCAATCGCGTCCTCGGCCTTCGAACCGTCCGGACCACCGCCCTGCGCCATGTCCGGACGGCCACCACCGCCCTTACCGCCGAGCGCCTCGACTCCAACGCGAACGAAATCGACCGCACTGAAGCGAGAGGTGAGGTCGTCGGTCACGGCAACCGCGAAGGCGCCCTTGCCCTCGTTGACAGCGCAGATTGCAGCGACGCCCGAGCCGAGGCGCTTCTTCGCCTCGTCGAGGAGCGGGCGCAGGTCCTTGGGATTGAGGCCCTCGATCACCTGGCCGGAAAATGCAACGCCGCCGATCTCTTCGTCGGCCGGCCCTGCATCGCCGCTACTGCCGCCGCCCAGCGCGAGAGCGCGCTTGGCTTCGGCGAGTTCCTTTTCGAGGCGCTTGCGCTCCTCTACCAGTGCCGACACGCGCGCGGCCGCCTCGTCCGGCGAGGTCTTGAGCGCACCGGCAATGACGCGCACGGCCTCGTCGCGGGCGAGCAGCCACTGACGCGCAGCTTCTCCGGTCAGCGCCTCGATACGGCGCACGCCGGAACTGACCGCGCTTTCCGACACGATCTTGAAAAGGCCGATATCGCCCGTTGCCTCAACATGGGTGCCGCCGCACAGTTCTACCGAGTAGTTCTTGCCGCCGTCGGCCTTGCGGCCCATCGACAGGACGCGAACCTCGTCGCCATATTTCTCGCCGAACAGCGCGAGCGCGCCCGCCGCCACCGCATCGTCGGGCGACATGAGGCGCGTGCCGACGCTTTCGTTGGCGCGGATTTCAGCGTTCACCTCGGCCTCGATCGCCGCAATGTCCTCGTCCGCAAGCGGCTTGGGATGCGAGAAGTCGAAGCGGAAACGGTCGTCGGACACGAGCGAACCCTTCTGCGTCACATGGTCGCCGAGCCGGTTGCGCAGCGCTGCATGGACAAGGTGCGTCGCCGAATGGTTCGCGCGAATGCGGTCACGGCGATCGGCATCGATTTCCAGATGCACCGCATCGCCGACCTTTACGCTGCCCTTTTCCACCTTCGCGACATGCGCGTGCAGGCGGCCGAGCGGCTTGTTGGTCGTGCTGACAGTGATCTCGAGGCCTTCGGGCGTCCAGATGCGGCCGGCATCGCCGGTCTGGCCACCGCTTTCGCCATAGAACGGCGTCTGGTTGGTGAGGACGATCAGCTCATCGCCCGCAGCAGCGCTGGCGACTTCCTGCCCATCCTTGACCAGCGCGACCACCGCGGCCTCGCCCGTGTCGGAGCTGTAGCCGGTGAATTCCGTCGAGCCTTCGCGCTCGGCGATGTCGAACCAGACTTCCTCGCTCGCGGCTTCGCCCGAACCCTTCCAGGCAGCACGGGCAGCCGCCTTCTGCTTCGCCATGGCGGCATCGAAGCCGGCCTTGTCGACGCCGATACCGCGATTGCGCAGCGCGTCTTCGGTGAGGTCGTAGGGGAAGCCATAGGTGTCGTAGAGCTTGAAGGCAGTCTCGCCGTCGAGCGTGCCACCCTCGCCCATATCGCCCGTCGCCTCGTCGAGCAGCTTTAGCCCCTTGTCGAGCGTACGGCGGAACTGCGTTTCCTCGCGCTCCAGCACTTCCTGGATCAGCGCCTGACCGCGGACGAGTTCGGGATAGGCCGCGCCCATCTCGCTCACCAGTTCGGGCACGAGGCGGTGCATCAGTGGCTGGCTCGCGCCGAGCAGGTGGGCGTGGCGCATGGCGCGGCGCATGATACGGCGCAGGACATAGCCGCGCCCTTCGTTGGACGGCAGGACGCCGTCGGCCAGCAGGAAGCTGGTGGAGCGCAGGTGGTCCGCGATCACGCGGTGGCTGGCCTGCTGGTCGCCTTCAGCCTTCACGCCGGTGAGCGCTTCACTCGCGCCGATCAGCGCCTTGAATGTGTCGGTTTCGTAATTGTCGTGCACGCCCTGCATGACGGCGGCCACGCGCTCGATCCCCATGCCGGTATCGATGCTGGGCTTGGGCAGGTCGCCGACGATTTCGTCATTTTCCTGCGTGAACTGCATGAAAACGAGGTTCCAGATCTCGACGAAACGATCACCGTCCTCTTCCGGCGATCCGGGAGGGCCGCCCCAGATGTTATCGCCGTGATCATAGAAGATTTCCGAACACGGCCCGCACGGACCGTCCGAGCCCATGGCCCAGAAATTGTCCTTGGTCGGGATGCGGATGATGCGGTCGTCGGCAAAGCCGGTGCGCTTCTTCCACAGGTCGAAGGCTTCGTCGTCGGTGTGGTAGACGGTGACCAGCAGCCGGTCCTTGTCCAGCCCCCATTCCTTGGTCAGCAGGGTCCAGGCGTGATCGATCGCCTGTTCCTTGAAGTAATCGCCGAACGAGAAATTGCCGAGCATCTCGAAGAAGGTGTGGTGCCGCGCCGTGTAGCCGACATTGTCGAGATCGTTGTGCTTGCCGCCGGCACGCACGCACTTCTGCGCAGTGGTCGCACGGGGAGCAGGCGGCGTTTCGAGGCCCGTGAAGGCGTTCTTGAACGGCACCATCCCTGCGTTCACGAACATCAGCGTGGGATCGCTGAAGGGGACGAGCGGCGCGCTCTGGATCTCCGCATGCCCGTTGGCAGCGAAATAATCGAGGAAAGAGCGGCGGATTTCGTTGGTCGACGTCATGGGAGCGCAGTTAGGCAATCGGCGCGCAGCCGACAAGCGCGAATGCCCGTTCAGACTGTGCAGAGCCTGCGATCAGTTCAGGCGCGGGCGGTCACGATCCAGCTGGAGGCGGGAAGCGCCACCCGTTCACCGTCGAAATTCGCGGCCAGCAATTCGCGCAGGCGCTCGATCGCGGCAGCGCGCTGTTCACCATCAAGGGCTGCAATCGCTCCCGCGGCAGGGCCGATGCGGAGGAAGTAGGACAGCGCATCCTCGACCGCATCGACCCCCTCGCCCGCAATCATGGGATAATCGACCGCTTCCAAATCCACGTCGCGCCAGCCCGCGGACGAAAGAAGCTGCTCCACGTATTCCGCATCGCCAAAGGCGAAGGGACCGGGCGCACGGGGGTCGGAAGGCGGCGATGCTTCTGCCGACGCCACGCCTGCGAGTTTCATCGCCCATTCGTTCTCGGATTGTGCCCGGAAGCACGAAAAGGCCAATCGGCATCCCTCTTCGGCCTGCGACCGGATTTGCGCGAAGGCTGCTTTCGGCTGGCCGAAGAACATCACACCGTGGCGCGACAGGACGAGATCGGGCCGATCCTGCCCGCGCGCCGCCCACTTCGAGGCATCTGCAAACCGGAATTCGACATTGGCACGATCGCCGACCCGCTCGCGCGCCATGGCCAGCAGGTCTTCGCTGATATCGATGCCGAGCACGCGCGCTTCTCGGCGGGCATCGGCAAGACGGAGCGAGGTTTCCCCGGCCCCGCAGCCGATATCAAGCGCAAGGCTGAACGCCTCCCGGTCAGCAACCTCGACCAGCCTGTCCGTCAGAACGCCGAAGCTGCGGTCGGTCCGGCGCCATTCATCGGCCCAGCTGCGCCCGACGCGCCCTTCCCAGTCCGACCGGTCCGTCATCGCCTAGACCCGGTAGTAATCGCGATACCAGTCGGTGAAGCGGCGGACGCCTTCCCTGATATCGGTTTGCGGTACATAGCCGGTGAGCGATTTCAGGAGCTCCGCATCGGCCCATGTCGCAGGGACATCGCCCGGCTGCATCGGCATGAGATTCCGCTTCGCCTCGATACCCAGTGCGTCCTCGACCGAAGCGATCATATCGCCTAGCTGGACCGGCTGCGAATTGCCGATGTTGACGACCCGCCACGGAGCGACGGGGGAAAGGCTGTCGCCTTCCGCGATGTCTTCCCGGCTTTCGGGGCGCACCGGCGGAGTGTCGATCAGGCGGCGGATCGCTTCCACGAGGTCTTCCACATAAGTGAAATCGCGCATCATCTCGCCGTGATTGTACACGTCGATCGGATCGCCGTTCAGCATCGCCTTGGTGAACTTGAACAGCGCCATGTCCGGGCGGCCCCACGGACCATACACGGTGAAGAAGCGGAACATGGTGACCGGCAGGTCGAACAGGTGGGCGTAGGAATGCGCCATCGCCTCGTTCGCCTTCTTGGTCGCCGCATAAAAGGACATCTGGTGGTCCGTCTTCATCGTCTCGCGATAGGGCATCTCCTCGTTCGCCCCGTAGGCCGAGGACGTCGAGGCGAGCAGCATGTGCTGCGGCGGGTGTGCGCGTGCCGCTTCGAGCAGCTCGAATGTGCCGACCAGATTGCTTTCTAGGTACGAGCGGGGGTTCTCGATCGAGTAGCGCACACCTGCCTGCGCGGCGAGGTGGATCACCACATCCGGCTTCTCGTCGGCAAACAACTGCATCAGCAGGCCGGGCGTCTCGATCGGCTCGTTCTCGATCCGGAAGGCTGCGTTCTGCAGCAGTTCGGCCTGCCGCCGGCGCTTGAGCTGCGGGTCGTAATAGTCGCTGAGGGAATCGATGCCGACGACTGTGAAACCGTCGGCCAGCAGGCGTTTGCAGGTGAAATAGCCGATGAAACCGGCAGCACCCGTGACGAGCGCCGTGCGCTGTTCACCCATCAATCCGCTCCGAACAGATCGCGGGTGAAGACTTTCTCGCTGACGTCGGCCAGTTCGGGATCGAGGCGGTTGGCGATGATGACATCGCAATCGGCCTTGAACCGCGCCAAGTCGCGTTCAACACGCGAGCCGAAGAAGCTGTCTTCCTCCATCACGGGTTCGTAGACGATGACCTCGATACCCTTGGCCTTGATCCGCTTCATGATGCCCTGGATCGAGGACTGGCGGAAATTGTCGGATCCGGCCTTCATCACGAGCCGGAAAACGCCGACTTTCGCCGGGTTCTTCTCGATAATGCGGTCGGCGAGGAAATCTTTCCGGGTCCGGTTTGCATCGACGATCGCGCGGATCAGGTTCTGCGGCACCTCGCTGTAATTGGCGAGGAGCTGCTTCGTGTCCTTGGGCAGGCAGTAGCCGCCGTAGCCGAAGGAGGGATTGTTGTAATGCGAACCGATGCGCGGATCGTGCCCGATGCCCTCGATGATCTGGCGCGTGTCGAGGCCGCGGGACAGGGCATAGCTGTCGAGCTCGTTGAAGAAGGCGACACGCATGGCAAGGTAGGTGTTGGCGAAGAGCTTGATCGCCTCGGCCTCGTCGGCATCGGTCAGCAGGATCGGCACATCGTCGTCGAGCGCAGGCTGGAGAAGAAGGTCGGCAAAACGCTGGCCGCGCTCCGAACGTTCACCCACGATGATCCGCGAAGGATGGAGATTGTCGTGCAGCGCCTGCCCTTCGCGCAGGAATTCGGGGCTGAACATGATCCGGTCGCTGCCGAAGCGCTGCCGCGCAGAGGAAACGTAACCCACCGGAATGGTCGACTTGATCACGATGACCGTCCGGTCGTTCGCCGCAAGCACGTTTTCGATCACGGAATCGACTGCGGATGTGTCGAAGAAATTGGTATCGACATCATAATTGGTCGGTACGGCGACGATGGCGAACTCCGCCCCTGCGACGGTTTCGGCAAAATCGGTCGTGAAGGTCAGGTCGAGGTCGGCTTCTGCAAGGTACTGCTGCACCAGCGCGTCCTGGATCGGCGACGTGCCATCCCGGAGCATGGCCACGCGATCGGAAGAAACATCGCAGCCAACGACTGTGTTGTGCTGGGAGAGCATGATGGCGTTGGACAGCCCAACATAGCCGAGGCCGAAAACTGCGATCTTCATCTTGTTACCTGTATTGAAAGCGACGGCCCGGGCCGTTTGGTCGAGGGCCCTGTAAAGGTTAGGGCCCTCGCATGGCAAGGCCGCTCCCGCAGCCCGGATTTACCAGACGAAATAGGCTCCGCCGCGTTCACGGGCACGCTGCCAGGCCGGGCGTGCATGCACGGCTTCCACGAAGCGCGCGAGCTTGGGTGCTCGATCAGCATATCCCTGCATGACCGCGATTTCCGCGGGGAAGCTCATCATCACGTCCGCTGCACTCCAGCCGTTGCCGACGAAGTGCAGGTCATCGGAGATATTCTGCTCCGCGAAATCGATGTGTGCGGCCAGCTGTTCGTCCACGCGGGGCATGAGCGGTGCTGCCGCTTCACCCAGACGGCCCGCATATATCTTGAGCATGACCGGCACGAAGAAGGAGCTTTCCCCGAACTGCATCCATTCCAGATGGTCCACCCACTCATCCGATCCCTGCGCAGGAAGCCAAGCCTCGCCGCCGTGCAGTGCGCAGAGATATTCGATGATCGCACCGCTTTCGGAGACCATCCGCCCGTCGTCCTCGATAACCGGGGACTTGCCCAGGGGATGCACGCCCTTGAGTTCCGGCGGGGCGAGATTGGTTTCCGCATCGCGCTGGTAGGCCTTGATCTCATAATCCGCTCCCAGTTCCTCGAGCAGCCAGAGGATGCGCTGCGAACGGCTGTTGTTGAGATGGTGGACGATGATGGTCATGCACTGCTCCTGCTGGTTACGGCAGCCTGCCTACGCCCGTGGCAGGTCCATTACCATAGGCGGATACGGAAAAGCCGGTGCGGCAGCCATGGAATGGGCGCGCGCACCGGCTTTCCGTTTCATCGGGAGCACCGGGGGACAGTCCGGCTTGCTGGCGGCAGGGGTTGAAGCGCCGCCCGCGCTCCCGCTTCGAGGAGTGATGATCAGTCGTCCGCGTCCGGACCCGTCATCATTTCCTCGGCGACCTCGTCGGTTTTGCCGCGAATGGCGGCTTCCAACTTGGCACACATCTCGGGGTTTTCCTTCAGGAAGGTCTTCGCGTTCTCGCGGCCCTGGCCGATGCGAACGCTGTCGTAGCTGAACCAGCTACCCGACTTCTCGACAACGCCGGCCTTCACGCCGAGATCGAGGATCTCGCCGATCTTGGAAATGCCTTCGCCGTACATGATGTCGAATTCGACCTGCTTGAACGGAGGGGCAACCTTGTTCTTGACCACCTTCACGCGGGTCGAGTTGCCGATGATATCGTCGCGGTCCTTGATCTGGCCGGTGCGACGAATGTCGAGACGGACCGATGCATAGAACTTGAGGGCATTGCCGCCCGTCGTGGTTTCCGGATTGCCGTACATCACGCCGATCTTCATGCGCAGCTGGTTGATGAAGATCACCATGCACTTGGAGCGGTTGATCGAACCGGTCAGCTTGCGCAGCGACTGGGACATGAGGCGGGCCTGGAGGCCGACGTGGCTGTCACCCATCTCGCCTTCGATTTCGGCGCGCGGCACGAGGGCTGCGACCGAGTCGACCACCAGCACGTCGATCGCGTTCGAGCGGACCAGCGTGTCGGTGATTTCCAGCGCCTGTTCGCCGGTATCGGGCTGCGAGACGATCAGTTCGTCGATGTCGACGCCAAGCTTCTTGGCGTAAACGGGGTCGAGGGCATGTTCGGCGTCGACGAAAGCGGCAGTGCCGCCGGCCTTCTGCGCTTCGGCGATGACATGCAGCGCGAGCGTCGTCTTGCCCGAGCTTTCCGGGCCGTACACTTCGATCACGCGGCCTTTCGGGAGGCCGCCAACACCGAGTGCGATGTCGAGGCCGAGCGAACCGGTGGAGATGACCTCCACGTTCATGGCTTCCTTCTGGCCCAGCTTCATCGCCGAGCCTTTACCGAATGCGCGATCGATCTGCGCGAGAGCTGCGTCCAATGCCTTCTGGCGATCTGCGTCCACTTGTTTTCCTTCCACGAGCTTCAGACTGGCCGCCATGACACATACCCCTTTCGTATTTCCAGAGCCGTTCGTGACTCTTCAACACAACAGGGTGTACTGCCTTTGTTCCACAAGAACAAGAGTGGAACGCAATTTTTTTGCCGAACTAGTCCTGGCGCTCCCGGAAACGCACCGCACGGCGTGAATTCGCGGGCACTTCGAACTCGTAGATCACGCGCCCGTCCTTGATCTTCGTGCCCGAAAGATTGCGCAACCTGGTGTAGCCGGCCATCCCGAGATCGAGCCTGACGGTCACCGGTGCATCATTGGCATTGGATACCTGCGCCCGCTTGCGGACCCAGCGCTTTTCATCGTCGAGCTCGTCGTCGTCCACATGGCCGCACTGGGCGAAGACCTGCGAGCTCGCCCCGAGCTCCAGCTCGATATCTTCCGACAGGGCGAAATCCCGCAGCCGGGTTTCGGCGACCAGCAGGTCGCCTGCTGCAGTCGTCTCGTAGATCGCCATTCCGCCCATCGGCAGCGACTGGCCCAGCCCCTTCGCGTCCTCGTTGGCGGTCACCAGCAGCATCGGGACGGGATCGAAATACTCGACCTCGTCAAAGGCATCGACCTCACCGTAGTCGCAAGAGACCCGGTAAACGAAGCGGGCCTCGACCGCGTCCTTCTCGAGGAAGGCGACCTGCTTCTGGCCCTGCGCGGACACGGTGACCGGTTCGGGAATGCGATACAGCTTGAGGTCGCCCAGCGCCTCCTCGGCAGCGATTACCGCGACGGGCGCGGCTGCTTCCGCTGAGACCTTCAGCACCCGCGCGCCGGTAACGACGATCGAATTCGCGCTGTCGTACATCATCGCGGGCGAAGGCGGTGGTGGAGGTGGCGGTGGCGGTGGCGGATAGGCGACCGGACTCCCGCGCGCCGTGCTGCCGAAAGGATAGCAGGTCAGCCGCAAGGGATTGGCCATCGGCTCTTCCGACAATTCGTCGAAGTCGCTCTCGATATTGAGCGTGCCTGCCACCGCCATCAGATCGGCATCGGGAAAGCTCTGGTTGTTGTCGTTGAGGATGGTGAGCCAGGACAGCAGCTCCATTCGCAGCGTGCCGTCGCGCTTCGCTTCTTGGAGACGCGCGACGTAGTTCGCCTCCCAGTCGAAACCCCATGCAAGGTAGGACAGCGTTACCGTGTAGGTGCCCCCCTCCTCGCTGCGCGTATCGATAGAGAACACGGGATCCGAGGAAAGTCCGGACGGCACGCGATCGAAAACGAGCTTTTCCGGTAGGCCCGAACAGCGCACCGCTTCGTACCCCTGCTGCGTCTGCAGCACGAGGCCGCCATCCGCACGCGTCCTGACAATGGCATCTTCGGAGCGCGCGATACCAGTGGCCGGATCGGTCCGCGTGATGGTGACACGGTTGCCGAGCGAGCGGTCGACCAGCGCCGCCGGGCTCAGCAGTTCGGCATTGCGGTTCTTCTCGATGGTGCCCCCAGGCAGGCCAGTGACGATGGCGCTCACGGCGACCATGCCTTCGGCAACGCCCGTAAAACGGATGGTCGAGACGCCCTTGGGCAGAGTGACGGTCCGCACCTCGCTGATCATGGCAAAGCCTTCGGGCCAGTCGCGGTTCATCCGGCCGTCCTCGTCCCGGCCGGGGTCGCGATAGACAGTCACCGCAAGGCTCTGCGGCTTCGAGGCATCGACTGCCTCGCGCGCGGCAGCGGGAGCCGCGATGGATGCCGCGAACACCGCCAGTCCGATGAGGATGCACTTCATCGCGATGGCCTCAGAAGCGCGCCTCGTAGGTCACGGTGATTTCGCGCTTGCTGTTGGCAGCGACCGGCACGGTCCATTCGCGTCGGTCCAGGCCGGACCGGCGACCCTGGATATCCTCGGAAATGACGCGGTAGTCCTCCGACCACCACCCGCGGTAGAGGCCCGCCTGCGACAACTCGACCTCGACCGGGACGGGCTTCGCGTTGGTGATGGTGTAGCGCATGGTGGTGCGCCAGAATTCCTTGGCCTCCTCGACTTCGACATCGCGGATGACCTTGCCGTTCTCGATCACGCGGTAGCGCGCGGACTTTTCGAATTCGGCCGAGGAGATCTTCTCGCGCTCGACCACTTCGGCAAGCACGAGCACCTCGAAGGCATCGCCCGTCTGCAGGGTCAGCTGGCTGCCCATGGGCGTGTGGCCAATGCCGCTTTCGCCGATGAACTGCGGGTTGCCCTGCGCATCTCGCTGGTAGAAGCGGACCGTGCCTGCGGGAAGCGCATCGCCCAGCCCCTGGTCGCGGCTGGTGCTAAACTGCAACTGGCTGGCAACATTGATCGAGCGGGCGTCGTTGGTCAGCCAGTCGACCGTGCGCTCGTAACGCCGCTTGGCAGGCACGCTCTGCACGTCGAGGAAGCTGACCTGCTTGGTCTGCTGGTTGGCGATCGTCGTGCGCTCGGACAAGGGATAGAGGTAAAAATCGCCCAGCTGCTCGCGGTTCGCCGTTTCCGTGCCGGGGCGCATCGCATTCGGCGGCGGGGGCGGTGAAACGCGGCGGCGCGGGTTGTAATTGCCGTTGTTTCCGCCAGCGGGACTTCCGGCGACCAGCAGCGTGTCCGCCCGATGGAAGGTCGTGCCGGTCTGGTTGGTCAGCGTCACCCAGCCCTGCATATCCACCGTGCCGCGCTGCTCGTCGAACAGCGCGACGTAATCCGCGCTCCAGCCGAGGCCGGGCGTCAAATAGCGGATCGAGGCCGGACGTGTCCCGCTGCGGTCGCTCTCCACAGTGACCGACAATGTCGGGCGGGCGCGCAAATTGGTCGGCACTCGGTCGAAGATGGCGCGCACCGGCAGGCCGTCGTCGCGCAGTACCTCGATGCGGTCGCCGATCTTCACCACCACGCCGCCAGCGGTGGAAAGCACGGTCGCCCGCTCGCGCGTCTCAGCGCCGGTCGCGGGGTTCGTGCGGATCAGCGTGATGGTCTGGCCGATGGCCTTTTCCATCAGCTTGGTCGGGGTCAGGAGGTCGAAGTCGAAGTTCTGTTCGACGATGCCTGCACCCGCGGCTGCGAAGCTGAGCGTTTCGGGACGGATGCGTGCGGATACGTCCGGAAACTCGATCCGGCTGCGACCGGCACCTATGGCCAGCTGCCGCACGTCCTGAACCAGTGCCTGGTCGTTGTTGTAGATGGTGACGGAGACATCGCCCTGCGCAGTCGCGTCAGGATCGGCCAGCACCTGCTCTGCCGACTGGGCCAGCAAGGGTGCCGCCCCCAGCGCCGCAAGACCTGCCAGAGCCGTTATCGAATGCACCTTCATCGCAGTCCCTCCCCGCGGCCAGATGCACCCGAAAAAGCCTAGGCGTCGATCTTGGCCTGTTCTCCAAGCACTTCTGATACCTTACCGTTTATTTGCTGTACGCTGAACGGCTTAGGAATGAAGTGCATGTTGTCGATATCGATTTCGTTGCGCAACTGCTCTTCGGCGTAACCCGACATGAAAAGGATCGGGATCTTCGGTTTTACCCGGCGGATTGCCCGCGCCATCGCCGGACCATCCATGGCCGGCATGACCACGTCCGACACGATGAGGTCGAATTCGGTCTTTCCGTTGGCAACTGCCGCGAGGCCTTCTTCGCCGTCGCGCGCGGTGGTCACGGTATAGCCTGCCCGCGTAAGCGCGCGTTCGGCGACTGCGCGGACCATGTCCTCGTCCTCGACCAGCAGGAGATTGCCGCCGCCCGACCATTCGCTGGCCTTGGCATCCTCGTTGTCATCGGAGCGCTGGACGACGGGCATCTCACCCTTGTGGACCGGCAGGTAGATAGTGAAGCGCGCGCCCGAAGGGCGACCGTCCGGCCCGCCGATATTGTCGGCGAAGATGAAGCCGTTGGACTGCTTTACGATACCGTAGACGGTCGAAAGGCCGAGACCGGTGCCCTTGCCCTGTTCCTTGGTGGTGAAGAACGGCTCGAAGATCTTGCTGAGGTGTTCGGCGGGAATGCCCCCGCCCGTGTCCTGCACGATCAGCACGGTGTAATCGTCGGCGGGCATGATATCGATGCCCATCTTGCGCACGTCGCGCGCGGAAACGCGGCGGGTGGCAAGGGTCAGCTTGCCCTTCCAGTTTTCCTTGCCCGAGCGCGCGGCATGGGCCTGCATGGCATCGCGCGCATTCACGGCAAGGTTGATGATGACCTGTTCAAGCTGCTGCGGGTCGGCGCGGACAGGCCCGAGTTCGCGGTCGTGGCGGACGGCGAACTCGATCTTGTCGCCCATCAGGCGCTTGAGCAGCTGGCTGACTTCGCTCACCACGTCGGGCAGTTGGAGGACCACGGGGCGCAGCGTCTGCTGGCGGCTGAAAGCGAGCAGCTGGCGGGTCAGGCTGGCCGCGCGGTTAGAGTTGGCCTTGATCTGCTGGATGTCATCGTAATCGCTGTCACCCGGCGTGTGGCGCAGCAGCATGAGGTCGCAATAGCCGATGATGGCGGTCAGGACGTTGTTGAAGTCATGCGCGACACCGCCTGCCAGTTGGCCGACAGCCTGCATCTTGGTGGCCTGCGCGACTTGGCGGCGCAGGCGCTTTTCCTCGGTGGAATCGGTGATCGAGAGCAGCACCGCCGCATCGCCCAGCCCTCGCACACCGGCGAGGCCGATCGACACCGGCTCTTCCTTGTCGCCTGCAAGCCGCACGGCCATGTCGCCGCTCGACGTCGCGCCCTTGGCAAAGCGGCGCACGGTGTCGGCAATGGCCGGCTTGTCCTCGCGCACGACGAGGTCGGAGGGGAATTGCGGCAGGCCCTGTTCCTCGCGCTCGACCGCGCGCAGGAAAGCCTTGTTGGCGAACAGGAAGCGGCCGTCGCGGTCGGTCAGCGCCAGTCCCAGCGGCAGCGCGGAAAGCAGCGCCTCCAGCTGCGGGATGGCCGCCTTGCCGCTGCCCTGCCAGCCACCGCCGATGCCGACATTGCTGTCGACCAGCAGCATCAGCGACGGGGCCTTGTCGGCGGGTGCGCCAGCATCGCCGTCGGGCTGGTCGAGCGGGATGTGCACCAGCGTCTGGGGCGTGCCCTGCTGGCCTTCGCGCGCAAAGAAGATACGGTCGCGGTCGTCGGACCGCAGGAGCTGCACGAATTCCTGACCCACCAGCGATCCGCCCTGCTCGCCCAGCGCCCGTTCTGCGAGGCCGGGAGTGGCCGACTGCACGATACCGTCAGGTGCAACCAGCGCGAGTTCGATACCCGAAGCAGACAGCAGCGCGCCGAATGGTCCGGCAATGCGGTCAGCAACGCCTTCCTGTCCCTTGTCGTCGATCCGCTCGCCGAAACGCCAGACGAGGTAGTCCTCTCCGCGGCCGACCCGCTCGACCTGCAGGGTGAAGTTGCGATCCCTTGCCGGGGTCGACAGCTCGTCGGTTTCGGCCGACCCTTCGCGCCATGCCTGCCGCGCCGCATCGGCGAGCCGCTTGCGCGACGCATCGTCCAGCGCAATTTCGTGCGGGGCGCCTTGCCCGCCGAACCATGCCTCGTAGGTGGCATTCGCACACACAAGCCGGTTGGCCCGGTCGATGATGGCAACGGCCCGGCGCCGGTTCTCGATCGCGGCGGCGGTGACCGCCCAGTCGGGCTGCGTCAGCTGGGCCGTCTCCTCGGGCGTTTTAAGCCGTGCCGCCAGCAGAAGCGTCAGCAGAACCGTGAGCAGCGCGCCCCCATAGGCAAGCGCCACCAGCGAGGTTCCTCCGACCAGCCAGACCAGCCCGACCGATACGGCCAGCGCCAGCAGGATGCCGAAAAGCAGCGGAATGGGCGGGAGGCCGGGCCCGTCGCCGTGGCTGCCGAGGCTCACTGGCCGTGCTCCTTGAGCCGTTCGACGAGGCGCTGCTCCATCTTCACCAGCCGCTTGCGGCGCTTGTGGGCGACGATGTAGCGCCATCCGAACCCTGCGATCAGGTAGCCGAGCGCCGCGCTGACCACGGCGAGCACCACGAAGCCGAAAGCAGTCACGCCCCCCACCTCGAGCCAGCGGGCCAGCACACCGCTGTCTTCAGCCAGCGTATTGGCGGCACCTGCGCCCAGAGTGGCGTCGATGTTGAGCGTGAGTTCGCCCACGCGATTGGCAACCACCAGCCAGAAGGGCAGCGTGAAGGGGTTCGTCACGAAGGTCACGAGGGCCGACAGCGGCACGTTCGCGCGCGCTGGCAGCGCCAGGAAAGCGGCGAGGAAAATCTGGCCCAGCGGCACGATGAAGGCAGCGAACAGTCCCAGCGCCACGCCGCGCGGCACGCTGCGGCGGGTAAAGCGCCAGAGTTCGGGCGACAGGAAACGGTGAGCAATCGGCCGCAAATAGCGGTTGGACGCCATTTCCTCGCGCGTGGGCATATGCTTGCGGATCAGGTCCGACAGCCAGGTCTTCGATCTGGGCCCGCTCATTGGCATCTTCCTGCAATGGGACGCGGCCCTGCCAAGCGCAAGGAGCGGCAATCAGATATCGGCGACGAAAACTGCATGACTGGCGACGGGATTAGCACGATTTGATTGCGGCTTGCTGAAAAGCTCAACCCTTCTCCCGCATCAGGCGCGCCTTGTCGCGCTGCCAGTCCCGGTCCTTGATCGTCTGGCGCTTGTCGTGGGACTGCTTGCCCTTGGCCAGGGCCAGCTCCACTTTCGCCCGCCCGGTCGAGTTGAAGTAGATCGACAGCGGGACCAGCGTCATGCCCTTGCGCTCGACCGCGCCGAACAGCTTTTCGATCTCGCGCGCATGGAGCAGCAGCTTGCGCGGCCGGCGCGGCTCATGGTTCAGGCGGTTGCCGTGCGAATATTCGGGGATGTTGGCATTGACCAGCCAGACCTGCCCGTCGCGCACCTCGGCATAGGCTTCCTTGATTGAAGCCTCGCCCGCCCGCAGCGCCTTGACCTCGGTTCCCTGCAGGGCAAGGCCCGCCTCGAACGTATCCTCGACATGATAGTCGAACCGCACGCGCCGGTTGTCGGCGACGGTTTTCTGCTTGTCGAAAGTGACGGGTTTGGGACGAGCCATAGGGTGGGCGCATGTAGGCGAGGCATGCGCGATTGGAAAGGGTACAGGCGCGAATTCGCTTGCCAAAGAGCGCCGCTGCGTGGCGAAAGCGGGCAATGGACGCAGGAAATTCGAACGAACCGTTTGCCATTCACGACAAGGTGATCGCTCCCGGGACCAGCGCGACGGTCTCGATCCCGGTCAGTCAGCACGTCACCGGCCTCGATTCCTCGCTGTCGCTCAAGGTATTCAACGGCGCAAAACGGGGCGCCTGCATTTTCGTCAGCGGAGCGATCCACGGCGACGAGATCATCGGGGCGGCAGTGATCCAGCGGCTGATCGAGCAAATCTCGCCCGAAATGCTCTCGGGCACGATCATCTTCGCACCCGTGGTCAATATCTACGGCTTCGTCTCGCACAGCCGCTACCTGCCCGACCGGCGCGACCTCAATCGCAGCTTCCCGGGCGCGGAACGCGGCAGCCTGGCAGCACAGCTGGCACATTGCTTTCTCGAAAACGTGATAGACCGCTGTTCGCTCGGCATCGATATCCACTCGGCCGCAGTCCATCGCTACAACCTACCGCAGATACGCATCGCCTCGGGCAGCCCCTACCTATCCGAACTCGCCATGGCCTTCGGCGCACCGATCATCATCGAAAGCCCTCTGCGCCCCGGTTCGATGCGCGCGCTGGCTGCCGAACGCGAGACCCCGATGCTCTTGCTCGAAGCGGGAGAAGCGCTGCGCCTCGACCGCTTCGCGATCGAGGTCGGGGTGGCCGGCGTGCTGCGTGTGCTTGCCCATATCGGCATGATCGACGCCGACGACGGCCTCGAGGAAGTCGAGGTCCCGCTGCGATCGAGCCGCTCTACCTGGGTACGGGCGCCCCGAGGCGGGATCAGCCGCCGCGCCTGCAAATCGGGCGATGTGGTGCGTACGGGCGAATTGCTGGCGATGGTCGGTGGACTGTTCGGCGAAGATCCCGAGGATCTCGTTAGCCCGATCGACGGCGTGGTGATCGGCCACGCAACTCTGCCCATCGTGAACCAGGGCGACGCGATGTTCCATATCGCCGAGGTCGAAGGGCTCGACCATGCAGGCAAGCACGTCAACAGCATCGTGGAAGCGCTTGCCGCCAGCGCCCCGCCCTTCCCGGCGACCCCGCTGCTGGACGAGGACGAGGTGCTCTAGAGCAGGCCTGCGATTTCCAGCGCCTCGTCGACTGCCCTGCGCGAAGCTTCGCTCGCTGGGACCAGCGGCAAGCGAACTTCGTCGGAAAACCAGTCATGCACGCGGCTGAGCGCGTATTTGGCCGGCGCCGGGCTCGCGTCGGAGAACATCGCGTAATGGAGCGGGAACAGCCTGTCGTTGAGCTTGCGAGCCTTGACGAGGTCGTTGGCAGCAATCGCCTCGTGGAATTCGGCGCACAGGGCCGGGGCGACGTTCGCCGTCACGGAGA
This sequence comes from Qipengyuania gaetbuli, assembly GCF_009827315.1. Lineage (NCBI taxonomy): Bacteria > Pseudomonadati > Pseudomonadota > Alphaproteobacteria > Sphingomonadales > Erythrobacteraceae > Qipengyuania > Qipengyuania gaetbuli. The sequence continues at coordinate 575,295 of NZ_WTYF01000004.1, forward strand.
TGCATCCCGCACCGCCCGCAGCCGAATGCGGCAGCCACAATTCGTCATTGCCCGACAGCTGGCAAAAATCATGGCCGATGCCCATGCGGTGATCCGCCACGCGCGAAAGGTCTCCGCTCGCATCCTTGATGGCGACGATCCGGTCGGGATACTTGCGCACCAGTTCGACCACGGTTTCGTCCTCGAGGTCGGTCACCGTGCGCCCGGGAACGTTATAAAGGACGATCGGCAGGTCGCTGTTTTCCGCAAGGAAACTGAAATGCGCGATCAGGCCCGCCTGGCTCGGGCGATTGTAATAGGGCGCCACGCACAGGCCCGCGGTCGCACCCGCCTTCTTGGAAAAATTCATGTGCAGCAGCGCATTGCGCGTATCGTTCGATCCGCAGCCCGCGATAACCGGCACGCGCCCGGCAGCCTGTTCGATGCAGACCTCGATCACCCGGTGGTGTTCGGCATTGGACAGCGTCGAGGCTTCACCGGTGGTGCCGCAGGGCACGAGACCCTTGCTGCCGTTTGCGATTTGCCAGTCGACAAGCTTGCGGAAAGCGGCCTCGTCAAACGATCCGTCGCGAAAAGGAGTCGCCAGAGCCGGAATTGAGCCAGAGAACATTTACGCGAGTCCTGCGTTAGAGCTATGAAAAGGGGCGCTTTGTGGCACCGCGTGCCGCAATTCATTCAGCGCCTGATAAGGAGGGGCCGGGCACTATGTCCAGCATGGGCAGTAAATCTCTTGTTTCGTTCGTTTTCCTGGCCGGCAGCGCGCTGGCTTCACCCGCATTCGCGCAGACGATCGAAGTGCCCCAGAGGACCATGGTAGCCCAGCAGCCCACCCGGATGGCAGCCGCCCTGTCGCAGTGGGAATACCTGACCAAGACTGACAACCTCTCGTTCTCGCAATATGCGGGCTTCCTTTCCACATATCCCAACTTCCCGAAGGCGGAACTGATCCAGCGCCGCGCGGAAGCCGCGCTCGACAATGATGCGGTCTCGCCGCAATCGCTGGTCGCTTTCTTCGAACAGTACCCACCGCTATCGAACGGGGCCAAGGCGCGCTATGCCCTCGCCCTTGCCGCGATGAACCGGCCCGAAGCCTTCGACCTCGCCCGCGCGGCCTGGCGCGGAGGCCGGATGAGCGGCCCGGCAGAAGCTTACATGCAGGGCCTGTTCGGCCAGCGCTTTGGCCCCGAAGACCATGATGCGCGCATGGATGCGCTGCTCTGGCAGGGCGAATCCGAAGCGGCAGTGCGCCAGATCGTGCGCGTGTCGCCCGCTTATCGCGATATGGCGCAAGCACGCCTCTCGCTCCTGCAGGGGACCGATCCGGCCAGCATCGGCCTGCGGGTTCCGGCTGGCGCGATGAACGATGCCGGCTACGTCTATAATCTTGCGCGCTACAGGCGCAGCAGCGGCAACCTGCCCGAAGCGGTGAACCTTCTCGCAACCCGCGCACCGGCATCCACCCCCGCCTTCGACGGCACGGATTTCGTCGTCGAGGCGCTGCGTATCGCCAAGGGTGCGGGCACCTCGCAGGCGATCGCGATTGCCAGCAAGGTCGACGACCTGTTTGCCCCCGGCACCGACATCTCGCAGGGCAGCTTCCAGCTGCGCGACAAATACACCGACCTCATGTGGCTCGGCGGCACGAAGGCGCTGTGGTCGATGGGCGACGGCGCGAAAGCCGCCCCTCTGTTCTATCGCTACGGCTCTGCGGCAAAAAGCCAGCTGACCCGCGCCAAGGGCTTCTACTGGGCTGGCCGCGCCGCGGCGCGCGCAGGCAATCGCGAAGAGGCGCAGCGCTATTGGGAAATGGCCGCCCGCCACCCCGAATATTACTACGGCCAGCTCGCGCTGAGCGAACTGGGTCGCCCGATGAAGCAATTCGCCGGCGGCCTTCCCGTCCAGCCCTCACCGGAACAGCGTGCCGCGTTCAACGCGCAGCCGCTGACGCAGGCCCTGCGCGAAATCTCGCGCAACCGGCGCGCCTGGCAGACGGAACGCGCTTTCTTCGAAGCCATCGCCGAAAATGCCAGGACGCCCGAAGAAATGGCCCTCGTCGCCGAACTGGCACGCGAGACAGGCCTTGAAGAAATGGCCGTCGTCGCCGGCATGGTTGCTGGCGAGCGCGATTTCGCCGATTTCGAATGGCTCGGCTTCCCGACCGTGACCACCCACTCGGGCGCGAACTGGACGATGGTCCATGCGATTGCCCGGCAGGAAAGCGAATTCGACCGCACCCGTGTCAGCCATGCCGGCGCGCGCGGGATGATGCAGCTGATGCCCGGTACCGCCCGCGAAGAGGCGGGCAAGCTCGGCATCACCTATATGTCGGCGAACCTGACCGACAGCCCGAGCTACAACATCCGCCTCGGCGATGCGCATTTCGCGCGGCTGATGGACCGCTACAATGGCGCCTATCCGCTCGCCATCGCGGCCTACAACGCCGGGCCGGGACGCGTGAACGAATGGCTGCGTCTCAATGGCGATCCCCGCACCGGAGCGGTCGACTGGATTTCGTGGATCGAACAGATCCCGTCCAATTTCGAGACCCGCTATTACGTCATGCGCGTGATCGGCAACGCGGTCACCTACGCCAATCTGCATCCGGACAAGTCGGCCCCCTACGAACGCGATATTCGCCATTACGTCGGGCGCTGATAGGCGCTAGAGCCCCTCGCCTGATGCAGGGCAAGACCAATCCGATCACCCCGGCGGGCTATTCCGCGATGAAGGCGCGTTACGACCACCTGCTGGGCAAAGAGCGCCCAGAGATCGTCGAAATCGTCAGCTGGGCTGCGGGCAATGGCGATCGCAGCGAAAACGGCGATTACCTCTATGGCCGCAAGCGCATGCGCGAGATCGACCGCGAGCTTGCCCATCTCGCCCGGCGGATGAAGGCCGCGCGAGTCATCGAACCTTCCGAACAGCCCGACAAGAGCCGTGCCTTTTTCGGCGCGCGCGTCACGCTGGCGGACGAGGACGATGTCGAGAAAGTGGTCACGCTCGTCGGTGATGACGAACAGGACGCGAGTGCCGGAAGGATCGGCTGGTCCAGCCCCCTCGCCCGCGCGCTAAAGGGTGCAAGCATCGGGGATTTGCGCAGCGTGCGGCTTCCATCGGGCGACAAGGAATGGGAAATCGTGGCAATCGACTATGCGTAGCCTGTTCGTCGCCTCTCTCCCCCTGCTCTTCGCCGCGCCGCTGGCGGCGAAGGACGGCCTGGGCGTGTTCGGAGACTGGGGCGCCTTTCGCGATGCCAGCGTGCCGCGTTGTTATGCGATTTCCTCGCCCATACCCGATCGCGGCGCCACCAATCGAGGGGCCTATGCCAGCGTCGGCACCTGGCCGCGCCAGCGCATTCGCGGACAGGTCTATTTCAAGCTGTCCCGCCCAGCCCCATCGAAGAGCGCGACGCTGCGCATCGGCAGGCAGAGCTTTGCCTTGAGGTCCGAAGGCGACGGGGCCTGGGCGCGCGACGCGAAGATGGATGCGGCAATCGTTTCAGCCATGCGCTCTGCCAGCGAAATGACAGTCCGCTCGCGCGGGCCCGACGGGCGCAGCTATTCCGCCACCTACCGGCTCGGCGGCGCAGCCAGCGCGCTGGACGCGGCAACGCTGGCCTGCGCACGGCGCAAATAGAAACGGGGCCGGCAGCACGATGGCTACCGGCCCCGTCCATCGGTTCAGCTACGCTTAGAAGCGGTAGCCGAAGCCGACCATGACCTGGTGACGATCGGTGTCGATTTCCCCGAGGTCCACGTCGGGCGCGTCACCTTCGAAGTCGAGTTCCGCATCGCTGTAGTTCGAATAGCGGTATTCGACCTTGGCGAAGGTGTTCGGGTTGAGCGCGTATTCCACGCCCGCACCCACGCGGAAGCCGTCGGTGTCGATCTTCGAGTTGTACTGCTCGCCGTCGAACGAGCTTTCGACGTTGTAACGGGCGTTGGTGTAGCCGCCCTTGGCGTAGATCAGCAGGTCCGGCTGGGCGAGCACGCCGACGCGAGCACCGACGTAAAGGTCGCGGCCGGTTTCGACTTCGCCGAGGCCGAAGCCTTCGAAATCACCGTCTTCGAACTCGGTGCTGGCGGTGGAATCAGCCAGTTCGGCCTCGAGACCGAGGACGACGCCGCCGGCGTTGAAGTCATAGCCGACGCCCACGCCGTAGCCGATGCCTTCGATCGACTGGTCGTTGTCTTCGTTGGCGTCGTCATCGACCGTGCTGCCGGCCTTGCTCACGTCGTAACCGCCGAGCACTTCGACGCGCGGGCCGGTGAAGGGCGTGTTATCCTGCGCCATGGCGGGGGTTGCGACTGCTGCTGCCGTACCTGCGACCAGAAGGGCTGCGAACTTGTTCATTGGGTAACTCCATTGTTGTTTTCTACGCACCGTCAGCGATGCGTGGACCCATTCAACGGAGCGGCGGGCGTCGCGTTTCATGAACGCTGCACAACAAGAGCGCGTTGTTTTTGTGCAACAAAATTGTCGACGAGCTGCACACGTTGTGCGACGAAACGACGCGAACCGGAAAAATCGACGAAGCGGTTTGAATTGGGCGCAGAATGCGGAAACCGAATGCGCTTTTGCGGATTGGTCGCGCCCCTTTCCTTTGCGTGCGCTCGCGACTATATGCGGCGCTCCCATGGCCGACACGACACTCATGAGCATTCCCGGGCAGATCGACCCGGTTCCCGTCGCGCGTGACATCACGCCGCGCGCCGATGGCCGCATCGATTTGATCGGCCTGCCCAAGGACCGCATCCGCGAACTCTTCGCCGACGCAGGGCTGGAGCCCAAGCAGGCCAAGCTGCGCGCCAAGCAGGTGTTCCACTGGCTCTACCACCGCGGCGTAACCGATTTCGAGGCCATGACCGACATCGCCAAGACGATGCGCCCGTGGCTTGCGGAACGCTTCGTCATTGGCCGCCCCGACGTGGTCGAGGCCCAGCATTCGGTCGACGGCACCCGCAAGTGGTTGCTCCGCACTGCCGACGGCCACGACTTCGAGATGGTCTTCATCCCCGACGCTGACCGCGGCACCCTGTGCGTGTCGAGCCAGGTCGGCTGCACGCTCAACTGCCGCTTCTGCCACACCGGCACGATGAAGCTGGTGCGCAATTTGACACCCGGCGAAATCGTCGGCCAGGTCATGCTGGCGCGCGATGCGCTGGGCGAATGGCCCAAGGGTTCGATGGCCGGCCTCGACGAGGCTGAGGACGAGGGCCATTATACCTCCGACGGCCGCCTGCTCACCAACATCGTGATGATGGGCATGGGCGAACCGCTCTACAATTTCGACAATGTGAAGGGCGCGCTGAAGCTCGTCATGGACGGCGACGGGCTGGCCCTGTCGAAGCGCCGTATCACCCTGTCGACCAGCGGCGTCGTGCCGATGATGGACCGCTGCGGCGAAGAAATCGGCGTGAACCTCGCCGTTTCGCTCCATGCGGTAACCAAGGAAATCCGCGACGAGATCGTGCCGCTGAACAAGAAATACGGCATCGAGGAACTGCTCGAAGCCTGCGCGGCCTATCCCGGCGCCAGCAACGCCCGCCGCATCACGTTCGAATACGTGATGCTCAAGGACAAGAACGACAGCGACGAACACGCGCGCGAGCTCGTCCGCCTGCTCAAGCACTACAAGCTGCCGGCGAAGGTGAACCTCATCCCCTTCAACCCCTGGCCGGGCGCGGAATACGACACTTCGACGCCGGAACGGGTGAAGCGCTTTTCCGATATCGTGTTCGAAGGCGGCATCAGCGCGCCGGTCCGCACCCCGCGCGGGCGCGACATCGACGCGGCCTGCGGCCAGCTTAAGACGGCGGCCGAGAAGAAGAGCCGCGCCCAGCTGGACCGCGAGGCGGCAGAGGCTGCTTCCGCGTGAGCGATAGCGCAACGCTGGCCTATTACGAGCGCGCAGCGCCCCGTTATACAGCCAGCAGTGCGCAAGATCGCCACCAACTGCTTGACCCGTTCCTAGACCGCTTGGCGCCGGGCGCGGAAATTCTCGAACTCGGCTGCGGCATAGGCCTCGATTCCGCGCATATCCTGAAACGCGGTTTCACCCTCGACGCGACCGATGGGGCCGCGGCCATGGTCCGCAAGGCGAACGAGCGTTTCGACGTCGGCGCCCGGCAGATGCGCTTCGACGAGCTCGCTGCGGTCGAGCGCTACGACGCCATCTGGGCACATGCCTGCCTGCATCACCTGCCGCGTGCGGACCTTCCCCCGGTGATCGCCAGGATTTCCCGGGCCCTCAAACCCGGAGGACTGCACTTTGCGAACTACAAGCTGGGCGACGAAGAACACCCAGACGAAGGACGCGACACCACGGGTCGATGGTCGAGCCTGCCAACTTCGGACTGGCTGGATGCGCTCTATGGCGAGGTGGGTTTCATGATCGAGCATCGTTACTCGTACAATGCCGCCAGCACCGACGGAACGCGCCGCGACTGGTACGCACTGACGGTCAGGAAAGGTACGCAATGACCTGCGAAATCCGGGCGATCTGCGTCGGCCTGCCGAAGCCCTTCAACGGTGCCGAACCGAGCGCAATCGCAAAGGCTCCGGTCGCAGGACGGGTAAAAATCCGCGCCTTCGGCATCGAAGGCGACATGGTCGCGGACACGAAGCACCACGGCGGGGCCGACATGGCGGTGCATCACTATCCGGGCGACCACTATGCCGACTGGAACGACTGGCTCGGCGGCCACGAACTGCTCGCAGGCCCTGCCGCATTCGGCGAGAACCTCATGTCGCTCGGCCTCGTGGAAACGCAGGTCCATGTCGGCGACCGGTTCCGCCTCGGCACCGCGATCCTCGAGATCAGCCAGGGCCGCCAGCCCTGCTGGAAAATCGAACACCGCTTCCAGCGCAAGGGCATGGTCGCACGCATCCTAGAGACGGGGCGGTGCGGCTGGTACTACCGCGTGATCGAGGAAGGCGAGGCCGCCGCTGGCGACAGGCTCGAACGCATCGAGACCGTGAACCCGGAATGGTCCGTCGCACGGGTGTTCGCAGCGCTCTATGACAAGGCGAATCCGCCCTCGCCAGCGGACCTCGAAACGCTCGCCAACATGAACCGGCTGAGCGAGGTCTGGCGCGGCAAGGCAGCCGCAAAGCTCTGAATTGCGAACAACTCGTCCCGCGTTTCCCCACGGTTTATCGCTAATTTCGGGTTAAGCGCATTCGTTCAGGCGCGGTTGTAATAGCCGGCGCATTCTGGCGGTCGAACAATCCTAAAAGGGACCGCACAATGAAGAAGATCGCTCTCGCTTTTGCTACCGGCACGATGGCCCTCACCGGCCTTGGCACCGCAGCGCCCGCTGCCGCTGACCCGCCACACTGGGCCCCGGCCCACGGCAAGCGCGCCAAGGACCGCGCCATGTACGATTCGCGCGGTTACTACGTCGAACCGCGCCGGATCACCCGTGACAGCTACATGTGGCGTGGCCGCGATGGCCGTTACTACTGCAAGCGCGACAATGGCACGACCGGCCTGGTGATCGGCGCAGGCGTCGGCGCCCTTGCCGGCCATGAGCTCGCCGGCCGCGGCGACAAGACGCTCGGCGCGATCCTCGGCGGTGCGATCGGCGCCGTGGTCGGACGCGAAATCGACCGTGGCAGCCTGAGCTGCCGTTGACCTTGTAGGGCTTTCCTACCTGCGCCAGCGCCGCTAGGCGTTGGGCATGCAAGGACCGCAAAGCCTTCCCAAGATACATGGCGCCGCTCCCGATCCGTCGGGGGCGGCGTTTTTGCTGCAGGACCGTGTTCCATCCGTTCCACCCTGTAGGAGTACGCGATGAGCGCTCCTGCCGTGCTCGTGACGGGCGGAGCGGCACGGATCGGTGCCGCGATCAGCCGCGCCTTTGCCGCTGCCGGATGGCACGTGGTCATCCACTACCGCGATTCCAGCGACGAGGCTGAAGCGCTCGCCGCCACCCTGCCCTCTGCCGAAACGGTCCGCTGCGACCTGTCCGACATGCAGGCGGCGTTGGCGATGATCGGCAATCTGACAGAACGGCTCGATGACTGGCGGGTGCTGGTCAACAATGCCTCGCTGTTCGAGTGGGACGATGTAACCGCGCTCGACCTGCCGACGAACGAACGGGCGATGCAGGTCAACGCCCAGACACCCGCGCGCATGGCGCAGGCCTTTCTCGCCCATGCCCGGGCGCAGGGCGGTCGCAGGGTCATTCAGGTCACCGACCAGAAGCTGCGCAACCCCAACCCCGACTTCTTCAGCTACACCATGAGCAAGCACGCGCTGGACGCGACCATCCCGATGCTGGCGATGGGCGCAGCGCAGCCCGACGACCGGATCTACGGATTGGCGCCTGGTGCAATCCTGCCGAGCCACGACCAGTCCGACGCGGAAGCCGAAGTGTCGCACCGCCTGAACCTGCTCGCCCGCCGTACCGGACCCGCTGAAATCGCGGATGCCGCCCTTTTCCTCGCTTCGGGAGCGCTGGCGAGCGGCCAGACGCTCTACATCGACAGCGGGCAGCACCTCATGCGGCAGGACCGCGATGTCATCTATCTCGCCCGCGAAGGGGCCGGGGCATCGTGAAGCGCCACGCCCTTTCCACGAGGATGTGGCACTGGGTGAACCTCGTGTGCGTGGTGGTCCTGTTCATGTCGGGCCTCACCATCTCGAACGCGCACCGGCTGCTCTACTGGGGCGATTGGGGCTTCTCGCGCTCGCAGGCATGGCTCGAAGTGCCCCGCTTTCCCGACTGGATGACCATTCCCGGCTATTACGACCTCGCACTTGCGCGGGACTGGCACATCCTGACGGCCTGGCCCTTTGCGCTGGGATTGCTTTTCATGTGGGCCGCGATGCTGCTGAACCGGCATTTCCGTCGCGACATCGCGACCGCGCGCAGCGAATGGCGCTGGCCGGCAATCCGCGAAGACATCCTCCGTCACCTGAAGCTCGATTTCGACCACGGCGGCGGCAAGTACAACTTCCTCCAGAAGCTCGCCTACGGACTCGTCCTCGGCGTGTTCCTCCCGATGATGGTGTTCACGGGACTCGCAATCAGCCCGGGTATCGAGCCGGTGCTCGGCTGGATGGTCGACTTGCTCGGAGGCAGGCAATCGGCGCGCAGCCTGCACTTCATCTTCGCCTTCGCACTGTTCGGCTTCTTTCTTGTCCACCTGGCACTCGTGCTGCTGTCCGGTCCGGTGAAGCAGGTGGGCGCGATGATTACAGGGGGCCGCAGCGATGAAGCGTAGAGGGTTCCTTGCCGTCATGGGCGCGGCATTCGTCGCTGGCTGCAACAAGATTGCCGAAAGCGAGACGGGATCGCGCCTGCTCGGCGCTGCGGAAGGCTGGCACAAGAACGCGCACCGTTTCCTGCAGGACCGCAAGGCGCTGGCCCCGGAATTCCCGCGCAGTGCAGTCTCTCCCTTTTTCCGCGGCAATGGCTCGGTCGATCCCCAGAACGGGGACTATCCCGCACAGGCGGCGAACGGATTTGCCGACTGGCGGCTGGAAGTGCGGGGGATGGTGGAAACACCGCTTTCGCTCAGCCTCGACAACATCAGGCGCCTGCCGCAGCGCACGCAGGTCACGCGCCACGATTGCGTGGAAGGATGGAGCGCGATCGGGGAATGGACCGGGCCGCAGCTGTCCGTGCTGCTCGATGCGGCCAAGCTGAAGCCAGAAGCGAAGTTCATCGTGTTCCGCTGCGCCGACAACCTCAAAGGGCAGGACTATTACGAGAGCGTCGACCTCATCGATGCCTACCACCCGCAGACCATCGTGGCGCACTTGCTGAACGGCGAACCGCTGCCGATCCGCAACGGGGCGCCGTTGCGCATGCGGATCGAGCGGCAGCTGGGCTACAAGCACGCCAAGTATCTCACGGCCATCGAAGCGGTCGCCAGCCTCGACGATATCGGCGGCGGAAAAGGGGGCTACTGGGAAGATCGCGCCGGATACCAGTGGTACGCGGGGATCTGACTATTCGGGGTAGAGCCGCGCCATCGCGTCCCAGTCGTTGCGAAGCATCTCTTCCAGCACCGCCATGTCCACGTCGGCGAGCTTGTTGATGTAGAGGCAGCTTTTGCCGGTGGAGTACTTGCCCAGCTTCGCCAGCAGCGCATCGCGGCGCTGGCCGGTCAGCTCGTCGCAATAGCCGCCCATCAGGTAGAGCGAATGCTTCGCCTTGCGAGGGCTGAAACCGGTCCGCATCCAGTGCACGTCGCGTCCACTGGCATAGGTTGTCCGGTACTGGCCATAGCCGATGATCGACGGCCCCCACATGACGGGCTGTTCCGCGGTCACCTTGCGGAACAGGGCATCGAGGACGAGCGCCTCCTCCCGGCGCCGCTCGGGTTCCACCCCGGCGATGAAGTCCGCAGGCGACTGGTCCGTGATCGTGGTTTTCGCCTCTGCCATGGGATGAAGCCTACCACCACGCGCCGCCGGGCGCGACAGGTCACTTAACAGCGCGTGCGAAAACGCATATCCATCGTGCTCATGAGCAAGCGACTTCTCACGCGCTTCCTGGGATCGGTGGTCAAATCCGGCACGCTGGAGGTCGCTTATGCCGACGGCACGCACGAGAAGCTTGGAACGCCCGCAGAGGGCTTTCGTGACGTCGCCATCCGCTTCACCGATAACAGCGCGCCGCGAGACATCCTCCTCGATCCCCGGCTCGGCGCGGCGGAGGCCTTCATGGACGGGCGGCTGGTGGTCGAGCGCGGCGGGATCATGGAGCTCGTCGAACTCATGCGCAGCAACCAGCCCTGGGACCGCGGCGGCGAACTGCGCGGGCCGAGCCTGCGCAAGCGGGTTCTCAATTCGCTCGGCTTCGCGCGGGAATCGGTCAACAACCGGATCGGTGCCAAGCGCAACATCGCCCATCACTACGACATCGGGAACGACTTCTACCGGCTGATGCTCGATGCCGAGCACATGCAATACAGCTGCGCCTACTGGACGACGCAGACGACGACACTCGCCGAGGCGCAGGAGGCCAAGCTGGCGCATATCGCGGCGAAGCTGGCGATCGCACCCGGCCAGCACGTGCTGGACATCGGCTGCGGCTGGGGCGGCATGGCGATCTACCTTGCCCGGCACTGCGACGTGCGCGTCCACGGCATTACGTTGTCCGAAGAGCAACTGTCATTGGCCCGCGTCCGGGCGAGCGAAGCCGGCGTGAGCGACCGCGTGCAGTTCGAACTCGTCGACTACCGCGATCTTGCCGCGCGGGGCGAAAGCTTCGACCGGATCGTGTCCGTCGGCATGTTCGAACACGTCGGCCGCCCGCAGTTCGAAGCCTTCTTCCAGGCCTGTACCGCGCTTTTGAAGGCAGACGGCGTGATGCTGCTGCACACCATCGGCCGCTTCGGATCGCCCGGGACGACCGATGCCTTCACGCGCAAGTACATCTTCCCCGGCGGCTACATCCCTGCCCTGTCCGAGACGGTCGCGGCAAGCGAGAGGTACCGCCTGATCGCGACCGACGTCGAGACGCTGCGCCTGCACTACGCGAAGACCCTGCGCGCCTGGTACGCCAAGTGCGAGGCGAACCGCGAGTCTATCGTCGCCATGTACGACGAGCGCTTCTACCGCATGTGGACCTTCTACCTCGCCGGGGCGACAGCGGCCTTCGAATGGGGCGGCATGGGCAACTACCAGATCCAGTTCGCCCGCAGCCGCCACGCCCTGCCGTTCACCCGCGACTATATGGCCGAGGCGGAGGCGAAGCTCTTACCTCGTTAGTCAGCCTTTCGCCCACCGATACACCGGCCCGAACCCCACCAGCGCCGCTCCCACGAAGGGCAGCGCCACCACCCATAGCCGCACGCCGGTCACCCCTTCCGGACTGGCGATGCTGATGGCGGCGGTCATGGCCAGCCCCACGCAGATCGCGATCATGCCGATGACGAGGCGCAGGCGGGGTACCGGGCGCTCGCGGGCGGCGGGGACGCTGCCGCGCTCGTAGCGGGCGAAGATCGCGATCAGCGGCAGCAGGGCCGCGATCCAGAGCGCGAACCATACAGGCCGGCCCAGCCACCATTCGCCAGTGCCCGGCATGACGCGCAGGCCGATGCCTCCTGAAAGCCATGTCGCCACCATCACCAGCACGTAGGCCGTCAGGTGCCAGAGATAGACGGTCATGTTCATGCCGTTCATCAGCACGGTCGCGGTTCAGACCGTCAGATTGTCGAGCAGCTTCCTGCCCCAGGGCTCCAGCGCCAGCACCAGCCCGTTCTGCGTCATGCCCAGTGCCAGCAGCGCGAGCGTGGGCGGCATGGAATTGGTGATCTCTGCCCCCGGCACGCCAATCATGGCGATGGGGTACGGGCCATAGACGGTGAGGCCGAGCAGCACGGCGAGGCCCACGAGGAACAGCGCCAGCGCCTTGTTCGGCCCCAGCCTCCCCTGCTGCCAGGCATAACCGAGCTGGTGGATGCCGACCCACACGAAGATGAAATTCGCAAAGTTCACGTAAGGCACGCCGCGCGCTAGCGTCAGCCAGTCTACCACAACCGCGCCTGCCACCAGCAGGGCGACGCTGCCGAAGCCCAGCCTCTCCCACAGCTTCCACGTCAGCGGGGCGAGCGCGGTCACCAGCAGATAGACCGCGAGGAACCACACCGGGATCAGCGCAAGGAAGACCGCCATCCGCACCGTCTCGCGCGCCATCCCCAATTGCGTGGCGGCAAAGGCGAATGAGGCCCAGACCAGCAGCACGGGGAATACGGGGTTGATCAGGCGCTGGATGCGGCTGGCGAACCAGTCGGAATAATGGCCGCCCTTCGCGCGGGTCGAAGCCCAGCTCACGCCGTTGGAATAGCCGCCCACGAGGAAGAACACCGGCATGACCTGGAAGCTCCAGGTGAGCCATTGCGACCAGGGCAGTATCCCGAGCAGATGGCCGCCGACCACCTTTCCGCTCGCATCGACATAGGGCGCAGCTACCAGCCAGTGCCCGACCACGACGGCAAGGATCGACAGGGCGCGCAGGAAATCGACATAGCGGTTGCGTTCTGGCGGGGCCTGCTGCGCCAGCCCTTTCGCCTTGCTCCACATGCCCATCAGCTACGCCCTCCCCCGCCGTGTCCTGCCAATCTAGGGTCTTGCCTCGCGCCGAACCAGTCAGCGCGCCATCTTTCCCGCAACTTAGCGCTTCTTGATTGCCTACAGCGTCGCGCTCCTGCTAGCGGCGCCCCCCTTAATCGAAAGGTGTGTCCGAATGTCCGATATCAAGCGTGTCGTCCTCGCCTATTCCGGCGGCCTCGATACCTCCGTCATCGCCAAGTGGCTCGAAGTGGAACGCGGTCTCGAAGTCGTCACGTTCACCGCCGACCTCGGCCAAGGCGAGGAAATCGAACCGGCCCGGGCCAAGGCGCGCGCCATGGGCATCCCGGACCAGCACATCTTCATCGAGGACCTGCGCGAGGAATTCGTGCGCGATTTCGTCTTCCCGATGATGCGCGCCAATGCCCGCTATGAAGGCGACTACCTGCTCGGCACCTCGATCGCGCGCCCGCTGATTTCCAAGCGCCTCGTCGAGATCGCGCACGAAACCGGCGCGGACGCCATTGCGCATGGCGCGACCGGCAAGGGCAACGACCAGGTGCGCTTCGAACTCTCGGCCTATGCGCTCGATCCCGACATCAAGGTGATCGCCCCGTGGCGCGAATGGGATCTGACGAGCCGCACTGCCCTGATCGCATGGGCCGAAGCGCACCAGATCGCCGTCCCCAAGGACAAGCGCGGCGAAAGCCCGTTTTCGACCGATGCGAACCTGCTGCACACATCTTCGGAAGGAAAGGTGCTGGAGGATCCGTGGGAAGAGACGCCCGATTACGTCTATTCGCGCACCGACCATCCGGAGAACGCGCCGGACACGCCCGAATACATCACGATCGATTTCGAGAAGGGCGACGGCGTTGCCCTGAATGGCGAGGCGATGAGCCCGGCGACCCTACTCGCCGCGCTGAACGATCTCGGGCGCACGCATGGTATCGGCCGTCTCGACCTCGTGGAAAACCGCTTTGTCGGCATGAAGAGCCGCGGGATGTACGAAACCCCCGGCGGCGAGATCTACGCCCGTGCCCACCGCGGGATCGAGCAGATCACGCTCGATCGCGGGGCGGCGCATCTCAAGGACGAGCTCATGCCGCGCTATGCCGAGCTGGTGTACAACGGCCTGTGGTTCAGCCCCGAGCGCGAGATGCTGCAAGCTGCCGTCGACCTCAGTCAGGAAAAGGTGTCCGGCACCGTCCGGCTCAAGCTCTACAAGGGCAATGCGATGGTGGTGGGCCGCAAGTCGCCCAACAGCCTCTATTCCGAAGCGCACGTCACCTTCGAGGACGATGCGGGCGCTTATGACCAGAAGGACGCTGAAGGCTTCATCAAGCTCAACGCCCTGCGCCTCCGCCTGCTGGCCAAGCGCGACCGGTAATTGCGTGAAATCGCGTGCAGGAAGCGCAAAATTGCGCATTCCCAGCGCTCGCCTTCCGGAAATTGCGACGAACCGTTGACTTATCCACCTCCGTCCACAGCGAATTCGGGGGAAAGTGGATAACTCGCGTCTTGCAAGCTTGAAGAATCGGGCGATCAGGCGCAGCTTCAATTCATCGGAACGGCGAAGAAAGCTTCCGGTCCAGACGGTCTAACGGCCTGAAAGATTTGGGAAATTCGGAACCGGAAAGACGTAGCGGGATCTGTCCGCGCGACTTTCGAGACCCTCGTGCAGAAGGCTTCGGCCAGACGCAAGGTGGGTCGATGACGGAGACGCGTAACATCCCATTACGGGCCGGACCAACCCGGTCGGATGCCGAGGAGGCGTCGCAGAATGGTCTTCGGACCGGATGGTGATGCAACCGCTCGAGGCTCCGGCCATCAACGGAAGGTCGGGCTGCGGAGCCGCCCGTCGAAGGTCGGCTGGGGAAGGTAAGCGAATGGCTTCGGCCACGACGCGACCGGACCGGGCTGATTGGAGGGTGGAGCCGGATGCCGGTGCGAGCGCCGGTGACAGACCCGGAAGACCGTCTTCGGACGGACAGAAGGGAAAAGCATCGGATGCCAAGCTCTCGTCTTCGGACAAGACCACGCATCGGTGAGAGTGGGGTCGGCAGCAATGCCGGCCCCATTTGCTTTGGGGCTTCCCTTCCCGCATTCCCGCTTCTTCCAGACAAGGCATGCAGACTCTCGAATCACGCGATAGTGTGATTGCCCTGTGCCACCCACGACATGCTGTAGGAAAGCGCGCCCGGTCCGCGCCGCGAAGGCGCAATCGCGACGAACTGTGGCCAAATCGAGGCAGCCGCCCCTGGCCTTAACGACTCGGCTTGCGGGGTCCTCTATAGCCTCCCGAACCGAACGGGAGGTCCATTCATGGCCAAACGCGCGCTACGCAGCATGCTCTTCTTCGCAGCCCTCACGCTGCCCGGTACCGCCGGTCATTCCGAAGAGCGTGAACTTACCCCAGTAACCGACACCCAGTTCGCGACCACTTTCGCCGCCTACGCGCCTCTGCCCGAAGCGCCTGCGCCGGGTCCGGAGGTGGTCGACCTCGCCACGATCGAGCCGGTCGTCGAGGCGGAACCTGCGGGCACCTCGCTCGGATCGGGCGTCGCCTCCTATTACGGCAAGCGTTTCCACGGCCGCCGCACTGCCAGCGGGGAGCGGTTCGACATGAACAGCTATACCGCCGCGCACCGCACCCTGCCCTTCGGCAGCCGCGTTTCGGTGACCAACCCGCGCACCGGCAAGTCGGTGGTGGTCCGCATCAACGACCGCGGCCCCTTCCACGGCGGCCGCACGATCGACCTGTCGCGCGCCGCGGCAGAGGAGATCGGCATCGTCAACCGCGGCCACGGCGAAGTGGAACTGGCGCTGCTCGACTGAGCGAGCGCCCCGCGCACCCCTTATTCGCGCGTCCTGGCCCTGCGGGGCCGCTCCGCCGGATCCATCGCCTCCACCTTCGAGAAGTTGAGCGTCACCTGCTCGGCAGAGCAGGCCGTGACGGTCGCCATTGGCACGCGCACCACCTGTGCGGTTTCCTCGTTGCGGATGGTCAGGTTGCGCAGGGTCGCGCCGACCTCGCACGCCATGCCTGCAGGCCGCGCCGCGGCCACCTCGCGCACCTTCTGCACCGCGGGGAGCAGCAGGCTGGCCGCCTGCGGTCTCGGACCCGGCGCCGCCACATCGCCCGGAGCGGCCGAGGCAGCCCCGGCGGAGTCCCGCCACACCGTGTAGTCGCCCGCATCGGTCCGGCCATCACCGCTCGCATCGGCCGTGCCGTCGCCGGTCACGTCCCCGCTCGCGACCCTGACGCCGCCGGTGAAGCCCTCGCCCTCGCCCTTGAAGCCCATTGCGGCGATCCGGCTTTCGCCCTTGATGCCGTCGAACTTCATGTAGGCCGCCGCCTGCGCCGCGCAGGGCAGTGCGAGTGCCCCCAGCGCTATGAACCAGTTTCCTGCACGCATGATCTCTCCCCTTCCGCAGGGGAAGGTACGCCTTCGGACAGGTTAGCACAATCGCCCCCGCCCGATGCGCGCAGCGCCGCCGCCAGCTCCTCCTCCGTAGTGAGCAGCCACCATTCGGGTACGCCCGCCTCGAAGGCTTCCATCTGCACCGCCTCCACCTCGTGGCGGTCGAGCTCCCACCCGGCGAGCTGGGCAAAGCTCTCCACGCCATCGGGCCGCGCGTCGTAGAACCGCTCGAGCCGGTTGCCGAACCACTGGCAATCGGCCTGCGTCAGCTTGGCGTCCGGATCGTCGCATTGCCCTCCGCACATCCTACAGGGTGGAACGGATGGAACAGGGTCCTGGGGAGAATTTCCGGCGGCCTCCGCAGAATCGGCAGCATCGGCTCTGGGCCGGTCTTCCAGCGCGCACCCTTCGCGCAAGGTCTCGATATCCCCGTCGAGCGTGGCGAGCGCCGCGACCACCTCGGGCCGCTCCTCCAACCGGTCGAGCCGCGCCAGGTGCGCGAGCAGCAGGCGGCTGTCATAGCGCCGCCGCCGCGCGACCTCCTCGCCGTGGTAGAACCCCGCCTCCTCCACCCGCTCGATCGCCCGCTCCGCCAGCGTAGCCTCCGCATGCGCGCGCGCCGCGAGCAGCGCCGCATCCCACGCCCGCGCGATCGCCGCCGACGCCCGCCGCTGGCGATAGGCCGTCTGCGCCGAGACCCGCGCGGCGCGGCACGCAAACCGGACATTGCCGAACAGCTGGAGACTGGCGAGAAACTCCGCCTGCCGCGCGGGTGAGAACACGGTGTGCCCCTCCCCGTGCGGGCCGGCGGTGGGAGCGGGTTCGATGGGGACGAGAGCGTTCATGGTTCACCTCATGGAGTGGAGTGAACCGGGTTAGTTATAGGGGGTTTGGCGAGTAGGACATCCAAAATTCAACCACTTGTTGAAGTTCTTGGGCACTATGGGAGTGGAAATTCCTAGGCCAGGGATTTGCAACGACAATCACTGCCAATAGCTAGATAAACTGCAGGAGGATCGAATGACGAGAGCATCGTTGAAAAAATGGAGGCTAGCGGTTCCCGTTTTCATTTTTCTCTCATTCCAATCCATTGCAGCGGAGAATCTCGGGCTTCCCGCGCTAGCAGCCCCAAAGAGTTTCGAGAGCGCTCTCTTCAACCTTCCTGCGTTGCTGACAGTGCTCGCTTACAGCGCGCTTCCGCTTAGAAAGTGGACAAACCACGGCTACCATAAAGAGATAAAAGGGAATATCCGAAAGATAATCTTCGAAATCATAGGGGAGCCGGATGACGGAAAGACTCCGGAATCGAAGATAATGAATATCTTCTATCGTCAAATTGATCGCGACAAAACTCTAGAGGTGAAATCGGAGATAATTATGTCCAATGGCTTTATCTGGACAAGCCTCGCAGACCTTTCCGTGATATCTATCATATTTTCTTTATTTTCTTTTTTTACTTACTACTTTGGTATTTTTGATAGCGGTCAAATCTATATTTTATTTGCGACAATAGGAATTGCTTCCCTGCTGCTCCAATCTGTTGTTACCAAAAAGCATGTCAAGTTGAGCACAGAGCAACTTGAGTACATGCGCGATTACCGCTCTGCAGAAATCAAAGCGGACTTCGAAAAGGCTCGTAGATGAATGACCCCGTTTTATCTGCGATTGAACATTCTGCAGAGGCGCTGGAGGTAAGGCATGATAGTAGGTGGATAGTTGGCTACTCAGGCGGCAAGGACTCTACCGCCACGCTAAAAATTTTACTCTCGGCCTGGAAACTCGCGACGAAGAAGCCACCATTCTTCGATTTGATTTATTGCGACACGGGCGTCGAGAACCAGATACTCGACAAATACATCAAGAATCAAATTCAAGACATAAATCGCGAAGCGGAACTTGATGGGCTCCCCATCAGGACGACAATTCTGAAAGCACCGGTGCAAGAGTCTTTCTTCGTGAAGATTATCGGTCGCGGTTATCCGCCGCCGACCAACAGCTTCCGATGGTGTACGAAGGCACTGCGCATCAATCCGGTAGCCTCTTTCTTGAAGGCGGCCACTGCTGAGCAATCTGTCGTTGCACTGGGATTGCGCCGCGATGAAAGTCAGCAACGCACGCGTTCGTTGGAGAAAAATGGCTCTAGCCACTGGCAAAGACAGAGGGAGTCAACGTTCTCTTACGACGTCTACCTGCCGATTTTAGAATTAGACGTGCCTGCAGTGTGGGATGCAATCTTTGGATTGACTAAGCCTCGGTCAATTAGCGCGTCTGATTTAGAGGATCTTTACAGGGGAGCTTCGGGTGAGTGTCCGATCATCAAATCTCCTCAAAGTCCGCCGTGCGGATCAGGCAGATTTGGATGCTGGACCTGTACAGTTGTGCGAAAAGACAAGTCAGCTGAGAAGCTTATTCGTTCTGGGTATACCCAATTGTCCCCGTTTCTGGAGTTCAGAAATTGGCTCGCTGAATTCCGCAACGACCCAAATGCACGCTGGAAGAAGCGCCGAAATGGCTCCGAAGGATTGGGCCCGTTCACGATGGACGCACGCTATGAAATTTTACGACGAGTAGACGCATTGGAAGATGCGACAGGGACCGAAATAATCACATCGGAAGAGCGGGGCATGATCGCAGCGCTCTGGAAATTCGATGACGTCCCTCGGCTATCATTTAAACTTTAGCTCAGCCCTACTAACCCGCTTCCCGCTGCCGTGCCAGCATCGGCTTGAGGTACTGCCCGGTATAGCTCTCCGGCACCTCCGCCACGTCCTCCGGCGTGCCCTGCGCGACGATTCTGCCGCCACGCACGCCGCCGCCGGGGCCGAGGTCGAGGATGTGGTCGGCGGTCTTGATGACGTCGAGATTGTGTTCGATCACAACCAAGGAATTCGCCAGCCCCTGCAGTCGGCTGGCTCGTCCTTCAGGCACGGATAGTGATCTCGACCTGGCTCGGGTCCACCCCGAAAGCGGCTGCCAATCCGTCCTTGGCGGCCTGAATGGTCAGCGGTTTGGCGTTTGCGCTGCGCTTGTCGGGATCGTCACCCGCCACATAAACCAGCGTCACTCGCTCATTTTCGAGATCGAGCGCGGTGGTCTTCCAGCCGGCCAATTGCCAGCCGAGGCTTTGCGAGCGCATCTGGTTCGACCACCAAGCCTGATGCTGCCTCGCGCTTTCTGGCAAGCGGAATCCGAGAACCCTCTCGATCTGCTCGAAGGTTGCTTCCCATTCGGTATCGTCGATTGATGCGAGGTACTCTGTGAGTTTTTGATATTTCTTAGACATAGCAATTCTCCTTCGTTGAGAATCGCTCTATGGTGTATTATATAATATATGTCCATGTATGTTGCATGACTACTCCGCCGCCTCCCGCTGCCGTTCCAGCATCGGCTTGAGGTACTGCCCCGTATAGCTCTCCGGCACCTCAGCCACGTCCTCCGGCGTGCCCTGCGCTACGATCTTGCCGCCGCGCACGCCGCCGCCGGGGCCCAGGTCGAGGATGTGGTCCGCGGTCTTGATGACGTCGAGATTGTGCTCGATCACCACAACCGAATTGCCTTGGTCCACCAGCCGGTGAAGCACTTCGAGCAGCTTGCGCACGTCCTCGAAGTGCAGGCCGGTGGTGGGCTCGTCGAGGATGTAGAGCGTCTGGCCGGTGCTGCGCTTCGACAGTTCCTTCGCCAGCTTCACGCGCTGCGCCTCCCCGCCTGACAGCGTGGTCGCCTGCTGGCCGACCTTGACGTAGCCCAGGCCCACCTCGTTCAGCATGTGCATCTTGTCGCGGATCGGGGGGACGGCCTTGAAGAATTCCTCCGCATCCTCGATCGTCATGTCGAGCACGTCGGCGATGGAGTGGCCCTTGAACTTCACCTCCAGCGTTTCGCGGTTGTAGCGCTTGCCGCCGCATTCCTCGCAGGTGACGTAGACGTCGGGCAGGAAGTGCATCTCGATCTTGATCAGCCCGTCGCCCTGGCACGCCTCGCAGCGGCCGCCCTTGACGTTGAAGCTGAAGCGGCCGGGCTTGTAACCGCGCGCCTGCGCTTCCGGCAGGCCGGCGAACCAGTCGCGGATCTGGGTGAAGGCGCCGGTGTAGGTCGCCGGGTTGGAGCGCGGGGTGCGGCCGATGGGCGACTGGTCGATCTCGATCACCTTGTCGCAATATTCGAGGCCGGTGACCTTGTCGTGCGCGCCTGCGACCACGCGTGCGCCGTTCAGGGCGCGCGCCGCAGAGGCGTAGAGCGTGTCGATAGTGAAGGACGACTTGCCGCTGCCCGATACGCCGGTGATGCAGGTGAAGGTGCCGAGCGGCAGGCTGGCGGTCACGTCCTGAAGGTTGTTCGCCCGCGCGCCGTGGACGGTCAGCTGGTGGCCGTTGCCCTTGCGCCGGACGGCGGGGACGGTGATCTCGCGCGTGCCGTTGAGATAGGCGGCGGTGAGCGAGGTCTTGGACTTGAGCACCTGTTTGAGCGTGCCCTGCGCCACCACCTCGCCCCCGTGGACGCCCGCGCCCGGGCCGAGGTCGACCACGTGGTCGGCGGCGCGGATCGCGTCCTCGTCATGTTCAACCACGATGACCGTGTTGCCGAGATCGCGCAGGCGCTTGAGCGTTTCCAGCAGCCGGTCGTTGTCGCGCTGGTGGAGGCCGATGCTGGGCTCGTCGAGCACGTAGAGCACGCCCGACAGGCCGCTGCCGATCTGCGATGCGAGGCGGATGCGCTGGCTCTCCCCGCCGCTCAACGTGCCGCTGGTGCGGTCGAGGTTGAGGTAATCGAGCCCGACATTGTCGAGAAAGCCCAGCCGCTCGTTGATTTCCTTGAGGATGGCCTGCGCGATCTGGCGCTGCGTGTCGTTCAGCTGGTCGGGCAGCGCGAGGAACCACTTCTTCGCATCGGCGACGCTCATCTTGGTGGGCGTGGCGATGTCGGTTCCGGCGATCTTCACGCTGAGCGCCTTCTCGTTGAGACGCTTGCCGTGGCAGGTCTCGCACGGCTGGGCGGTCTGGAACTTGGCCAGCTCCTCGCGCATCCAGGCGCTTTCGGTCTGCAGCATGCGGCGGTTGAGGTTGCCGATGACGCCTTCGAACGGCTTGCGGACGGTGTATTCCTTGCGCCCGTCCTTGAAGGTGAGCGGGATGGCCCGGCCGCGGGTGCCGTAGAGGATGATCTCGCGGATCTCGCGGTCGAAATCCTCCCACGGGGTTTCGAGGCTGAACTCGTATTCCTTCGCAAGGCTCGCGAGCACCTGCATGTAATAGGGCGACGGCGGGTTCGACTTGGCCCAGGGCACCACGGCGCCCTTCTTGAGGCTCAGCGCTTCGTTGGGGACGACCAGCTGCGGGTCGAACAGCTGCTTTTCGCCGATCCCGTCACACGTCGGGCAGGCCCCCTGCGGCGCATTGAACGAGAACAGACGCGGCTCGACCTCCTCGATTGTGAAGCCGGAGACGGGACAGGAGAACTTCTCGGAGAAGACGATGCGGTTGGCGGGGATGCCGGCACCCTTCATCGCGCCGCCGCTGTCGGCCTCGCCCTCCCTGCCCGGCACGACGCCGTCGGCGAGGTCGACATAGGCCAGCCCCTCGGCCAGCTTCAGCGCCTGTTCGAAACTGTCGGCCAGACGCGTTTCGATGCCTTCCTTCACGGCGAGGCGATCGACCACCACCTCGATGTCGTGCTTGAATTTCTTGTCGAGCGCGGGCGCGTCCTCGATCGCGTACATCTTGCCGTCGATGCGCACGCGGGTGAAGCCGCCCTTCTGCCATTCGGCCAGTTCCTTGCGGTATTCGCCCTTGCGCCCGCGCACCACCGGCGCGAGCAGGTAGAGCCGCGTGCCTTCGGGCAGCGCCATCACGCGGTCGACCATGTTGGAGACGGTCTGCGCCTCGATCGGCAGGCCGGTGGCGGGCGAATAGGGCACGCCCACCCGCGCCCACAGCAGGCGCATGTAGTCGTAAATCTCGGTAACCGTCGCCACGGTTGAGCGCGGGTTGCGGCTGGTGGTCTTCTGCTCGATCGAGATCGCAGGGCTGAGGCCGTCGATATGCTCGACATCGGGCTTCTGCATCATCTCGAGGAACTGGCGCGCATAGGCCGACAGGCTCTCGACATAGCGCCGCTGCCCTTCGGCATAGATCGTGTCGAACGCCAGGCTCGACTTGCCCGAGCCCGACAGCCCGGTGATCACGATCAGGCTGTCCCTCGGCAGGTCGATATCGACGCCCTTGAGGTTGTGTTCACGCGCGCCGCGTACCGAGATTTGCGTAAGTGCCATGGGGAGAGCGTGTTCCCGAATTGTTCGCTTTGGTCAAGAGGGCCGCGTTCCGCGCGAAGGGCCCTGCAACAGGGAGCGGACGAGCGGCGCGAGAGTTCCAGCGATGTGGGAAAGGCCGGCGCGAATGCAAGCGCGGGACCCCGATGGCGCTGCAGTGCGTTTCTCCACCATGATCGCCCAGCTGCACCGCGCCGGTTTTACCGCCCTACTCTCAATGGCTTGGCTAGGGGCATGCTCCGGACCCGCGGCAGACCAGCCAGCCGCGACCCAAACCGAAAGCTCGTCGACCTGGCCGGGCGATCCGGTCACTTCGCTGGAGGATATCGAGGGCTTCTGGCTGGTGCAGAGTTTCGGGGATTTCGAACCGGGCTGGCAGAACGGCACGCCTTGGCGCCGTGCCTATGTGCAGGTTGGAAAGGACGGCCTGTCCTATTCGGTCGGCTGCAACCATTCAGGCAATGCCGCCAGCCTGGGCGCGGACGCGATCCTGCGCGACACGGGCGACGGATCGCGCTTGCAAACGTTGATGGGATGCCCGCCCGACTGGGAAGACCGCGACGGGCGCTTCTTCGGGTTCTTCGGTTCCAACCCGGAAGTGACCCGACCAGGCGAGGACCGGATAATTCTGACAAGCGCGGCGGGCGAGCTGGTCCTCGTCAGGCCCGAGGCATGGCGCCTCGCCAATACTCCCGAACTTTCGGAGATAACGGGCCGCTGGATTCCCATTTCGGCAAACAATTACGACGGCTGGGGACATTCCGGTTTCGGCATCGGCGAGAATGCAGGCGTCATCACCATTGGCCCGCGCCGGATAGTCTGGTCGCAATGCCCGGAGACGCCCGTCGCCATCAGGTGGGGCGAGGATGCCCGCCTGTCCCGCGTCGAAGGCGATCCCGGCAACTGCAAGGCGGTCGAACGGGCCGCCGACAAGGGTGCCTGGGAAGTGATGCGGATGCTGGCTGCCAGCCCTGCCGTCGTCAGGACCGGTCCGCATTCCATCGTGCTGATCGACGGCACCGGCGAGAAGGGGCGCGAGCTCCACCTCCAGACCGAGGACAGCGTGCTAAACCCGCCCGAGCCACCTCCCGCACCGCCCGCCCAGCCGAGGCCGCCGCCACCTCCTTCGCCCCCGCCGATCAGGCCATAGGGTCCGAATGCCGAATGGAGGTTTGCGAGCGGCAAGCCGTGGACCTTTCGCGGCTTGCCGACCGTTGAGTGAGTGAAGCGACAGCCGACCACCATTCGCAGTTTAGGACCATCACGAGATGACGCAGGAAACCGAGAAGGACCAAGGGGCCATGCCGCCCCTGCCCTCCCAGTGTCCGTCATCCGTTGCCAACCAGCTCCAGACCGAGCGCATCCGCGCGCTGTTCAGCGATTACGACAGGCCGCTCGATGACGAGAAATGGACCTCGACGCCGCACGCCGGGCAGCAAAAGGGGGCCAGGGGCCTGCTCTCGCGGATCAAGGGCCATCGCGACCACCGCAAGGATTTGAAGCGCGCCCGCAAGGCCGCGCAGGCAGTCTTCGGTGTGAAGCCCCGCCTTTCCGCCCGCAAGCGCGCAACCCTGATGATGGGCGCCGGCGCGATGGGGCTGACCGCCTTTACGGGTCCGCCGATCCAGCAATCAGGTGACAGGGTTTCGGCGAACACGCTCTCTCTCGACGACACGGAACGGACCATCAGGCTGCCCGCCGCGCTGCTGAAGGCAAGCGACGCGTTCAAGCAGGCGCTGATCGAGGAGGAAGGCGTCCGCTACACGGTGTACCGCGACGTCGCGGGCTATCCCACCGTTGGCGTCGGACATCTTGTAACACCCGGTGACAACCTCAGGGTCGGTGACCGGATCGACGAGGACCGGGTGCTGGCACTGCTCGACCGCGACCTGCGGATTGCAGAACAGGGCGTTCGCAAGCTGGTCGGCACGCTGCCGCTCTACCAGCACGAATTCGATGCCCTGCTAGATCTCGTCTACAATGTGGGCCTCGGCAATGTATCCCAAAGCGAGAGTCCCCGGCTCAACGAGGCCATTCGCGCACGCGATTACGAGGCCATCGCGGCAGAGCTCGAATATACCCATGCAGCCGGTCAGATTGCCCGCGGGCTTGAGTTCCGGTCCGAACGTCGCGCACAGATTTTCATGGATGCAAGTTACGACGATCCGCGCGAAATCTGAGCAATAATCAGGTTATCATACGGATATTCAGCGACATTTATTATTATCATTTCCCGTTCATGTGAAACATGCCATAGGCGCCGCCATTTAGCGGGCGAGACAGTCCGGAGCAATAACAGGGGGCGCGCTTGTCCGAGGCGCAGGCATTCGGGACCGTTACAGAACGGGATGCGGACTGGGTTCGTGAAAGCTGGCGGGAAACCGTGCGTTCGGTGCTCATTACCGAGCACCGCGCATTTCCTGCCAATGTGCTTTCGGTAATCCTGTTCGCCGGTGCAGCCAGCTTCCTGCCGAATGCCTCGGCCTATATCCTGCCCCTGCTCATGCGCGTGCTGGCGCTTGTCGGGGCACACCTTTCCTACAATCACCTGCGCTCCCGGATCGAGAAGGGCGCGCCGCTCGAACCGGCGCTCCGTTTGCTGGGGGTCATGCTGTTTTTCGGCGGGATGAGCTGGGCCTACCTCCTTCTCCCCTCCCTCGATCCCACGGTCGACCACCCTCTCAGGGTGCTGGTCGCAGGCGGCACGCTGGTCGGCGTGGCGCTCATCGTCACCATGACGGCTACGCTGCGCCTCCCGACACTGGCCTATGTCGCTGGTTTCCTGATTACCCTGTTCGCCGGCGTCATGCTCGGCGAACCCGACGCGGCCTTCGTCTATTCGGTCGGCGTTACGTTGCTGGCGGCAGGCGTGCTGATCTTCGCTTTCGCCAATGTCCGCCAGCGCGAGGCATCGGCCGATATGCTGGTCGAGAACCGACGGCTGAACGAGGACCTGGCCGAGGCGCTGGCCCATGCTGAATTTCTTGCCGGGCACGATCCGTTGACCGGCCTGTACAATCGCCGCGCGCTGTTCGAGGAACGGCTGGTCGAAGGCGCCCATAACGATACGGCGCACATGCTCCTGATCGACCTCGACCATTTCAAGAAGCTCAACGACAGTTTCGGCCATGACATGGGCGACCGCGCGCTGATCGAGGCAAGCAAGCTGATGCGCGACGTCATGCGCGACTATGGTCCGGGCTATCACTTCGCCGCCCGGCTTGGCGGGGAAGAGTTCTGCCTGTTCATCGACGAGCCGGACGCGGCGAAGGCATTGGTCTTCGCCGAGGATCTGCGGGAGGCCTTCTCACAGCTTCACGAGGCGGTGGGGCTGCCCGCCGGCGCACTCAGCGCGTCGATCGGGCTTACGCACCACGACCGCGGCGAGACTGTCGACCTCAGCCTGCAGCGCGCCGACGCGGCGATGTACGATGCGAAGACGCAGGGCCGGAACCGCGTCCGAAGGGTCGAACGTTAAACCCCTGTCATGAGCCACCGCCTGTTCATTGCCCTGCGCCCGCCGCAGACCCTTCGCGATGCCCTTCTCGATACGATGGACGGGGTGGACAGTGCCCGCTGGCAGGATGACGACCAGCTTCACCTGACCCTGCGATACATCGGCGAGACCGAGACCCACCGGGCCGACGATTTGGCCGAGGCCCTTGGCACTATATGTTTCGAACCGTTCGAGCTTCGCATCGCAGGTACCGGGATTTTCGAACGAAAAGGTATTCCGCGCACCCTCTGGGCCGGAGTGGAGAAGAACGAGCCGCTTGGCCGGCTGCAACGCCGCGTCGAGCGGGTGTGCCAATCGGTCGGCATCGAGGCCGAGCACAGGAAATTCACCCCTCACGTGACTCTCGCCCGCCTAAACACGGCGAGCGGCCCGGTGGCCCCGTGGCTTGCGCAGCATGGGAAATTGGCATTGGCGCCATGGACCGTGCAGGAATTCGTTCTGTTCGAAAGCGAACTGCACGAAGAAGGGTCGATTTACACGCCTGTCATCCGCTATCCAGCCACGGCATGAAGTCCCTGCCCCTCGCCCTCCTGCCCGTAGCGCTGCTGCTCGCCTGCTCGCCTGCCGAGGTAGCGGAAGGCGAGCCGCAGCAATCGCCCCAGCTTCCCGAACCCGAGGTCGCCGAAAGCCCCGATCCGGGCCAGAATTGCCTGCTGCTGGTGTGGTCGGAACAGGACGCGCCCGATGTCGAGTTCGACCGGAAGCACGACACCGTGAAAGGCGGTGCGATCTCCTGCGCCACCGGTACCAGTGCCAGCCAATTCGAAGCGGCCATCGCTGCCCTGCGCGATGCCGCCCGCAGCGGCGACAAGGAACGGCTGCTGCGCGAGGTGGGCATTCCCCTGCTCTATATCGACGCCAAGGGAGACCGCCGCGAGTTGACCGGGGACGAGATCGACACGCTGTTCGACGAGGTGTTCGATGCACGCATGATTGCCTTGCTGCAGAACCTCGACCTGTCGCAGATGACCGTGGAGAAAGACCAGGGCGCCTTCTTCGAACTCGGATCGCTCTGGCTGGTGGTCGATGCCACCGGCGGGCGGCCACGCGTAGTGACGGTCAACCGGCAGGCGCTGGGCGAAGCGGCCGAAGCGGCTCGGCGGCAGGCGGACAAGGGACGCGGCCAAATCCTCGACTAGCCAAATCCTCTCCTAGATGGGTTTCGCAGATCCCCATCGCACATTTGCCGCTGGAACCTTGCACATCGGCTGCAATTCCTGTTCATGCGCCATTGTCGCAAACGAAACCATATTGCGGGTGCACCATCCCATAGCCCCCGCGTTTCGCACAGTATTGGAGAGACCATGAAGGCCCAGATCCTGGCCAGCGCAGCGCTCGCTGCAATTCTCACGACCCAGCCCCAGGCGGCGATGGCCCAAGAGCTTCCGCCGGTCGAATGGCAGGTCAGCTATTTCGCCAACGACAGCACGCTGCCGTTCCGCGCGCCCGACTTCACCAAG
Organism: Qipengyuania gaetbuli; assembly: GCF_009827315.1. NCBI lineage: Bacteria > Pseudomonadati > Pseudomonadota > Alphaproteobacteria > Sphingomonadales > Erythrobacteraceae > Qipengyuania > Qipengyuania gaetbuli. The sequence goes on from NZ_WTYF01000004.1 coordinate 602,992, forward strand.
TTCAGCGAGGATGCCTACATCCCCGCCTTCGAAACCGCGATGAAGATTCACGCCGCGGAAATCGAGAAGATCAAGAGCAATCCTGAAGCACCGACTTTCGAGAACACGATCGTCGCGCTCGAAACCTCGGGCAAGATGCTGACGCGCGTCGCCACCGTGTTCTTCGCGCTGACCGGTTCGAACACCACCGACAAGCTCGACGCGATCAACACCGAGATCAGCCCCAAGCTGACCGCGCACGGCGATGCCATCACGCTCGACCCGGTGCTCTTCGCCCGCGTGAAGGCGGTCTACGACAACCGCGCCGCGATGACGATGACCCCGGAAGACGCCAAGCTGCTGGATAGCACCTATGAAGGCATGGTCCAGGCCGGCGCGCTGCTGACCGACGCCCAGCGCGAAGAGGTCAAGACGCTCAACTCGCAGCTGTCCACGCTGACCACCGAATTCGGCCAGGCCGCCCGCGCCGCGATGAGCGACCAGCCGGTCTTTTTCGACAGCCGCGACGACCTTGCCGGCCTGTCGGACAGCGACATCAAGGCCGCCGCCGACCTCGCTGCCGAAAAGGGCCAGCCGGGCAAGTTCGCCATCGCCCTCCAGAACACCACGCAGCAGCCGCTCCTGCCGAGCATGGCCAACCGCGCCGCCCGCGAGAAGCTGTTCAAGGCGAGCTACCACCGCGCCGACGGCCGCATGACTGTCGACACACGCATGCTGATCGCAGAAATCGCGGAACTGCGCGCCAAGAAGGCGGCCCTGTTCGGCCAGCCCGACTGGGCTAGCTACGCGATGTGGGACCGCATGGCCGAAAAGCCCAAGACCGCGCTCGACTTCATGGAGCAGATGGTCCCCGCCCTCGCCGCGACCCAGCGCCGCGAAGCCGCGCTTCTCACCGAGGCCATCAAGGCCGACGGCGGCGACTACGAAGTCCAGCCGTGGGACTGGTACCGCTATGCCAACCGCATCAAGGCCGAGAAGTACGATCTCGATGAAGATGCGGTCATGGAATATTTCGTGCTCGACAAGGTGCTCGAGGACGGCGTGTTCTACATGGCGGAGAAGCTCTACGGCCTGACCTTCCAGCGCCGCACCGACCTGCCGGTCTATCACCCGGACGTGTGGACCTACACCGTGTTCGACCGTGACGGCAGCGAACTGGGCATCTTCTACTTCGACCCGTTCCAGCGCGCGTCCAAGCGCGGCGGTGCGTGGATGAGCAACTTCGTCGACCAGAGCCATCTCTACGGAACGAAGCCGGTCATCTACAACGTGCTCAACATCCCCAAGGCGCCGGAAGGCGAAGTGCAGCTGGTCAGCTTCGACTGGGTGAACACCACCTTCCACGAATTCGGCCACGCGCTGCACGGCTTCTTCGCCGACCAGCGTTACGCCAGCCTGTCGGGCACGGCGACCGCGCGCGACTTCGTGGAATATCCCAGCCAGGTCCACGAAATGTGGGCGACCTGGCCGTCGATCCTCTCGAACTATGCCAAGCACTACAAGACGGGCGAGACGATCCCCGACGAGCTGATCGAGAAGATCGAGGCCGCGGCCAAGTTCAACCAGGGCTATGATTTCGGCGAAGTCGTCGAAGCCGCCCTGCTCGACATGAAGTGGAGCGCTCTGTCGCCCGCAGAAGCCGCCGCCATCGACACGCCGGAGAAGGTCGACGCCTTCGAACGCAAGTCGCTGGAAGAACTCGGCCTCGAGATCGACCTCGTGCCGCCGCGCTATCGCAGCACCTACTTCAACCACATCTTCAGCTCGCCCTCGGGCTATTCCGCGGGCTATTACAGCTATCTTTGGACCGAGATGCTCGACCGTGACAGCCGCAAGTGGTTCATCGAGAACGGCGGCCTGACCCGCGAGAACGGCGACCACTACCGCGCCACCGTGCTCAGCCGCGGCGGTACGATGGACTACTTCAAGATGTTCGAGAACTTCGCGGGCCGTGCGCCGGACGTGACCCCGATGCTCGAAGCCCGCGGCCTTGTCGCCGGCGACGAAGCGGCGGACAGCGAAGTTTCGGACGGGGCGTTGCCGCCCCAGTCAGTGAACTGATTATCCCGTAACGGGTAGCAAGAGGGGTCGGGCCTTGAAGGTCCGGCCCCTTTTTCGTGACCTCAGCCCTTGCCGCATCAGGCGGCGACCAGTGCCCTTGCCCCGGCTTCACCGATCCATTTGACCGCCACCCGCCAGCACTGCGCGACGCGTTCGGGCGAGAGTGCTTCCTGCGGCGGGCCATCGGCAGCGATGCGGCCTTCATGCAGCACGATGACGCGGTCGGCATGGTTCATCGCATGGGCGAGGTCGTGCAGCACCAGTATGACGCCGGTGCCCCTGTCGGCCTCGGCGCGCAGGTGCCGGAGCAATTCCAGCTGGTGCGCGATATCGAGCGCGGCGAGCGGCTCGTCGGCAAGGATCCAGCGCGGCTTGCCTGCCAGTACGCGGGCCAGCAGTACACGGACCGTTTCGCCTCCCGAAAGCGACTGTGCGCGCCGATCCGCCAGTCCGGTAATATCAAGCGCATCCAGCGCTTCATCGACCGGTCCTGCCAACCGGTCGCCATGCGGCATGCGCCCCAGTTCGACCAAGCGGCGGACGGGAACATCCCACGCGATTTCATGCTCTTGTGGAAGATAGCCGAGACGCATTGCACGTTCGCGTGGCGGCAAGGTTGCGATGCTCTCGCCATCAAGCTCGACCGTTCCGCCATCCAGCGAGAGCAGCCCCGCAAGCGCTTCAAGCAAGCTGGACTTGCCCGCCCCGTTCGGCCCGCAGATCGCGGTGATCGCGCCCGATTCCAGCGTGCAATCCACACCGGCCAGCCGCCCCCCGAGCACCAGTCCCTTCGCTTCCAGCCTCACGCCAGGCCCCTCCTCATGCGCAGCAGCAGCCAGAGGAAGAAGGGTCCGCCGAGCAGGCTTAGCGCAATGCCGAGGCGCAGTTCGGTCACCAAAGGCAGGACGCGCACCACGCTATCGGCGACCAGCACCAGCAGCGCGCCTGCAAATGCACTCGGCAGGATGAGCTGGGATGGCCTGCGGTCGGTCAAGGGGCGCACGAGATGCGGCACGATCAGTCCGACGAAGCCGATGATGCCTGCCACCGCTACGCCCGCTCCCACGGTCAGCGCGATGCCGAGGATTAGGAGCCACAGCAGGCGAGCGGGTTCTACCCCGAGCGAGCGAGCTACCGGCTCTCCCAGCGTCAAGGCATCGAGCGATGCACCTGCACGCCACAACAACGCCACGCCCAGCGCGACGAGCGGCGCGGCAATCCACACCTCGCGCCAGCTGCGGTCTGTCAGCGCGCCGTTCAGCCACAGGACGATCTCGCTCATGGCAAAGGCATTGGGGGCCATCGAAATCGCGAGCGCGGTCAACGCGCCTGCAAGGCTGGCGACCATCAGGCCGGCCAGCGTGAACAGGGCGATCCCACCCGTGCGCCCGGCGATGAGCGCAAGCAGGCCCATCGCTCCGCCTGCCCCGACCAGCGCGAATACGGGCAGCAACCAAGCGCTCGCCGCATAGCCGAAGAACAGCGCCGTCACTGCGCCCAGCGCCGCGCCTGGCGCAATGCCGAACAACCCCGGATCGGCGAGCGGGTTGCGCAAATAGCCCTGCATCGCCGCCCCTGCCGCTCCCAGCCCCGCACCGACGACGACCGCCAGCACGGCGCGCGGCAGGCGCAGTTCTCCAAGGATGAGCCATGCATTGGGCGTGCTCGCCGGATCGATCCAGACGCGACCCGCCAGCAGCGACAGCGGCACTGCAAGCGTCAATAGCGCGGCAAAAATCAGGACAGCGCGGTTCACTGCGCGCCCTTGCGGATATTCGCGAGCCGTTCGGCCGCGCGGACAATAGTCGGACCGCCGCAATAGATGAGGCGCGTGTCGAAGGCTTCGCGGCGCATTTGCGGGAGGCGCGAGAGCAACGGGTGGCGCTGGCCCGTCTCGCCGCCCGCTACGAGCAGGACTTCGGGCGGATCGGCAACCACCTGCTCCAGCGAAAGGTAGTCGGCCTGCGCCATGCCGCGACTTGCCGAGTAGCTGGCAAAGCCCGTCCGGTGCAGCAGGTCGCTCACCAGCGAGCTTTCGCCCGGCACGATCCCGCCGGGCTGCCACAGGGCAGTTTCTACCGGAGCGCCCGTCGTGGCGGCAGCCTGCAAGGCCGCTTCCATCCTTACCACCAGCGCCTCGCCGGCGGCGACATTGCCCGCAAGCTCTGCCAGCTCGCGGACCTGCTCTGCGCTGTCCTCTACCGTCGATGCGGCGCCGAAGGTCGCGACTTCGAGCCCGAGGTCTTCCAGCGCGGCGCGGGTGGCGGGATCGATGAAAGTGCTGGCGACCACCAGATCGGGGTCGAGTGCCAGCACCTCCTCGACCGTTCCGCCTGTCGCGAGGTAACGGGCAGCGTCCTGCGGCTCCATCGAACTGGCGCGGGGGTCCTTGCTGTAATGCGAGATCGCCAGCAGCTGTCCGGGTGCCGTGACCTCGGCAAGGATGGCGTCGGTGCAGGGATTTAGGCTGACGATGGTCGGCCGCGCATCGCCCTGCGGCGCGCGGGCCTCTGCTCCCGCGCAGGACGCGAGAACCAGGGCCAGCGCGGGCAGGAGCGGCTTCACATCCGCGCCCTCACCCCGACGAAACCGCCGCGACCGGGCGTGTTGTAGCCCGCCACGGTGCGATAGTCGGCGTCGAAGGCGTTCTCCACCCTCCCGAAGAGCTCCAGGTGCTCGCCGATATCGAAGGCGGCGCGAAGGTCCAGCACCTCATATCCGTCCAGCCGGACCGTATTGAAGGCATTGTCGAAGCTCGCGCCCGAAATGCGCAGGTCCGCGCCCAGCCTGAGGCCGAAATCGCTCTCCCAATCGGCGAAGATGGTGCCGAAATGCTGGGGCCGGCGCGCAAGGTCGAGGCCGGTATCGCGGTCCTCGGCATCGACGAAGGCGTAGGCACCGGACAGGCGCAGCGTGCCGGTGATGTCCACGCCCGCTTCTGCCTCGATGCCTTGTGCGCGCGCACGGGCGGTGTTCTCGTAACCGGCAGGGAAGTTGAAGCCGATCAGATTGTCGCTGTCTCGGCGGAAGGCGGTCAGTGCTAGGTGAAGCCCGCTGTCGCGCCGGCCATGCTCGATACCGAGGTCAAGGCTGGTGCTTTCCTCCGGTTCGAGATCCGCATTCCCGTAGAACGACAGCAGCTGGTAGAGCGTGGGCGCCTTGAACCCTTCGCCGATGCTCGCCCGCACGCGCCAGCTATTGCCGAGGCTGTAGCTCACATCGCCGCCGAAGCTGGTCGCGCTGCCGAACTGCTCGTGATCGTCGAGCCGCGCTCCGGCATGGATCGCAAAGTCGCCCATCACCCAGCCGAGCTGTGCATAGGCGCCGGTAATCTCGGTTTCGGCACGCGGGTCGAAATTGGTTTCGAAGGCGGTCCACTCGCGCTCGCCGCCGAACGCTAGGCTGAGGCCGCCGATGAGGCGGTATTCTCCGCGCAGCTGGATCCGGTCGGACGTCCCTTCGCTGCCGAAAGTGAGCGCGCCCGTCTCGTCGAGATTGTCGCGCTTCGTCTCCGATCGGCTGAAGGCCGCGCGCAAGGTCAGGTCGTTGCCGTAATAGGCTAGGCCCAGATCGCCCCACAGGCGCTGCGTCTCCTGCGTTTCCGCCGTGTCGGCAAAGGCGTAGTCGGGCGGCGGGAAACCGTCGATGTCGAGCGTGCCTTCGCTCCAGTTCACATGACTGAACAGCGACAGGTTGTGGGTCAGGTCCACGAAAGCCGTCCCGCTGATGGCGAACTGCTCGAAACCGTCGGCTTCGCTGCCTGTGTCGGCGGTGGAAAAGCCGTCGGTGCTGAGCCACGATCCGGTGAGGCCGAGGTAGCCGAAGTCCTCGTCCACGCCTGCCGCAAGGTTCGCGGTCAGGGTGTCGCGCGCTCCATATTCGAACGTGCCGACCATGCCGGTTTCCGCGCGGGTCGAGATATCGACCACCCCGCCGATCGCCTCGCTGCCCCAGATCGTACTGTTGGAGCCGCGCAGGATGTCGAACTTCCCCGCCATGCCTGAAAGCTGGTTGCCGAAGTCGAACCCGCCGCCCGGTGCCGCCGGATCGGCCACGCGCACGCCGTCGACAAGGACCAGCAACTGGTCCGCGCTGGCCCCGCGAATGTTCACGCCGGTGAAGCCGCCGATGCCGCCATTGCGCGAGAGCGACAGGCCGGGCGTGCGCTGGAGCACGCGGGTCACGTCCGCGCCCTGCACGCTCTCGATCTCGTCACGGCCGATGACGGTCACCGCCTGGCCGGTATTCTGGACATTGGTGCCGAGCCCGTTGGCCGTCACCGTGACCAGCGGAACGCGGTAGTCGGCAATGACGATCTGCTCGGACTGCGGCGCGCCTTCGGCGGTCTGCTGCTGCCCTTGCGCGGCATCCTGCTGCGCGATGATTTCGGCCAGCGCTTCTTCGCTAGCGGATTGCGCGTGAGCGGACACCGGAATGGCGGATACGGAAAGTAAGAACAGGTATTTATGCACAATAGCTCCCATCATGAACGAACTGCCGCCCATGACGGGAGCGCGCAGGATTGCCCGCTTCCCCGCTTGCCATCGGTACACCCCGCCCGCGGCCGAACGACTGGTAGAGGCAGGTCTCCTGGCTCGCCGGATCTCCGCTTTCCCGCCGCCTTCCCACCCTTTCGAGCAGTGGCATCTGGCGGGATCGCTCCCCGGTAACAGTTGCGGGGGCAGCCGGGGGCTATGCACCCCGTTCCCTCTTAGGTCCGGTCTCCCGGACAACCCTTACCAATGGCGCGCTCATTAGACCCATCTCGCAGGTGCGGCAAGGGGACAGCCATTAACCTTTCCCCGCTATGCAAAGCTGCGATATGAAGCACTTCATGCCGGACAGAGGTGAACAAGGGTCGAGCAGGCGCGCCATGCGTGAAGCGCGCGCGGCTGCTCGTCGCGAGCTTGCCAAGCGCGCCGGTGTGCTCGCGCTGGCCGTGGCAGTGCCGACGGCCGCGGCGCAAGGAGCCTGGCCCGGCTTCGCCATCGCCATGGGCATCGACGAAAGCGCACGGTACGTAGAGCCGATGCCGTTCGAAATCGCCGGGCAAAGCTTTCCCGGGTCGGCCTTCTACTATCTCGACCAGCCGCCGCAGCCCGTGTTCGACATCGACGAACTGCGCGTGGCCGAAGGCACGCTGGATGCCGAAAAGCTGACCGAAAAATTCGGCGCGGGCGCAACGGCACGCGCCTTCATGAGTGCGGGCACCGGCATCGACAAGGCACGCGCGCTCAAATGCCTGTCGATGGCAGTCTATTACGAAGCGGCGAGCGAGAGCCAGTCAGGCCAGGAGGCCGTGGCGCAGGTCGTGCTCAACCGCGTGGCGCATCCCGCATACCCATCCAGTATCTGTGGCGTCGTGTTCCAGGGATCGGAGCGCAAGACCGGTTGCCAGTTCACCTTCACCTGTGACGGCTCGCTCAACCGCCAGCCTTCGCGGGCCGGCTGGGCACGGGCGCAGTCAGTCGCGCTGGCGGCATTGTCGGGCAACGTATTCGCCCCCATCGGCCTCGCCACGCATTACCATACGCACGCGGTGAACCCGTATTGGGCCAGCAGCCTCGACCTCATCGGATCGATCGGGGCGCATCGCTTCTACCGGTGGAAAGGCAATGCCGGGCGCGCCGCGGCCTTCACCAATGCCTATGCCGGGCGCGAACCGCTCGCCCTGCCCAACCCGCGTGAAGCTTCACCGCTTCCCGCGTCGGCAGGAGCGGGGACGACCGACCTGTTCTCGCCCTTGCCGGAAACGGGTGCACCCCAGGTCGCCGAACCTAGGGCATCGACCGAGGCGCCGCGCGGCGGCAATGCGCCGCTGCAATCGGGCGACGTGAAGCCCGAATTCCGCAACAGCGGGCGCTGGATCCGCGAACCCGGTGCAGCCAAGCCGGCTACGGAATAGCCGTTTAACCCAATCATAAGCATGCTGCGGAACCGATGCTTAGCGCGTGCGCGCTAAAGCAATCCTCAGCCGGACCGCGACGACAGATCGCGGCTTTACTGAAGGATCGTGTTGATGCCTGTTCATTTCGCCGCCGCGCGCTGCACCCTGCGTTCCCACGTAGCGCGGGTGCTGGGACCCCTGAAACCCGGCGCGGCGGCGAATGATAATGCAGGCCCGGCGGCAACGCCCTTCGTGTTCGACGAGGCCCTGCGCGAAACACTCATGCATTTCGCCCGCCACGGCCTTGCCGCTGTCAGCGAGGCGCGCAAGCTCGCCGAACGGGCGCATAACGACGGGGACGACGATGCCTTTGCGCGCTGGAACGGCATTTTCCGCACCCTCGACCAGCGCCAGGCGAGCGCGTTCGAGCGGCAGCTGATCCTCGATAACCAGCCGCTCATCGGCTGACGTTTTGCCCGAGCTGAAGTCCCGGGCTTTCCAGCGATTTAAGCACCGATTGCGCGGAACCGGCGCAGGGGGCAGCCATTGCCCTCTTGAAGCACGGCCGAAACATCTTATTGCTACTGCGAACCAGTTGCAAAGATAGTTTGCCCATGCGACCTTTTGCCGGTTGCATTCCTATCCGCCGAGGCCTAGGCCGCCCTCGAACTCCGGGCGTACGCACCGTCGCGGGACACGCGTGCGCGCCATTCGGATCGATGCAGACCGTCCCGCGCGTTTGGAAGGATTTCCCCGCATGGCCCAGAGCGCCCGTCGCAAGAAGATCGCCCTTATCGGTTCCGGCATGATCGGCGGCACCCTCGCCCATCTCGCCGCGAAGAAGGAAATGGGCGACATCGTCCTGTTCGACATCGCCGAAGGCATGCCGCAGGGCAAGGCGCTCGACCTGTCGCAGTGCGGCCCGATCGAAGGTTTCGACGCCAAGATCACCGGCACCAACGACTATGCCGATATCGCCGGTGCAGACGTGGTCATCGTGACCGCCGGCGTGCCGCGCAAGCCCGGCATGAGCCGTGACGACCTGCTCGGCATCAACCTCAAGGTGATGAAGTCGGTCGGCGAAGGCATCAAGGCCAACTGCCCCGACGCTTTCGTCATCTGCATCACCAACCCGCTCGACGCGATGGTCTGGGCGCTGCGCGAATATTCGGGCCTGCCGCACAACAAGGTCGTCGGCATGGCCGGCGTCCTCGACAGCGCGCGCTTCGCCACTTTCCTCGCCTGGGAATTCGGCGTTTCGGTCAAGGACGTGAACGCTTTCGTCCTCGGCGGCCACGGCGACACCATGGTCCCCGTCACCAGCTACACCACGATCAGCGGCATTCCGGTCAACGACCTCGCCAAGATCAAGGGCATCGACCCGGCGCGTATCGACGAAATCGTCCAGCGCACCCGTTCGGGCGGCGGCGAGATCGTCGGCCTGCTCAAGACCGGCTCGGCCTATTATGCCCCGGCCACCAGCGCGATCGCCATGGCCGAAGCCTATCTGGGCGACCAGAAGCGCATCCTGCCCTGCGCCGCCTATGTCGAAGGCAAGTACGGGCTCGACGGCCTCTATGTCGGTGTCCCGGCCGTGATCGGCGGCAACGGCATCGAGGAAGTAGTCGAAATCGAACTGTCCGAAGAAGAAGCAAGCAACCTCAAGGTCTCGACCGACGCGGTCGAGGAACTGCTCGAAGCCTGCAAGGGCATGGACGGCGCGCTCGCCTGAGCGCGCCCGTCATCCAGGGACGCACCACGATGAAGACGCTTCGCTTCCTCCCCTTCCTTGCCCTCGCCGCGGCGGCGCCCGCCGCTGCGCAGGACAAGCCTGCAACGGCTTTCCAGATCGTCGACGCGATCGAGGCCTGCAAGCAGATCACCACGCCGACGTGGCTCGACCTCGACAGCCTTTCGGACCACGGCTGGAGGCCGTACCGCAAGGCTGCCGGTCGCCGTGCGCAGGTCGTGCGCGGTGCCTATGAAAAGGTCGGGAACGAAGCGCTCATCATCATCAGCAAGGAAGAGCTGAAGACCAAAGCCTGCGTCGTGTTCGCCAAGCTGGACAACACGTCCGACTATGGCCCCACCGCGCAAGGCGTGTCGCAGATCGTCGGCATGCCCACTCGCGCCGAAGGTCCGACATATTTCTGGTCGCTGGGCGACGGCATGAACATGCGCGTTGACCCGGCTGGCGACCGTGACAAGCCGATTGCGCGGTTCGAAATCACCGCCACCGCCGAGGAAACCGCCGAGTGAGCGTGCTCCGCCCTTCGGCTTTCGCCCTGTGTGCGCTCGCATTCGCGACACCTGCGCTTGCGGGCGAGAAAACCGCAGGCGGCGACGAGTTCGCGATGGCGGCCGAAGCCTGCATCGACGGCCTCGCGCAAGGTGCGAGCCTTGCCGACAGCATGACGAAGGCCGGCTGGAAGGAAATGGGCAAGAACCCGTTCGGTACGCGCTACAAGCATGACGGCACCAGCCTTGCCATCGTGACGTCGGACATGATGGGTTCGCCGACTTGCGTGGTCGACGGCTATTCCAAGCAGGGCGAGCGCGACGGGCTCGACGAGACGATCGAGGCACGCCTTGCCGCGAAATTCGCAGACCAGCTGACCGTCAACCGCAGCGGGTCGGGAGCAGGCTTCGTGGTCGGGGACGTCATCGCCATCCTGTCCTTCGAAAACCGCAGCGGCGGGCTCAGCACCCGCATCACCGCCATGTCCATGGCCGACGAACAGTAACGCCCGAATTCAAGACGCAAGAGAGAGACTTATGAGCATCCTCGTCGACAAGAATACCAAGGTCATCACCCAGGGTATGACCGGTGACACCGGCACCTTCCACACGCAGCAGGCACTGGATTACGGCACCCAGATGGTCGCGGGCGTTACCCCCGGCAAGGGCGGCACCTCGCACATCGGCCTGCCGAACTTCAACACCGTGCGCGAAGCCAAGGCCGAAACCGGCGCGACCGCATCGTGCATCTACGTGCCGCCGCCGTTCGCGGCCGACGCCATCCTCGAAGCGATCGATGCCGAGATGGAACTGATCGTCGCGATCACCGAAGGCATTCCGGTGCTCGACATGGTCAAGGTCAAGGCCGCCCTGCGTGGGTCCAACAGCCGCCTGATCGGCCCGAACTGCCCCGGCGTGCTGACGCCCGGCGAATGCAAGATCGGCATCATGCCCGGTTCGATCTTCCAGAAGGGCAGCGTCGGCGTGGTCTCGCGCTCGGGCACGCTGACCTACGAAGCCGTCCACCAGACCACCATGGTCGGCCTCGGCCAGACCACTGCGGTCGGCATCGGCGGCGACCCGGTCAACGGCACCAACTTTATCGACGTGCTCGACCTCTTCCTCGACGACGACGACACCAAGTCGATCATCATGATCGGCGAAATCGGCGGCAGCGCGGAAGAAGAAGCGGCCGAGTTCATCAAGCAGGAAGCCGCCAAGGGCCGCAAGAAGCCGATGGTCGGCTTCATCGCGGGCCGCACGGCGCCTCCGGGCCGCCGCATGGGCCATGCAGGCGCGATCGTCTCGGGCGGCCAGGGCGGCGCCGAAGACAAGATCGCCGCAATGGAAGCGGCGGGCATCCGCGTGTCGCCCTCGCCCAGCGAGCTTGGCACCACGCTGGATGCGATGCTGAAGGAACTCGCCTGATCCACGGCACGGCGCGGCAAGGTTTTCTCCTCCCCGGGAGCCTTCCGCACCGCCGAGGCATTGGCGTTTAGGAGCCGGCACAAGATCCGGCGCGAAAGGTAGCCCGATGGGTAACGAAAGCCACGATTTCCTCCCCGAACTGGGGGACCAGGAAGCCCCGCAGCCGGGCCCCAGCTGGGGCAATCCGCGCTGGATGGCAGAGGTCGTCGACAGCGGCGCGGACCTGACCGCCGCGCTCGACCCGACGCAGATGCGCCTCGCCGTTGCGCAGGCCGCCGAGAAGGCCGGCAAGGCGAACGATCCCAAAGCGATCGCGCAGGCCGCCGACGACAGCATCCGCGCGATGCTGCTGGTCCGCCTTTACCGCGTGCGCGGCCATTTGGCGGCCAACCTCGACCCCCTCGGCCTCACCCACCGCGAAGTGCCGGAAGACCTGACGCTGGAATGGCACGGCTTTGCCGGCCAGGAAGACAAGGAAGTCTACGTCGGCGGCGTGTTCGGCTTCGAATGGGTCACCGTTCGCGACCTCTACAACGCCCTGCGCGCAACCTATTGCGGCAAGGTGGGCCTCGAATACATGCACATCTCGGACACGGAGGAACGCCGCTTCCTCCAAGACAAGTTCGAGCAGCCGGAAGACACGATCCAGTTCACCGAGGAAGGCAAGCGCGCCATCCTCGCGGCGGTGATCCGCGGCGAGGAATACGAGAAGTTCCTTGGCAAGAAATACGTCGGCACCAAGCGCTTCGGCCTCGACGGCGGCGAATCCATGATCCCGGCGCTGGAAGCGGTGATCAAGTATGGCGGCCAGCTCGGCGTGCGCGAGATCATCTACGGCATGGCCCACCGCGGCCGCCTGAACGTCCTCGCGAATGTGATGGGCAAGCCTTACAAGGTCATCTTCCACGAATTCTCTGGCGGCAGCGCCAACCCCGACGATGTCGGCGGTTCGGGCGACGTGAAGTACCATCTCGGCACCAGCACCGACCGCGAATTCGACGGCATCGACGTGCACATGAGCCTTGTGCCCAACCCCTCGCACCTCGAGGCGGTGAACCCGGTTGTGCTCGGCAAGACCCGCGCGCAGCAGGCAATCCGCGACGACCTCAAGAAGCACGAACAGGTCCTGCCGGTCCTCCTCCACGGCGACGCGGCTTTCGCGGGCCAGGGTATCGTGTGGGAGTGCCTCGGCTTTTCGGGCGTGCGCGGCTACAACACCGGCGGCTGCCTGCACTTCGTCATCAACAACCAGATCGGCTTTACCACCAGCCCGCAGTTCGCGCGCTCCAGCCCCTATCCCTCCGACGTGGCGAAGGGTGTCCAGGCGCCGATCCTGCACGTCAATGGCGACGATCCGGAAGCGGTGACCTTCGCCTGCAAGCTGGCCATCGAATACCGCCAGGTCTTCGGCCGCGACATCGTGATCGACATGTGGTGCTATCGCCGCTTTGGCCACAACGAGGGCGACGAACCGAAATTCACCCAGCCGCTGATGTATGACGCCATCCGCCAGCATCCGCGAGTGAGCGAGATCTACGCTGCGCGCCTCGAGGAAGAGGGCGTGATCGCGAAGGGCTATGCCGACGAGCTGCGCAAGGAGTTCGACGCCCACCTCGAAGAGGAATTCGCCGCCGCCAAGGACTACAAGCCCAACGAGGCGGACTGGTTCGGTGGCCGCTGGGCCGGCATGAACAAGCCTGCCGATCCCGAAAACGCGCGCCGCAACGTCGAGACCGCGATCGAGAAGAAGCTTTTCGACAGCCTCGGCCGCACGCTGACCACCGTCCCCGAGGATGTGACTATCCACAAGACGCTGGAGCGCGTGCTCAAGGCCAAGAAGGACATGTTCGACAGCGGCACCGGCTTCGACTGGGCCACCGCCGAGGCATTGGCCTTCGGCAGCCTCGTCACCGAAGGCTTCGGCGTGCGCCTGTCCGGCCAGGATTCGGGCCGCGGCACCTTCAGCCAGCGCCACGCCGTCTGGGTCGACCAGAAGACCGAGCGCAAGTACATCCCTCTCACCACCCTGCCCCACGGCAAGTTCGAGGTCTACGACAGCCCGCTGTCCGAATACGGCGTGCTCGGCTTCGAATACGGTTTCGCCATGGCGGACCCGAAGAGCCTGGTCATGTGGGAAGCGCAGTTCGGCGATTTCGCCAATGGTGCGCAGATCATGATCGACCAGTTCATCGCTGCGGGCGAAGTGAAGTGGCTGCGCGCTAACGGCCTCGTCCTGCTGCTGCCTCACGGCTACGAGGGACAGGGCCCCGAACACAGCTCGGCGCGTCTCGAACGCTTTCTGCAGCTGTGCGCGAACGACAACATCCAGGTCTGCAACATCACCGACCCGGCGAATTACTTCCACGTGCTTCGCCGCCAGATGCTGCGCCCGTTCCGCAAGCCGCTCGTCATCATGACGCCCAAGTCGCTGCTGCGCCACCCGATGGCCAAGAGCGAGGCGGAAGGGTTCCTCGGCGATACGCATTTCATGCGCATCAAGTCGGACCTGAAGACCATTGCTGACGACAAGGTGAAGCGCCTCGTCCTGTGTTCGGGCAAGGTCGCCTACGACCTGATGCAACGCCGCGACGAAGCCGGTCTCGAAGACGTCTCCATCGTCCGGATCGAGCAGCTCTATCCCTTCCCCGGCGACCCGCTTGCGGTCCGCCTGGAGCGGATGAAGAACCTCGAGACGATCGTCTGGTGCCAGGAAGAACCGAAGAACAACGGTGCTTGGTTCTTCGTCGACCGTCTCATCGAAGAAGCGGCCGACAAGGCCGGCAAGAAGGGCATGCGCCCCTGCTATGCCGGCCGCGAAGTCGGCGCGTCGCCCGCCACCGGGTTCGCCAGCCGTCACCAGGTCCAGCAGGAAGCGCTGGTCAATATCGCACTCGGCCTGAACGGCGACACCTCCGCCGCTTCTACAACCTGCTCCTGATCGAGGCCCTAGAAGGAAAAATCTGACCATGGCCACCGAAGTCAAAGTCCCCACGCTCGGCGAGAGCGTTACCGAAGCCTCCATCGGCGAATTGCTGAAGAACGTCGGCGATGCCGTCGCGGTCGACGAGCCGATCGTCAGCCTTGAAACCGACAAGGTCGCGGTCGAGGCCCCCTCGCCCGTCGCCGGCGTCATCAAGGAATTCAAGGTCGCAGTCGGCGACACTGTCGAAGTCGGCGCTGTACTCGCCATCATCGACGAAGGCGGCACTGCCGCTGCCGCGCCTGCTGCAGAGCCCAAGGCCGCCGCGCCCGATGCCGGCGTCGAGAAGACTGCCCCGGCACAGGCCAAGGAAGCGCTCGGCTCCGACGCATCGCAGACCCTGTCGCCCGCCGTGCGCCGCGCGGTGCTGGAACACGGTGTCGATCCCTCCACCATCAAGGGCACCGGCAAGGACGGCCGCTTGACGAAAGAAGACGTGATCGCAGCCGCCCAGGCCAAGACCAGCAGCCCCGCACCGGCCCAGGCCGCCTCGGCACCTACACCTGCTGCTGCCGCCACCGGCGAACGCCGCGAGGAACGGGTCAAGATGACCCGCATGCGCCAGACCATCGCCAAGCGTCTCAAGAGCGCACAGGACACGGCCGCGCTGCTGACGACCTTCAACGACGTCGACATGTCCGCCGTCATCGAATCGCGCGAGCGTTACAAGGACCTCTTCGCCAAGAAGCACGACATCAAGCTCGGCTTCATGAGCTACTTCGCCAAGGCCGCCTGCCTTGCGCTGAAGGACATCCCGGGCGTCAACGCGCAGATCGACGGCGATGAAATCGTCTATCACGATTACGTCGACATCTCGGTCGCGGTCTCGGCTCCCAATGGCCTCGTGGTCCCCGTCGTGCGCGATGCGGACAGCAAGAGCTTCGCCCAGATCGAGAAGGACATCGCCGACTTCGGCAAGCGCGCCAAGGAAGGCACGCTGACCATGGAAGACATGAAGGATGGTACCTTCACCATCTCCAACGGCGGCGTGTTCGGCGGCCTGATGTCGACCCCGATCATCAACCCCCCGCAGAGCGCCGTTCTCGGCCTCCACCGCATCGAGGACCGTCCGGTCGTACGCAACGGCGAGATCGTCATCCGCCCGATGATGTATATCGCCCTGTCCTACGATCACCGCCTGATCGACGGCCGCGAGGCGGTCACCGCACTGAAAATCATCAAGGAAGCGATCGAAGATCCGACCCGGATGCTGATCGACCTCTGAGGAAGAAATCATGGCTGAATACGACTACGACGTCCTCGTCATCGGCGCTGGCCCGGGTGGCTATGTCGCTGCAATCCGCGCCGCGCAGCTGGGCCTGAAGACCGCCTGCGCCGAAAGCCGCGAGACGCTGGGCGGGACCTGCCTCAACGTCGGCTGCATTCCGTCGAAGGCGATGCTGCACGCATCGGAATTCTTCGATGCCGCGGCGAACGGCACGATGGCCGACATGGGCATCGAGGTCGCTCCCAAGCTCAACCTCGACAAGATGCACGCACAGCGCATCGACGCCGTGGACGGCCTGACCAAGGGCATCGAATTCCTGTTCAAGAAGAACAAGGTCGACTGGAAGAAGGGCCACGCCACCTTCCAGGACGCGCACACGGTCAAGGTCGGCGACGAAACCGTCACCGCGAAGAACGTGATCATCGCCACCGGGTCGTCGGTCACCCCGCTTCCGGGAGTGGAAGTCGACAATGACAAGCAGGTCGTGGTCGATTCCACCGGTGCTCTCGAACTTAAGGCCGTGCCGAAGAAGATGGTCGTCATCGGCGGCGGCGTGATCGGGCTGGAGCTCGGTTCGGTCTGGCGCCGTCTGGGTGCAGAGGTCGTGGTGGTCGAATATCTCGACAAGCTACTGCCCGGCATGGACGACGACGTCCGCAAGGAAGCAGCCAAGATCTTCAAGAAGCAAGGCATGGAACTGCGCCTGTCGACCAAGGTCACCGGATGCACCGTCAAGGGCAAGAAGGCCACGCTGACGCTCGAACCCGCCGCCGGGGGCGAAGCCACGACGCTGGATGCGGATTGCGTGCTGGTCTCGATCGGCCGCCGTCCGAACACGCAGGGCCTCGGCCTCGAGAACATCGGTCTCGAGGTGAACCAGCGCGGCCAGATCGAAACCGATCACGACTTCCGCACCAAAGTCGACGGTGTGTGGGCCATCGGCGACGTCGTTCCCGGCCCCATGCTTGCGCACAAGGCCGAGGATGAAGGCATCGCCTGCGCCGAGAACGTGGCGGGCCTGACCGGCATCGTGAACCACGACATCATCCCGGGCGTGGTCTACACTTGGCCCGAATTCGCCGGTGTCGGCCTGACCCAGGACGAAGCCATCGAAAAGATGGGCGGCGACAAGGCCAAGGTGAAGATCGGCAAGTTCCCGATGATGGCGAACAGCCGCGCCAAGACCAATCACGAACCCGACGGCTTCGTGAAGATCATCGCCGAAGCTGAAAGCGACCGCGTGCTGGGCGTCTGGGCGATTGCCAGCGTCGCCGGCACGATGATCGCGCAGGCGGCACAGGCGATGGAATTCGGCGCAACGTCGGAAGACATCGCCTATACCTGCCACGCCCACCCGACGCATTCCGAAGCGATCAAGGAAGCGGCGATGGCGGTGCAGGGCAAGCCTATCCACATCTGATGCATTCCGGCGGTACCGGACGATGAATGACCGGTACCGCCTGATGCTCTCTCTGGCCGTTCCTGCCGTCGCAGGACTGGCCTATCTCGCAGCATCCGGCGCGCCTGCGCACTACCTCGCTATAAATGGCGGTGGATTGCTGCTGGCACTTGGCTGGATAGCATTCGGCCGCGTTCCCGATAGCGAAATCGCCAAGCACGTCCTGCAGGCAGTGCTGCTCGCCCTGTTCGCCCTGCCCCTGTTCACTGGCCCCGACATCGAGGGCGTGCGGCGCTGGCTCCCGCTCGGCCCGATGTCGCTTCATGCAGGAATGCTGCTCATCCCGTTGCTTGTCTGCTTGTGCGTGCGCGATCTGCGCTACGGTCCGTGGGTTCTCGGCGCGGGCCTAGGGATCGCTCTGCTACAGCCCGATGCGGCGAGTGCCACTGCCCTAGCGCTCGTCGCCGCCGCGCTCTCATGGATGCACCGCAAGCCGCTCTTCGCTGCCATTGCGGCGCTTGGCCTTGCAGCTTGCATCATCGCGTTCGGTGCTGGCGACCTGCCCCCCGAACCTCTTGTCGAGCACGTATTTGCCGATGCCTGGGCGGTGCAGCCGTTGATCGCACTAGCACTTGCTGCGGCAGTATTTACCGCCCTTGTCCTGCTTTTGACGGCGCGAACCGTGCCCCATGAGGAGAGGGTTGCAATGGCCGCCGCCATGATCGGATTCACAGCGATGTCCCTCATCGGAAACTACCCGACACCCATCCTCGGCTATGGCGCGGCGCCAATCCTCGGCTTCGGGCTTGCGTTGGGTGCGGTCCCGCGCGACTATCGGCATTCGACCGAGGATTGACCGCCGGGAACGGCGCGGGGGGGGGAGACGCAATGGCCTATCCGAAACTGACCAAGAAGCCCGGCGCGCTGGAAACGGCAGCGGCAGTCGCAAAGGGCGAGCTGTCTCCGCTGGAAGCGGTCGATGCGGCCATCGCCCGGATCGAGCATCTCGATACGCATATCAACGCCGTGGTGGTCTGCGATTTCGAGCGCGCCCGCACCACTGCCCGCGCGATGGCCGGGGGCAAGCCCGCAGCCGACCAGCCCCTGTTCGGCGTGCCGATGACGATCAAGGAAAGCTTCGACATCGAAGGCCTGCCCACGTGCTGGGGGCACACCGCCTACGCGGACAACATCGCGTCCGCCGATTCCGCAGTGGTTCGCAAGCTGAAGGCAGCGGGGGTCATCTTCCTCGGCAAGACCAATGTCCCGCCCGACCTTGCCGACTGGCAGTCGAACAACCCCGTATATGGCCGCACCAACAATCCCCACGACCACGAACGCTCGCCGGGTGGGTCGTCAGGCGGCTCCGCAGCGGCCGTGGCAAGCGGCATGGTGCCGTGCGAATTCGGCACCGACATCGGCGGTTCGGTCCGCGTGCCGGCCCATTTCTGCGGGGTCTGGGGCCACAAATCGAGCTGGGGGCTGATCAGCAAGGAAGGCCACGACCATCCGCTCGTCGCCGGCATCGGCGCCCATGATGGCGCGCTATCCATCGCCGGACCGCTCGCCCGCAATGCAGCCGATCTCGCCGCTCTCGTGACCATCACGAGCGAACGCCCCCTTCATACCGAGCGCAAGCCGGTGAAGAAGATGCGCCTGCTGGCCCTGACCGGTCATCCGACCTGTCCGACAGACGAGGGCGTGAGGGTTCCGCTCGAAGAAGCCTTTGCCGCGCTTGAGGCCGAAGGCGCGCAGGTCGACCGGACCAGCGATCTCCTGCCGGACCTTGCGCGCCAGCAGGCCGACTACATGCGCATGCTCAATGTCGCGATGGCTCGCGGGGCGCCGGGCCCGAACGGTAAGCGCGCGAGTGCGACCGACTGGTTCGACCTGCTCGACGAGCAATATCGCAACGAGGCAGCCTGGGCGCGTCTGTTCGAGACGTATGACTACGTGCTCGCCCCGCCCGCTCCCGTCCTCGCGGTCCCGCATAGCGAGGGGCGTATCTTCGATGGCGAGATCGAGGTGGACGGACAACCAGTTCGCGGGGCCGCGGGGCTTTGCTGGGCCGGCCTTGCAACCTTCCCCAACCTCCCGGCAACCGTCCTTCCGGTGGGCGGCACGGGCGATTTGCCCTGCGGCGTGCAGGTAATGGGCCCCCGCTGGTCCGATCTTTCCACCATCGCGACAGCAGAAGCGATCGGGCAGGTGTTGCACTCCTGAGCGCCGCGCCCCATGCCGGGGCCACAAAGACTGGAGAAGTTTAGTGGGTCACCAGCGCGTCATGCGGCGCTTTGCGAAATGGCATATCTGGCTTGGATGGCTGGTCGGCGTGCCTGTCCTGATGTGGACCGTCACGGGCCTGGCCATGGTCATCACGCCGATCGAGGAAGTGCGCGGCAACCACCTGCGCATCGAATCCCCGCCCAGCCCGCTGCCCAGCGATACCGAAATTGCCGTCGCTCTGCCCGCCGACGGGGAACGCCCCGTAAGGTCGGTAAGCACGCAGATGGAACGCGGCGAGACGATTACCCGCATCACCTACATGGACGGCACGAGCGAACGATACCGCGCGGACGGTACGCAGATGTCGCCGCTGTCCGATGTCGAGGCGCGCCTGATCGTCTCGAAGGAAATCCGCGGCGGCGACAAGGTCGTCGGAACGAAGCGCTTCGATGCCGAGAGCGTGCCGTTCGATTTCCGGCGCCCCATGCCCGTGTGGCAGGTCGCGCTGGAAGACGGCACCCACGTTTACGTCGGCACCGAAACCGGCAATGTCGAGGCGGTCCGCACGCGGTGGTGGCGGACCTTCGACTTCATGTGGGGCCTGCACATCATGAACCTGCAGACGCGCGAACTCGATGACCAGAGCGGGTTCAACTACGCCATGCTGGTGCTTTTTGCCGCGCTCGGCGTGATCGGGTCGATCCTCGGCTGCATCCTGATGTTCCGCCGCCGCAAGGCGCGCCCGGTGCCGCTGATCGACAAGTGATCCGATGAACGAGGAAATCCTCACCCCGGTGCTCGACTGGCTCGACCTTGCGGGCGTGGCGATTTTCGCGCTGACCGGCGCGCTGGTCGCTGCGAAGGAGAAGCAGACGCTTGTCACCCTGTCCTTCTTTGCGCTGATCACCGGCGTAGGCGGCGGCACGATCCGCGACCTGCTGATAGAGGCTCCGGTGTTCTGGATCGCCGACCCGTGGGTCGCGGCAATCTGCCTCGGCATGGCGCTGTTCGCATGGTTCACCCCCACCCGCTGGTGGGAGGGCCGCTTCCTCTCCATTGTCGACGGCCTGGGGCTCGCAGCCTACGCGGTGCTCGGCACGGCAAAGGCGCTGGAATACGGCGTACCGCCGGTCCCGGCCTTCCTCATGGGGGTCATCACCGGCTGCGCGGGAGGCATCATCCGCGACGTGATCGCTGGGCGCCCGTCCATCCTGATGCGCCCGGAACTCTATGTCACGGCGGGAGCACTGTCGGCCGCGCTCACCGTGGCAGGCGGCATGGCCGGATTCGAGCGCTGGTATGTCTGGATCGCGGCGACAGTGGCCGGGTTCGGCCTGCGCCTCGCCGCGATCAGGTGGAACCTTGCCCTCCCCGCCTATGACGAGCGCGGGGCGAGCAAGGAATAGATATCAGATAGCCTTGCCGGGATATCCGGTGCCGACGTCGAGTTCAGGCTCGGCTCCTTCGTCGCCACTGATCGGACCGCCGGGATAGTCCGGCTGCGGGCCATCGTCGGCCGGCGCTTCGGCTCGGCGGTCCACCCGATCCCACTCCGCGGCATAGCGTTCGTCGTCCCACTGTCGATCATCGGGGGCGCGCGCGAATTCCTCGTCACCGCCCTGCTGGTCGCGCCAGCTGCTGCGCGATCCGAAATCGACGTTTTCGATCCGGCCGTCTTCGCCGATGGCGCAAGAGAAAGCCTCGCCATCGGAAACCGTGCCGGAGATTTCCCATCCCTGCGGCGTGCGGTTGGCACGGTCGACGGTTTCCACGCGGCGGTCGCGCTCGACCTCCTCGACGCACATGCCTACTGCACGGTCGATGCCGCGTCCGTCGTCCCAGCGGGCATGGTCGCGGCGCTGTTCGGGATAGCGCCAGTCGCGGTCGCGATAGCGGCGATCGTCGTCGCGCTTGGCTCGGTTGGCAATTGCCGCGATGCCGCCGATGATGAGGACGCCGGTCAGCACATCGCCGAGGCCGGGTCCGCGATGATGGCGGTACCGGCGATAACGATGGTTCTGGTATGTCTGGTCGGCCGGGTCGTAGCTGGTCACGCCTTCAGCCTGTGCCGGATAGGAGGTGACGACCGGAAGCTGCGCGGCATAGGCCGGGCTGGCGACAAGCGAAGCGGTGGCAAGCAGGGCGGGCGCAGCGGCCCAGGTGCGGAACAGCGACATTGGAAGTGATCCCTTCGATGGCGCGCCCCACCCGGCGCAAGTCTCAACTATCTTGGCTGGTAACCCGTCGCGCATTTAGCACGGCTGAACCGCACAAAGGAAAACGGCCCGAACCGCTGGGGTCCGGGCCGTTTCTTGGTGGTCTGGTTTATCAGCGCAGTCCGCGAATACCGTCGAACTTGACGTGGCTGACGCGGCCCCGCTCGATGTAGCAGGTGAACTTGCCATTGTCCTCGCCGCGATAGCCGCGACGGTCGTAGCGTCCATAACGGTCGTCACGATCGTAGCGGTCGTAGCGGCCATAGTTGCCGTAGCGGCCCCGTTCGCCATCGACCACGATGCGGCCCTTGACCCTCCAGCCGTAGCGGGTGTCGTCGACGTCGCGGATGTCGGTCACCTGGGCGTAGCGGAAGCCCGAACGGCGCGCGTCCCTCGTCGCCGCATTGACGCAGCGTTCGACAGCGGCGCGCGGGTTGCCCCGGCTGCGGTAGGCATCACGGCGGTAGTCGTAACCGTCGCGATAGTAGCGGCCATCGCGGTAGTAACGACCGTCGCGGTAATAGTCGCGGTCCTTGCTGGCAGCGCTGGCGACGGCGGCGATACCGCCGATGATCACGGCACCGGCGATCACGTCGCCGACGGAAATGCCGTCGTCGCGGTCGCGGGCCTGCGCCGGGGTGGCACCTGCAAGCGCCATTGCGCCAACGGCTGCGGTTGCGATCCCACCCTTCGCAAATGTCTTTGTCTTGTTGCTCATGTGAGGTGCTCCTCATCTCTACCGGGGCGGGATTGCCTCGGTCGATTGAGGTTCTAGGCGAGTCTCACTGAGGTGACGCTGAATCGCGCGAGCAGCCTACGTTCAGAAAAGCAGCAATTTAGCTGAATGTCTATTTCGCAAGGGAATCAAGCACATCCCGCGTAAATGCCGCAATATCGAAGCGCGAGCCCGTCGGATCCTCACCCCTGCGCACGACAACAACGTTCAGGCTCGGAACGATCACGACGTACTGTCCGCGATTGCCGAAAGCGGCGAAGGTATCGGCAGGAACGCCGTCGGACTTGTTTAGCAGCCAGAAGCCCGCGCCATAGCCGAATGCGCCATCAGGCTGCGGGCCGGAAGGCGTCGCGACATATTCCACCCAGCCTTCCGGCAGCATGCGCGTCCCATCCGGCAGCACGCCGTCGTCGAGGTAGAGCTGGCCGAGCTTCAGAAGATCGGGCGCGGTCGTCCATACCTGGCTGGAGAGGATGTAATTGCCTTGCCAATCGGTCTCGGAGACCGTGCGGTTCATACCTACGGATTTCAGGAATTCCGCTGGCGGATGTTCGGCAAACGTCGCCTCGATCGCCTGCACGGCAGCCAGCGTATCGTTGTTGGCGTAGCGGTAGACCGTGCCCGGCGTGCTGAGCAGCGGCCAGTCGACCGCGACCTCGTCGACGGTGGCGCCGCCGAAATAGAGCGGATCGGTACGATTGCCCGGCGTGTCCGAATAGCGGCCCGTGGCCATCCGCAGTGCATGGTCGATAGTGATCGCGCGTCGCGGGTCTTCGGGCGTCTCTCCCAGTCCGGCGGATTGCGAGACATCGGTTTCCCCGCGGTGCACGGCCGCACCGACGAGCGTGGCGGCCAGGCTCTTGGCTACCGACCACGTGCGCTGCGGTGTGGCGGGACCGTACTCGCCCGTATACTGCTCGATGCGCGTGGCGCCGCCCTGGCTGACGATTACGGCGGTGGTCCGCGTCTTTTCACCGAAACCCGACGAGAAGGCACGGTCGACAACGGCGGCAAGCTCGCCATTTTGCGGGATGCGTTGGTGCCACATGTAAATACCGTCGGAGAAGGGGACAGAGTCCCGCTTGGGCGGCTCCGTCGTGCCGACCGGGCCAATTGCGCATCCGCCTTCCTGCCGGTGCCACGCAAGCCTGGGCGGCATGTCATCGGCCCATTCCACCGACACATGGGACACCGCGCCCTCTCCGCCACGGAACCGGTAAACCGAGTAGGGCAGTTCGGGCACGATGCTGTCGAGCGGCGCCTGGATGCCCGACAATTCCCATTCGAGAATGCTTTGCTCGGTCCTCTTGGTGCCCGCGCGTTCCGCATTGGCGAGCGCACTGCACAAGAACAGCGCCTTGTACCCGGCCGCAAGCGCGCGGTCGTAGCGCGCGCCGATCTCCTCCTGCGTGGTTGACTGGGCGGCAAGCGGGGCGGCGGCGAGCAGCGCGGCAGCTGCAAGTGTGTGTCTAATCATGCGTGCCTTGTGACACGCCTTTCGCGAGCATCAAAACAAAAGGGCCGGAGGATCGCTCCCCCGGCCCCGATTGTCTCGTAGTGGAGAAACTTACGCTTCTTCCAGTTCCTCGTCGTTCATGACGGGGCCGCTGTCCTGGCCCTTGGCGTCGACGTCGCGGTCGACCAGTTCGATCACGGCCATCTGGGCCGCGTCGCTGCCGCGGTAGCCGGCCTTGATGATGCGGGTGTAACCGCCTTCACGATCGGCATAACGCTCGGCGAGGACGTCGAAGAGCTTCTTCAGCTGCGTTTCGTCCTGCAGGCGGCTCTGGGCGAGACGACGGTTCGAAAGACCGCCACGCTTTGCCAGCGTGATCAGCTTTTCGATGTAGGGACGCATTTCCTTCGCCTTGGGGGCGGTGGTCATGATCTGCTCGTGCTTGATAAGCGAGGCAGCCATGTTGCGGAACATCGCGTTGCGGTGGCCGGTCTTGCGCTGCAGCTTACGGCCGGAAATCTTGTGACGCATTGTACTTCCTTCTTCGTTCGAAAAGGGCCCGTTCGAGGTAGCCCAGTGCTGGCGGCGCTTTCCCGGATGTGGGAGGTGCGCCGCCGGTACCTGTGATTAGCCGAGAAGTTCCTGTTCGAGCTTCTTGGCCATTTCTTCGATGTTCTCCGGCGGCCAGCCAGGGATGTCCATGCCGAGGCGCAGGCCCATCGAGGAAAGGACTTCCTTGATCTCGTTGAGCGACTTGCGGCCGAAGTTCGGCGTACGGAGCATCTCGGCCTCGGTCTTCTGGACCAGGTCGCCGATGTAGATGATGTTGTCGTTCTTGAGGCAGTTCGCCGAACGGACCGACAGTTCGAGCTCGTCGACCTTCTTGAGGAGGTAACGGTTGAGCTGGTTGGTGTCGCTTTCCTGCGGCTCTGCTGCCTGGCCGATCATGGCCGAGCTGGGCTGCGGGATGCCGTCTTCGAAGTGGACGAACAGGGTCAGCTGGTCCTGGAGGATGCGCGCGGCATAGGCCACGGCGTCTTCCGGGGTCACGGTGCCGTCGGTTTCAACGGTCAGCGAAAGCTTGTCATAGTCCAGTTCCTGGCCGACGCGGGCGTTCTCGACCTTGTAGCTCACCTGGCGAACCGGCGAGTACAGGCTGTCGACCGGGATGAGGCCGATCGGCGCATCGGCCGGACGGTTCATCACTGCCGGGCGGTAGCCCTTGCCGGTATCGGCGGTCAGTTCCATGTTCAGCGTGGCGCCTTCGTCGAGGTGACAGATCACGAGATCCTTGTTCATCACTTCGATGTCGCCGGTCACGGCGATGTCGCCGGCCTTCACTTCGCCCGGACCGGTGGCCGAGAGCTGCAGGCGCTTGGTGCCTTCGCCTTCCATCTTGAGCGCGATCTGCTTCACGTTCAGGACGATGTCGGTAACGTCCTCGCGCACGCCGGCGAGCGAGGAGAATTCATGCAGCACGTTCTCGATCTTGATCGAGGTGATGGCTGCACCCTGCAGCGAGGACAGCAGAACGCGACGCAGCGCGTTGCCGAGCGTCAGGCCGAAGCCGCGCTCGAGCGGTTCGGCCACGAAGGTCGCCTTGCGCGCCTTGTCGCCACCGTCCTTGATGTCGAGGGTGTTGGGTTTCTTGAGTTCCTGCCAGTTCTTGATGTTGACGGACATGGATTTCCCCTGGTGTGGATGCGGGCAGGACCGGAGCTCTTTACCGAGCGTCCGGTCCGTGAAGGTGTCGGCGGCCCGCTAGCGAGCCGCCAGGCAGGTACGGATCAGACGCGGCGACGCTTGGAAGGACGGACCCCGTTGTGCGGGATCGGCGTCACGTCGCGGATCGAAGTGATCGTGAAGCCGACTGCGGCGAGACCGCGCAGTGCGCTTTCACGGCCCGAGCCCGGGCCCTTCACTTCGACCTCGAGGGTGCGCACGCCGTGTTCCGCAGCCTTACGGCCTGCGTCGTCGGCAGCGACCTGCGCGGCATAGGGAGTCGACTTGCGGCTGCCCTTGAAGCCCATCATGCCTGCGCTGGACCAGCTGATAGCGTTGCCCTGCGCGTCGGTGATGGTGATCATGGTGTTGTTGAAGCTGGCGTTGATGTGCGCGACGCCCGAAGAGATGTTCTTCTTGTCGCGGCGCCGAATACGGCCGGGTTCGCGTGCCATGGTGTATCTTCCTCTATATTCTCAAGAAGGGAAAAGCTCTGGGAGACCCAGGCTTACTTCTTCTTGCCGGCGATCGGCTTGGCCTTACCCTTGCGGGTGCGGGCGTTGGTGTGGGTGCGCTGGCCACGAACGGGCAGACCGGCACGGTGACGAAGGCCGCGGTAGGACTTGAGGTCCATGAGGCGCTTGATGTTCATCGCGGTGTTGCGACGAAGGTCGCCTTCGACGGTGTAATCTTCATCGATCGTTTCGCGGATGCGCAGGACTTCCTCGTCGGACAGGTCCTGAATACGGCGAGCGTGATCGATGCCGAGCTTGTCGGCGATCTCGACGGCCGTGGCGCGACCGATACCGTGAATATAGGTGAGCGCGATGATAACGCGCTTGTTGGTG
Source organism: Qipengyuania gaetbuli (assembly GCF_009827315.1). Classification (NCBI taxonomy): domain Bacteria; kingdom Pseudomonadati; phylum Pseudomonadota; class Alphaproteobacteria; order Sphingomonadales; family Erythrobacteraceae; genus Qipengyuania; species Qipengyuania gaetbuli. The sequence continues at coordinate 629,417 of NZ_WTYF01000004.1, forward strand.
GGGATGTTTACCCCGGCAATACGAGCCACTTAAATCTCCATGCTCCACAGGGTCCTTTGAAGCGGGACCCTATCTCAACGCCTTGTTTTCATTGACACACCCGGTGGCAGGTAACGCAAAAGCCCGGATGGCGTGCATAGCGCTACCGCCTGCCGGACTCACCGAAAGTGTCGAATGAAAGGCGCGCTTAGGCGGATTCGGCCGTAAGGTCAACCGCTCGCGCGCACAAACGACGAGGCAGCCCATATGGGCAGCCGTCCGTCTATTACAACACCGTCATACGCCCGGCCGGGAGAAAGGTCAAAGCCGGGCTGTGCACAGCCCTATTCGTCGGTGGCAGGAGCTTCTTCGGCAGGTTCTTCAGGCGTCTCGAACGCCTTCTCGAAATCGCCCGGCTCTTCTTCGTCAACCTTCGCCTCGTCAGGTGCCTGCTCGGTGTCTCCGTCGAGCGCGCCGAGGTGATCGCGCAGGCCCATCAGCTGCTGGGTCATCACGCTATCGACCGCCTTTGATATCTGGGCGACGGGAATGCCCATGGGGCCGCCCACATTGTATTCCCAGTCGATCCGCGTGCCGCCGTCGATCTCGTGGAGCGTGATCGTGAGGACGCCGGTTGCCGGCACGGCCTGGAGCGGACCAAGCCCGCCCCGCAGGCGCAGTGCCTTGTCGGGTACGGCCTGCACCACGATCGCGTGCTGGGAACTCCCGTCGAGGGGGATGTCGCCCTCGCCCGGGATCTTCTCGCAGAAACAGCCGCCGGCGCTCGGCACCAGCGTCATGTTGGCAGCATCGCCCGACCAGGTGTGGCTGTCGTTCCACCATGCCCCTGGCTTGATGAGTGCCAGCCAGGCCTCGCGCGGGGTTGCAGACACGCTGGCCGATGCCTTGGTCACGAAACCGTCGTCACTGGTGGCGACGACCTTCGCCGAAGCAGGCGCCGCCATCATGGCAAGGCCCAGCGCGGCGGCGAAGTAGCGGAATTGCGGCATGTCTCACTCCCGGGAATATCTCGGGAGCGAGTCCTATGACCGCCTTGTGCTTTTGGAAAGGCCGGTCAGCCCAGAATGGCGTCGATAGCGTGGGTCACGTCACCGATGGCGGCCATGCCGTCCACCCGGCTGACGATGCCGCGCGCTTCATAGCCCGGCAGGATCGGAGCGGTTTCGCTGCGATAGACCTGCATGCGGTGACGCACGGTTTCCTCGTTATCGTCGGGGCGACGCTTGAACTCCGTCGAGCCGCACTTGTCGCACACGCCTTCGACTTCGGGCTGCTTGAAGGTGTCGTGATACCCCTCGCCGCAATTGGCGCAGGTGTAACGGCCCGTGATGCGGGCAACCAGGGCATCCTCGTCCACGTCGAGTTCGATGACATGGTCGAGGCTGCGACCGTGCTTGGCCAGCAGTCCGTCGAGGATTTCCGCCTGCTTTTCGGTACGGGGATAACCGTCGAAGATTGCTCCGGTGTCCGGGCCCATCGCGGTCAGTTCCGCATCGATCAGTTCCGAGACGATCTCGTCGGACACGAGCTCGCCCGCATCCATGATCGCCTTGGCCTTGATACCCACCGGAGTGCCCGCCTTGACCGCGGCGCGCAGCATGTCGCCCGTCGAAAGCTGGCGCATGCCGTGGTGTTCCATCAGGCGGTGAGCCTGCGTTCCCTTGCCTGCCCCCGGAGGGCCGAGAAGAATGATATCCATCGCGTGAAGTCCCTTGTCGCGCGCCTTGATGCCTTAACGCAGGCGTCCCTTCAACTTGGCCTTTTTGATGAGATCGCCATACTGGTGCGCCAGCAGGTGCGACTGGATCTGGCTGATCGTGTCGACCGTGACGTTCACGACGATCAGCAGGCTGGTACCGCCAAGGAAGAGCGGGATGCCGGTCTGCGCGATCATGTATTCGGGGACCACGCAGACGAAAGTCAGGTAGATCGCGCCGATCACGGTGATGCGGGTCAGGACGTAATCGAGGTATTCCTCGGTCCGCTTGCCCGGACGGATGCCCGGAATGAAGCCGCCGTTCTTCTTCAGGTTCTCGGCGGTTTCTTCAGGGTTGAAGACCACCGCGGTGTAGAAGAAGCAGAAGAAGACGATGCCCAGGCCATACAGCGTCATGTAGAGCGGCTGACCGTGCTGCAGGTATTGCAGGATCGTCTGGACCGAACCGCCGAAGCCGCTTTCCGTGTCGAGCGAATTGCCCGCAAACTGCGTGATCGTCAGCGGCAGCAGGAGCAGCGAGCTGGCGAAAATCGGCGGAATGACGCCGGCCGTGTTGAGCTTGAGCGGCAGGTGCGAACGGTCGGCCTGCATCATGCCGCGCTGCGTCGCGCGCTTGGGATACTGGATCAGCAGGCGGCGCTGGGCGCGCTCGAAGAAGCTGATCAGCAGGATCAGGCCGACGACCATGAAGATGAAGCCGAGCAGGATGCCGGTCGAGATCGAGCCTTCGCTGTAGCCCGAGGTCATGTTGGTGACGAAAGTCGGGAACTGGGCGACGATGCCGGCCATGATGATCAGCGACACGCCGTTGCCGATACCGCGGCTGGTGATCTGTTCACCCAGCCACAGCAGGAACATGGTCCCGCCGACGAGGCTGATGACGGCGCCCACGCGGAACATGTAGCCCGGGTCGACGACTGCGGCGATGCCATTGGCGGCACCGAAGCTTTCAAGACCGGCCGCGAGGAACCAACCCTGCACCGTGCACAGCAGCACCGTACCGTAACGCGTGTATTGGTTCAGTTTCTGGCGACCGACCGTGCCTTCCTTCTTCAGCGCGGCAAGAGCCGGATGCAGGGCGGAGGCCATCTGAACGACGATCGAGGCGGTGATGTAGGGCATTACGCCGAGCGCGATGAGGCTCATGCGCTCGAGGCTGCCGCCGGTGAACATGTTGAACATGTCGATGATGCCACCCTGGGTGACATCGGCAAGCTGGGTGAGTGCGCGGGCATTGATGCCCGGCAGCGGCACGAAGCTGAGGAAACGGAAAACGATCAGCGCGCCGATCGTGAACCAGATGCGCTGCTTGAGCTCGGTTGCCTTGGAGAAATTGGCGAGACTGATATTGCTCGCGAAACTGTCGGCGCGTGATGCCATTGGTCGTCTTCGATCCTAGCTTGGCGCCGGCCCGTCCCGGCGCTGACCGGACAGATAGGGAGCGGAAGGACGATTGTCGAACCCCCGCTCCCCTATTTCCATCGATTACTTTGCCTTGGCAGCCTTGTTGGCGGCTGCGCGTTCGGCCTTCTTCTCGTGCTCGGGCTTGCCCTTGTCGAGGATTTCAACCGAACCACCGGCCTTTTCGACAGCTGCGACCGCGCCCTTCGAGGCACCGGCGACGACGAACTTGACCTTGGTCTTCAGTTCGCCCTTGCCGAGCAGGCGGACGCCGTCCTTGCCGCCGCGTGCAAGGCCTGCGGCCTTCAGCGCTGCGTGGTCGATGTCCTTCTTGGCATCGAGCTTCTTGGCGTCGATGAACTTCTGGACCATGCCCAGGTTCACTTCGGCGAAGTCCTTGCCGAACGGATTGTTGAAGCCGCGCTTCGGCAGGCGCATGTGAAGCGGCATCTGGCCGCCTTCGAAGCCCTTGATGGCGACGCCCGAACGGCTCTTCTGGCCCTTCTGGCCACGACCACCGGTCTTGCCCTTGCCCGAACCGATACCACGGCCGACACGGATGCGGTTCTTGCGCGCACCCTCGTTGTCACGAATTTCGTTGAGTTTCATGTTCTGCACTCGCTTTCGCTTGGTCCGGCGCGGATGTGCGCCGGAGATTTCGCACTGATTTAGTGAGGCGCGCGCCCTAGCTTGTATGGCCCACCTTGTCACCCCCCCTTTTCGCGTTTGCGAAACGGCCTACGGACGGTAATCCCCGTACCACCATGTCGAACGGTGTAACCAGTTCCTGCGTCCCGGTCGGCGTGTTCCATCCCGGCACCCAGCATAGCTGGCAGACCGCAAGGGCCCTGCAGGACCTCGGCAGGCTGGAATTCTACGCTACGTCGCTGTTTTACCAGCCCAATCGCTGGCCGTTTGTCCTCGAACGGCTGCCTTTTCTGGGCGGCAAACTGGAGCGCGAATTCCGCCGCTTCGCCGCTGAAGGCATCGATCCCGCACTGGTCAGGACGGGTGGATGGCACGAATGGGCAGAGCGAATTTGCGCCAGGTTGGGAAGGACGGGCCTTACCCACCTACTGAACGCGGCGGGTAACAAGGCGTTCGTACGATTCATCGAGGATGATGTGGCTTCAGACAGCCCTTTCGCCTTGTGGGGCTACAACCAGTCTTCGCTGGAGAGCTTCGCCTTGGGGAAGCGGCATGGCCGGACCTGCATCCTGGACCAGACGATCGGCGACCCGCGTGCATTCGACCGGGAGATGGCGGCGCTGCAGGAAACCTATGGCGACTGGTTCCTCGAAGGACACAACAGGACCGATCCCCGCGAGATCGAACGGGCCGATGCGGAATATGCCCTGGCAGACCGGGTCCTGGTGGGCTGCGACTATGCAGCCAGCACGATTGCGGCTGAAGCGACAGATGCAGCGGTGACCGGGAAACTCGAAGTCCTGGAATATTGCTACGACCCTGCGTTCGACGCGGTCGAGCCTGTCCCTCATGACCTCAGCGGCCCGGTGCGCTTCCTGTTTGCCGGCCTCGGCATCCCGCGCAAGGGCATCCACCATGTGCTGGAGGCGATCTCCCGCTTTCCCGAAGAAGATGCGACGCTGACCCTGCTCGGCTCGGTAGATGTGCCGCCAGAGACTTTCGCGCCCTTTTCCGAGCGCGTGACACACATCCCCACTCTGCCCCGCTCCGGTGTTCCCGCGGTCATGGCGCGGCATGATGTCCTGCTCTTCCCGACCTATTTCGAAGGAGCGGGCCTTGTTCTTTACGAGGCGCTAGCCGCAGGAATGGCGCTGATCCAGACCGACCGTGCTGCCCGGGCGGTGACCCCCGAGACGGGCATCATGCTGGAACGCCCCGAAACTGACGCCTTGGCCTCGGCGATGGAGCAGGCGGTTTCAGACCGCGATCTTCTCATTCACTGGCGCTCGAATGCACGCGCCAGTGCCCGCAATTACCGCTTCGCGGCGTACCGGGACCGCATCGCGGACCTGCTGGCGCGGATGGAGCTTGGCTGAGCGAGCCAAAGAAAAAGGGCCCGCAACCGGTAAGGTCGCGAGCCCTTCTATCTTGCAGGAGCCGAAGCCCCGGTCGATCAGTCGACGATCGTCACCAGATGCGGGATCTTGGCGACTGCGCCGCGCACCTCGGGGGTGTCCTGGCGTTCGACGACCTTGTGCATCTTGTTCAGGCCAAGACCGATGAGGATCTTGCGCTGGCCTTCGGGACGGCGGATCGGCGAACCGATCTGCTTGATCTTGATGGTTTTCGCTTTGGCCATCGTTCTTACTCCGCGATAGCGGCGGCGTCGGCTTCAGCCTCGGCCTCCGATGCCCCGCCGCGACCCAGGAGGTCGGCAACCTTCTTGCCGCGACGCTGGGCAACCGACTTCGGCGAAGTCTGGTCCTGCAGCGCGTCGAAGGTGGCGCGGATCATGTTGTAGGGGTTCGAGGTGCCGACCGACTTGGTCACCACGTCGGCAACGCCGAGGCTCTCGAAGACGGCACGCATCGGACCACCGGCGATGATACCGGTACCCGGAGGCGCCGTACGCACGGTGACCTTGCCGGCGCCGAAGCGACCGTTGCCGTCGTGATGGAGGGTACGACCTTCCTTCAGCGGCACGCGGATCATCTTCTTGCGAGCGGCAGCGGTTGCCTTCTGGATGGCTTCCGGCACTTCGCGGGCCTTGCCCTTGCCAAAGCCGACACGGCCCGAGCCGTCACCCACGACCACCAGCGCAGCGAAACCGAAGCGCTTACCGCCCTTCACCGTTTTGCTGACGCGGTTGATGTGGACGAGCTTCTCGATGATGCCGTCGTCTTCTTCCTCGCGGCGGTTGTTGCGACGGTCGTCACGACCGCGGCCACGGCCACGGCCGCCTTCGCCACGTTCGCCACCACGGCCACCACGGCCACGACGCGGTTCGCCTTCGGCGCCCTGCGCGGGGTCCTGGTTCGCAGCTGCTTCCGACGGCGTGTCGGCGACAGCCGGCTGCTCGTTGGTCACTGCGGTTTCGGTTTCGGCCGTCACGGCTTCTTCGGTCTTGTTTTCGTCAGCCATCATCAGAACTCCAGCCCGCCTTCGCGAGCGGCGTCGGCCAGCGCCTTGACGCGGCCATGGAACAGGAAGCCACCGCGGTCGAACACGACGGTGGTGACGCCGGCCTTCTTGGCGGCGGCGGCGATGTCGCTGCCGACCTTCTTGGCGGCGTCGACATTGGCACCCGAGCCCTTCACGCCGAGCGTCGAGGCAGCGGCAACGGTCTTGCCTGCCGCGTCATCGATGATCTGCGCGTAGATGTGCTTGCCGGTGCGATGGACCGAGAGGCGCGGCTTGCCGCCCGCACGGCTGCGAAGAGCAGTGCGGACACGGCGGCGGCGGCGTTCGAAAAGAGAGAGCTTTGCCATCTTACTTCTTCTTCCCTTCCTTGCGGAAGATGTACTCGCCGCGGTACTTGATGCCCTTGCCCTTGTAGGGTTCGGGCTTGCGCCACTTGCGGACATTTGCCGCGAACTGGCCCACGGCCTGCTTGTCGGTACCGCTGATTTCGACAGTCGTCTGGTCCGGGGTCTTCACCTCGATACCTTCGGGAACGTCGAGATCGACATCATGCGAATAGCCGAGCTGCAGCTTCAGGGTCTTGCCCTGAGCGTTCGCACGGTAGCCGACGCCGGTGATCTCGAGGACCTTGGTGAAACCGTCGGTCACGCCTTCGACCAGGTTGGACACCAGCGTGCGCTGCATACCCCAGTGGTTGCGAGCGGCGCGCGTGTCGTTGGCCGGCTTGACCGAGATTTCGCCGTCTTCCAGCTTGTACTCGACCAGGTCGGACAGGCCCATCGAAAGAGTGCCCTTGGGACCCTTCACGCTGAGCGTGCCTTCTTCGATCTTGGCCTCAACCCCGCTCGGGATCGTGACCGGCTTTTTGCCGATGCGGCTCATCAGAACACCTCCGCCAGCACTTCGCCGCCGACGTTTTCGTTGCGTGCTTCGGCGTCCGAGAGCACGCCCTTCGGCGTCGAGACGATGGTGATGCCAAGGCCGTTGCGGACCACGGGGAGTTCCTTGGAACCCGCATAGACGCGGCGGCCGGGCTTGGAGACACGGGCGACGTGCTTGATAGCCGGTTCGCCTTCGAAATACTTCAGTTCGATCCGCAGCGCGGGGTGCTTGCCGCTGTCGTCAGCCGAATAGCCACGGATGTAGCCTTCGCGCTGGAGAACTTCGAGCACGTTTGCACGCAGCTTGCTGGCGGGCGAAAGGACGCTGTCCTTCTTCGCACGCTGGCCGTTGCGGATACGGGTGAGCATATCACCCAGGGGATCGGTCATAGCCATCTATCGATTCCTCACCAGCTCGACTTGGTCAGGCCCGGAATCAGGCCCTTGTTGCCGAGGTCGCGCAGTTCGATACGGTTCAAACCGAACTTGCGGTAATAGCCGCGCGGGCGGCCGGTGGTGGAGCAGCGGTTGCGCACCCGGGTCGGGTTCGCGTTACGCGGCAGTTCCGCCATCTTGAGACGCGCGATCAGACGCTCGCCTTCGTCGAGGCTTTCGTCATCTGCGATAGCCTTCAGTTTCGCGTACTTGTCCGCATACTGCTTGACGAGCTTCTTGCGACGCTCGTTCTTGTTGATCGAACTCAGTTTCGCCATTGGACTTAAGTTCCTTCCTTAAATCTCGATCGGAAGGCGGCTCACGCCGCCTCCTTCTCTTCCGACTTGGTTTCAGCCGGGAACGGGAAGCCGAAGAGACGCAGCAGTTCGCGCGCTTCCTCGTCGGTCTTCGCCGTGGTGGTCACGATGATATCCATGCCCCGGACCTTCTCGATCTTGTCGTAGGAGATTTCGGGGAAGATGATCTGTTCTTTGAGGCCCATGGCATAGTTGCCACGGCCGTCGAAGGACTTCGGGTTGAGGCCACGGAAGTCGCGGATACGCGGCATGGCGATGGTCACCAGGCGGTCCACGAATTCGTACATGCGCTCGCGACGAAGGGTAACCTTCGCACCGATCGGCATGCCTTCACGCAGCTTGAACTGCGCGATCGACTTCTTGGCCTTGGTGATGACCGGCTTCTGGCCGGCGATCAGCGCCATTTCTTCAGCGGCCGTCTGGACCTTCTTCTTGTCCTGGCTGGCTTCGCCCACGCCCATGTTGAGCGTGATCTTTTCCAGCTTCGGGACTTCGAGACGGTTCTTGTAGCCGAACTTCTCGGTCATCGCCTTGACGATCTGGTCGTCGTAGCGCTGCTTCATACGGGGGGCGTTATCAGCCATCGATGGTCTCCCCACTCTTCACGGCAACTCGCACCTTCTTGCCGTCCTTCGTTTCGAAACGGACGCGGGTGGGCTTGCCGTCCTTCGGATCGGCAACAGCAACCTTGCTGATCGGCATCGGCGCTTCGAAACGGTCGATGCCACCCTGCGGGTTCTGCTGGGTCGGCTTACGGTGACGTGCAGCGACGTTCACACCCTGGACGACGATCTTGCCTTCCTTCGGCATGACCTTCGCAACGGTGCCGGTCTTGCCCTTGTCCTTGCCGGACAGGACGACGACGCTGTCACCCTTCTTGATCTTTGCGGCAGCCATTACAGCACCTCCGGAGCAAGCGAGATGATCTTCATGAAGCCGCGGCCGCGCAGTTCGCGGACCACCGGGCCGAAGATACGGGTACCGATCGGTTCTTCGTTCTTGTTGACGAGAACCGCGGCGTTGCTGTCGAAGCGGATCACGCTGCCATCGGGGCGGCGGACGTCCTTCTTCGTGCGCACGATGACAGCGCGATGAACATCGCCCTTCTTCACCTTGGTGCGCGGCTGGGCTTCCTTCACGGAAACCACGATCACGTCGCCGACGGACGCGGTACGGCGCTTAGAGCCACCCAGTACCTTGATGCACTGGACGCGCTTTGCGCCGCTGTTGTCCGCGACGTCGAGATTGGATTGCATCTGGATCATTGATCCGGTTCCTTCTCTTGGCTTGCCGGGACATTCGCCCGGCAGTTCCTAAAACGTCAGTTGCCTGCGGCTTCGACTTCGAGGTCAGCCTCGACAGCCTGGGTACCGCCTGCCGTCACCCGGTCCTTGACCGTCCAGGTCTTGGTCTTGGAGATCGGCTTGGTCTCTTCGATGCGCACGACGTCGCCGAGCTGGTACTCGTTGTTCTCGTCGTGAGCGTGGTACTTCTTCGAGCGGCGGATGATCTTCCCGTAGAGGGGATGCTTCACCTTACGCTCGACGAGCACGGTAACGGTCTTGTCGGTCTTGTCGGAGGTGACGGTGCCGATAAGGATACGCTTGGGCATGGTCTACTCCTTAAGCCTTGGCAGCGGCGCTGGCGCGCTCGGTCTGCAGCGTCTTGATCTTGGCGATCGTGCGGCGGACTTCGCGGATGCGGGCGGGCGCTTCGAGCTGGTTCGTCGCGGCCTGGAAGCGCAGGTTGAACTGCTCACGCTTCAGGCTGGTCAGTTCCTCGGCCAGCTGGTCGTCGCTCTTCTGGCGCAGATCTTCGATCTTGCTCATCATTCGCCTCCCAGGTGCGAGGAGTCGCCCAGGCGAGCGACAACCTTGGTCTTGACCGGCAGCTTCATGGCTGCGCGGCTGAACGCTTCGGCGGCCAGCGGGCCGGCAACGCCGTCGAGTTCGAACAGGATACGGCCCGGCTTCACACGAGCTGCCCAGTATTCGACCGAACCCTTGCCCTTACCCTGACGGACTTCGGCAGGCTTCTTCGAAACCGGCACGTCCGGGAAGACGCGGATCCAGAGACGACCCTGGCGCTTGATGTGACGCGTGATCGCACGGCGAGCCGCCTCGATCTGGCGCGCGGTGATACGCTCGGGTTCGAGGGCCTTGAGGCCGTACGAGCCGAAATTGAGCGTGGTGCCGCCCTTGGCGTTGCCGTGGATCTTGCCCTTGAACGCCTTGCGGTACTTGGTTTTCTTCGGTTGCAGCATGGTTCTTTCCTATACCTGCAATCAGCGAGCCGGACGGACGCCGGACGTCTGCGATTCCATCATCAGACGGTCCTGCGCGGTCGGGTCATGGCCGAGGATCTCACCCTTGAAGACCCACACCTTGATGCCGATGATGCCATAAGCGGTCAGCGCTTCGGCTTCAGCGTAATCGATGTTGGCGCGCAGCGTGTGCAGCGGCACGCGGCCTTCACGATACTGTTCGACGCGGGCGATTTCAGCACCGCCGAGACGGCCGCCACACATGATCTTGATGCCTTCGGCACCAAGGCGCATGGCCGACTGCATGGCGCGCTTCATCGCACGGCGGAAAGCGACACGGCGGATCAGCTGGTCGGCAATGCCCTGGGCGACGAGCTTGGCGTCGACTTCCGGCTTGCGGATTTCGACGATGTTCAGCTTCACTTCGCTTTCGGTCATCTTCGACAGCTGCGCGCGCAGCTTTTCGATGTCCGCGCCCTTCTTGCCGATGATGACGCCGGGACGCGCAGCATAGATCGACACGCGGCAAAGCTTTGCCGGACGCTCGATCACGACCTTCGAGATAGCGGCCTGGGCTGCGTTCTCGAGGATGTACTTGCGGATCTCGATGTCTTCGCTGAGCAGCTTGGCATAGTCGCGCCCTTCGGCGTACCAGCGGCTGTCCCAGGTGCGGTTGATCTGCAGGCGCAGACCGATCGGATTGCTCTTATGGCCCATCTTACGCCTCTTCCTGCTCGCGGACGACGATGCGCAGGCGGCTGAACGGCTTCAGGATGCGCGTCGACTTGCCGCGGCCACGGGTGTGGAAGCGCTTCATCGTGATCGACTTGCCGACCGAAGCCTCAGCGACGACCAGTGCGTCGACATCGAGGTTGTGGTTGTTCTCCGCATTGGCGATCGCCGAAGCGAGCACCTTGCTGGCGTCCTTCGCCATCGCCTTCTTGGAGAAAGCGAGGATGTTCATGGCCTCTTCGGCCTTCTTGCCGCGGATCAGTGCAGCAACGAGGTTCAGCTTCTGGGCGCTACCACGGATGGTGGTGCCCACTGCCAGAGCCTCGTTGTCGGCGACGCGACGGGGAGCTTTCTGCTTGCTCATCAGCGCTTACCCTTCTTGTCGGCAGCGTGACCCGGGAAAGTGCGCGTAGGTGCGAACTCGCCGAGCTTGTGACCGACCATTTCTTCCGAAACGGAGACCGGGATGAACTTGTGGCCGTTGTACACGTTGAACGTGAGACCGACGAACTGGGGCAGGATGGTGCTGCGGCGCGACCAGGTCTTGATCGGCTTTGCGTTGCTTGCGTCCTGAGCCTCTTCGGCCTTCTTCAGAAGGCTGAGTTCGACGAACGGACCTTTCCAGACGGAACGAGCCATGTCGGATTACCTCTTCTTCTTCGCGTGGCGCGAACGGATGATCATCTTGTCCGTCTGCTTGTTGTTACGCGTACGGGCGCCCTTGGTCGGCTTGCCCCACGGAGTGACCGGGTGACGGCCACCGCTGGTGCGGCCTTCACCACCACCGTGCGGGTGGTCGACCGGGTTCTTGGCGACACCGCGGGTAAGCGGCTTGATGCCCATCCAGCGACGCCGACCGGCCTTGCCCAGGTTCTGGTTCTGGTTGTCGGGGTTCGACACGGCGCCAACGGTGCCCATGCAGTCGGCGCGCAGGTAACGCTGCTCGCCGCTGTTGAGGCGCACGATGACCATGCCGCGGTCACGACCAACCAGCTGGACGTAGGCACCTGCCGAACGTGCGATCTGACCGCCCTTGCCAGGCTTCATTTCGACGTTGTGGCAGATCGTGCCGACCGGCATCTGGCCGAGCAGCATGGCGTTGCCGGGCTTGGTGTCGCACTTTTCAGCTGCGATCACCTTGTCGCCGACAGCGAGGCGCTGCGGAGCAAGGATGTAGGCCAGTTCGCCGTCTTCGTACTTCACCAGGGCGATGAAAGCGGTGCGGTTGGGATCGTATTCGATCCGTTCCACAGTGCCTTCGACGTCCCACTTGCGACGCTTGAAGTCGATGAAGCGGTACTTCTGCTTGTGACCGCCGCCCATGCCGCGCGAAGTGACATGGCCCTTGTTGTTGCGACCGCCGGTCTTGCGCTTGCCTTCCGTCAGCGACTTGACGGGCTTGCCCTTGTACAGGCCCGACTTGTCGACGAGGATGAGGCCGCGGCGTGCGGGGCTCGTCGGTTTGTAGTTCTTGAGTGCCATCAGCTCACACCTTCCGTGATGTCGATCATCGAACCCTCAGCGAGAGTGACGATCGCCTTCTTCACGTCGTTGCGCTTGTAGGGCTTGCCCTTCCAGCGCTTGGTCTTGCCCTTCACGTTGATCGTGTTGACCGAGACGACCTTTGCCTTCTGATCGGCATAGATCGCTTCCACGGCTTCCTTGATCTGCGGCTTGGTCGCATCGCCTGCGACCTTGAACACCACCGCGTTGTTTTCCGACGCAAGCGTCGACTTCTCGGTGATGTGCGGAGCAAGGATCACGTCGTAGTGACGCGCGTCGATTGCCTGCTTCTTAGCCATTGAAACGGCCCTCCAGCTTTTCGACAGCGTCCTTGGTGAGGACCAGCGTGTCGTGCTTCAGGATGTCGTAGACGTTCGCGCCCATGGCGGGCAGGACGTTCACGCCCGGCAGGTTGCCGGCAGCCTTCTTGAAGCCGTCGTTCACGGTTTCGCCGTCGATGACCAGGACCTTGCCGGCCCAGCCATTCTTGTCGAACATGCCCTTGAGAGCCTTCGTCTTGGCGTCCTTGAGCTCGAGGCTGTCGACGACGATGAGGCCGTCCTTCGCCTTGCTCGACAGGGCCATCTTGAGGCCGAGAGCGCGGATCTTCTTGTTGAGCGACTGCGCGAAGTCACGCTTGCGCGCACCGTGGGCCTTGCCGCCGCCGATGAAGATCGGGGCTGCACGGTCACCGTGACGAGCCGTACCGCCGCCCTTCTGGCGACCGAACTTCTTGCCGGTGCGGGCAACGTCCGAACGCTCACGCGTGGGGCGGGCGGTGCCGCGGCGGTTTTCGAGCTGCCACGTCACGACGCGGTGCAGGATGTCGGCGCGCGGTTCGAGGCCGAAGACGTCGTCATTCAGCTCGATATCGCCCGACGCCTTGCCGTCGATTTTCTGGACCTTGACCTTCACGATCAGGACTCCTTGCTCTCGCCGTCGGTCGCGGCATCGGCCTGACCTTCGGTGGTGGTTTCGGCATCAGCACCGGCTTCCTGCACCTTCAGCAGCTCTTCCTGCTGCTCGGCGGAAACTTCGGTGCCGACTTCATGCTCGGCTGCGCTCTCGACGAGACCCGGCTTCGCTTCTTCCGAGGCGAACTGGTCTTCGTTGCGGCGCATCACGCCCGGGAACGGCAGTTCTGCCGGAGCAGCAACCTTCACGGCGTCGCGGACGAGCAGCCAGCCATTCTTCGCACCCGGGACCGAGCCCTTGACGAAGAGGAGACCGCGATCGGCGTCGGTGCGCACGATTTCGAGGTTCTGCTGGGTGCGCTGACGGTCGCCCATGTGGCCGGCCATCTTCTTGCCCTTGAACACGCGGCCCGGATCCTGACGGTTACCCGTCGAACCGTGGGCACGGTGGCTGATCGAAACACCGTGGGTGGCGCGCATACCACCGAAGCCCCAGCGCTTCATGGCGCCGGCAAAGCCCTTACCCTGGGTGTGGCCGGTGATGTCGACCTTCTGGCCGGCAATGAAGTGTTCGGCCGAAATGCGTGCGCCAACGGGAAGCAGGGCCTCCTCGCTGTCGACGCGGAATTCCGCGACCTTCATCTTCAGCGCGACTTCGGCCTTCGCAAAGGCTTCGCGCTGCGGCTTGTTCACGTTCTTCTGCTTCGCTTCACCCGAACCGACCTGGACGCCATAATAGCCGTCACGGTCCTGCGTGCGATGTGCGGTAACCTGGCAATCTTCCAGCGAAAGAACGGTCACGGGAACGTGCCGTCCGTCCTCCTGGAAGAGGCGGGTCATCCCGACTTTCTTTGCGATAACGCCTGTGCGCATCGTCAAACTCCTCAACAGAGGCACCCAAGGGCCCATCCCATGGGTGCTTGCCAGCCCGATTGTGCGATGCGTGCCCCCGTCCGGGCTGATTGCCTTCGAGAAGAAGGCAGACGGGGGACGCAGTCCCGGATGAAATCCGGCGGTATCCCGATGTCTTGCCGGGCCTTGCGAGCCAGGCGGGGCAATCGAGGGCCCCTGAAACTTCCGGCGGTTTTAAGGTCCTGCCGGGGACCGGATCAGTGGCTTAGGCCAGCTTGATCTCGACGTTCACGCCAGCTGCGAGGTCGAGCTTCATCAGCGCGTCGACGGTCTGGGCGTTGGGCTGCACGATGTCGAGCAGACGCTTGTAGGTGCGCACCTCGAACTGCTCGCGCGACTTCTTGTCGATGTGCGGGCCGCGGTTCACGGTGAACTTCTCGATACGCGTCGGCATGGGAATGGGACCACGAATGAGGGCACCCGTACGACGTGCGGTTTCTGCGATTTCGCCAGTTGCCTGGTCGAGAACGCGATGGTCGAACGCCTTGAGGCGAATGCGGATATTCTGTGCTTCCATTACCTACACCGATGCGAAAGAGCCAAACGGACCAACGGGTGATCCGCAAACAAAAAGAAAGGTCTGACCCCGCTTGTGAGCCCGGTTTCCCGGAACGGGCGACCTTCCATGAATTCTTGTACAGGGACGAATCCCCGTCTGTGGGCGCGCATATACGGGCGAGACCCGCATCTGGCAACCCCCGAATTCCACCCATTTTCACAGGTGGTCCGGAGGCGCGACGAACCGTGTTCCAGGCCCGTTCGCCAGCCCTCATAAAACCGGAAGGCCCGCCCTCCCCTAAGGAAGGACGGGCCTGCCAGATTTCAGCCGAAGATTACTTCTGGATCGAAGCAACAACGCCCGAGCCGACGGTGCGGCCGCCTTCGCGGATTGCGAAGCGCAGACCTTCGTCCATGGCGATCGGTGCGATCAGCTTGACCTGGATGGTCACGTTGTCGCCCGGCATCACCATTTCCGTGCCTTCGGGAAGGATCACTTCGCCGGTGACGTCGGTGGTGCGGAAGTAGAACTGCGGACGGTAGTTCGCAAAGAACGGCGTGTGACGGCCGCCTTCGTCCTTCGACAGGACGTAGACTTCTGCGCTGAACTCGGTGTGCGGGCTGACCGAACCGGGCTTGCAGAGAACCTGGCCACGCTCGACGTCTTCACGACCGATGCCGCGGATCAGGGCGCCAATGTTGTCGCCGGCTTCGCCGCGATCGAGCAGCTTGCGGAACATTTCAACGCCGGTGACGGTGGTCTTCTGCGTGTCGCGGATGCCGACGATTTCGACTTCGTCGCCAACGTTCACGACGCCGGTTTCAACACGGCCGGTAACAACCGTACCACGGCCCGAGATCGAGAACACGTCTTCGATCGGCATGAGGAACGGCTTGTCGACCGGACGATCCGGGGTCGGGATGTAGCTGTCGACGGCGTCCATGAGAGCCTTGATCGAGTTCTCGCCGATTTCCGGATCGCGACCTTCGAGAGCGGCCAGAGCCGAACCCTTGATGATCGGAATGTTGTCGCCGTCGAAGTCGTAGCTCGAAAGCAGTTCGCGAACTTCCAGTTCGACGAGCTCGAGGATTTCCTCGTCGTCGACCTGGTCGACCTTGTTCAGGTACACGACCAGCTGCGGAACGCCGACCTGGCGGGCCAGCAGGATGTGCTCGCGGGTCTGCGGCATCGGGCCGTCAGCTGCGTTCACGACCAGGATAGCGCCGTCCATCTGGGCAGCACCGGTGATCATGTTCTTCACGTAGTCGGCGTGACCCGGGCAGTCGACGTGTGCGTAGTGACGCGCGTCGGTTTCGTACTCGACGTGTGCGGTCGAGATGGTGATGCCGCGCTCACGCTCTTCGGGAGCCTTGTCGATGTTTGCGAAATCGACGGCTGCGCCCTGGACCTTGGTGATCGCCGCGGTCAGCGTGGTCTTGCCGTGGTCAACGTGACCGATGGTGCCGACGTTGACGTGCGGCTTGTTACGCTCGAACTTTTCCTTCGCCATTTTCCAATAACCTCTGTCTTAAAATTTGGGATTTCTGCGGGGAGGAAACGGCGCCCGCTGAATCAGGCGCCGCCCCTAGACCTTGAAGCTGGCTTACGCAAGCTTCTCCTTGACCTCGGCCGCGACGTTAGCCGGAACCTCGTCATAGTGGCTGAACTGCATCGTGTACTGCGCACGACCCTGCGTGAACGAGCGCAGTTCGTTGACGTAGCCGAACATGTTCGCGAGCGGCACGTTGGCTTCGACTGCCTGGGCATTGCCGCGGCTGTCGGTGCCCTGGATCTGGCCACGACGCGAGTTGAGGTCGCCGATGACGTCGCCGAGGTAGTCCTCGGGGGTCACGACTTCCACCTTCATGATCGGCTCGAGCAGCTTGATGCCCGACTTCTGGGCCACTTCGCGCATGGCGCCGCGACCGGCGATTTCGAACGCGATCGCGCTCGAGTCGACGTCGTGGTAAGCACCATCGTAAAGCGTCACGGTGAAGTCGATGATCGGGAAGCCGACCAGGAAGCCGCTTTCGGCCTGCTCGCGGATGCCCTTCTCGATGGCCGGGATGTATTCCTTCGGAATGTTACCGCCCTTGATTTCGTCCTGGAAGACGAAGCCCTGGCCGCGTTCACCCGGCTCGACCTTGACCTTCACGCGGCCGAACTGACCCGAACCACCCGACTGCTTCTTGTGGGTATAGTCCACGTCCACCGGCTTGCCGAGATATTCACGGTAAGCCACCTGCGGCGCGCCGACGTTGGCTTCGACCTTGAACTCGCGCTTCATGCGATCGACGAGAATGTCGAGGTGCAGTTCGCCCATGCCCTTGATGATGGTCTGGCCCGATTCATGGTCGGTCGAGACGCGGAAGGACGGATCCTCGGCAGCCAGGCGGTTGAGGGCAACGCCCATCTTTTCCTGGTCGGCCTTGGTCTTGGGTTCCACAGAGAGCTCGATAACCGGTTCGGGGAATTCCATACGCTCGAGGATGATCGGCTTGGCCGGATCGCACAGCGTATCGCCCGTGGTGGTGTCCTTCATGCCGGCAAGCGCGACGATGTCGCCTGCGAATGCTTCTTCGATGTCCTCGCGGTTGTTCGAGTGCATCAGCAGCATGCGACCGATCTTTTCCTTCTTGTCCTTAACCGAGTTCAGGACCGAGCCCTTGGCGAGCTTGCCCGAATAGATGCGGGTGAAGGTGAGCGAGCCGACGAACGGGTCGTTCATGATCTTGAACGCGAGCGCTGCGAAGGGCTCGTCATCCGACGACGGACGCGTTTCTTCCACGTCGCTGTCGGGCAGGACGCCCTTGATCGCCGGAACGTCGAGCGGCGACGGCATGTAGTCGACCACTGCGTCGAGCAGCGGCTGGACGCCCTTGTTCTTGAAGGCCGAACCACAGGTAACCGGCACGAAGTCGCGCGCCATGGTGCCCTTGCGGATCAGCTTCTTGAGCGTGGCGACGTCAGGCTCGTTACCTTCGAGGTACGCTTCCATGACATCGTCGTCCTGTTCGACCACGGTCTCGATCAGCTTCTCGCGATATTCGGCGACCTTGTCGGCCATGTCGGCCGGGATGTCGACGAACTCGTACTTCGCGCCGAGGTCTTCGGCCTGCCACACGATGCCGCGGTTGGCGACGAGGTCGACAACACCCTGCAGGTTGCTTTCAGCACCGATCGGGAGCGTGATCACGAGCGGGTTGGCACCGAGGCGGTCGACGATCGACTGGACGCAGTAGTAGAAATCCGCGCCGGTGCGGTCGAGCTTGTTGATGAAGCACATGCGCGGAACGCCGTACTTGTCGGCCTGGCGCCACACGGTTTCGGACTGCGGTTCAACGCCGGCAACGCCGTCGAAGACCGCGACTGCACCGTCGAGCACGCGCAGAGAACGTTCGACTTCGATGGTGAAGTCGACGTGGCCGGGGGTGTCGATGATGTTGATGCGGTACTTCGGCATGTTCGCACGCAGGTCTTCGGGAGCCGAGCGCGGATCCATCGAGGGATCTTCGGGCGTCCAGAAGGTCGTGGTGGCAGCCGAGGTGATCGTGATGCCGCGTTCCTGCTCCTGCTCCATCCAGTCCATGGTGGCGGCGCCGTCGTGGACTTCGCCGATCTTGTAGGACTTGCCGGTGTAGTAGAGGATACGCTCGGTCGTGGTGGTCTTGCCGGCATCGATGTGGGCCATGATGCCGATGTTGCGGTACCGCTCCAGCGGATATTCGCGAGCCATGTGGTTTTCCTCAAAATGCGGGGGTGAGTAAACTCTGCCCCCATGTAGCGATTAATGTGACCGCTTGAAGACCGGGAGCACGCCCCCGGCCTTGCAAACGGAACGCCTTACCAGCGGTAGTGCGAGAAGGCGCGGTTGGCGTCCGCCATGCGGTGCGTGTCTTCGCGCTTCTTGACCGCGTTGCCGCGATTGTTGGCCGCATCCATCAGCTCGCCCGAGAGACGGGCAGCCATGGTGGTTTCCGGACGACCGCGAGCGGCCGAGATCAGCCAGCGGATCGCGAGGGCCTGGGCACGCTCGGGGCGAACCTCGACCGGCACCTGGTAGGTCGCACCACCGACGCGGCGGCTGCGCACTTCGACCTGCGGCTTGATGTTGTTCAGGGCTTCGTGGAACACCTCGACCGGGTTCGTCTTGGCCTTGGCTTCGACGGTGTCGAGCGCGGTGTAGACGATACCTTCGGCGACGGCCTTCTTGCCGTCATACATCAGGTTGTTCATGAATTTCGACAGGACCTGATCGTTGAACTTGGGATCAGGCAGGATTTCCCGCTTCTCGGGACGACGACGACGTGACATCTATCTTGCTCCTAACGGGATATCTTACTTCGGACGCTTCGCGCCGTACTTCGAACGGCTCTGCTTGCGATCCTTGACGCCCTGCGTGTCGAGCACGCCGCGAAGGATGTGGTAGCGCACGCCGGGAAGGTCGCGCACACGGCCGCCGCGGATGAGCACGACGCTGTGCTCCTGCAGGTTGTGGCCTTCGCCCGGGATGTAGGAGATGACTTCGCGCTGGTTGGTCAGGCGGACCTTGGCAACTTTACGCAGAGCCGAGTTCGGCTTCTTCGGGGTCGTCGTATAGACGCGGGTGCAAACGCCGCGCTTCTGCGGGTTCTGCTCCATCGCAGGGACCTTGCTCTTGGCCTTCTGCGGAACGCGGCCCTTGCGGACCAGCTGATTGATCGTCGGCATAGTTTCTCGCTTCACCGTATGAATGGCGGCGACTAGTGGTGTCGGGGTGATGCGTTTTTGGGTTCGTGCTTGCGACGCGCGCGGCGCATAAGCGCCAGGGCGGCATATCTGCACGAGCCTGAAACGCTCCACCCTTCGGCCACACGGCCACCGGGTTACTTTGACGGCTGCCCCGAGCGTTCCCAAGAGGTTCGCTGCAATAGAAAAGAGCCTGGTCGAATTCTCGACAGGCCCCCGGGACATGACCGGCAATGTTCAGCTCTATCTGGCCGGAGTTGGACGAATCCTACGCCGGATGGGCGCGCACATAGTGGGGTAAGCCGCTTCGGTCAAGCTACACCCGAACCCTTGGCGCTCAATTGGCGCAGGTGTTCCGCCACTGCCAGATCGAGGTCCTGGTAGACATAAGGCCCCACGCGATATTCGCGAACACTTCTCGTCTCTATGCCTTCCGGCGCCGCGACATGCGGATGGCGAAGCGCCCCGCCCTCGTCTTCCCACGATGCGAGCGAATCTGCCGGTAACGGCACAGGGGTATCGCCCGCATAGGTGCCATAGATGATCGCCGGAGCCCCGCCGGCAGGACTTGCCTGCTGGCCGGTCAACGGGCCCATATCCCTGAGCGCGCGCACGCGCTCGGCATATTCGGCGACCTTGGCGAAATGATTGTCCCGCCCCGGGCCGTCTCCGGCGGCCGCCGCCTTCATGACCGCGACCTGATGGCTGTGTAGCAATTCGTTGAGGTCCATGGCCTTGCGCCTTCTCGATGCGGGTGAAGGGGAAAACGGGCGAAGCAGCCCGGACGCATCCCGCAGAGACGCCCGGGCCACCTTTCGATCAGCCCTGCTGCCTTTCGGCCTGCTTGCGCTGATCGGTCTTTTCGTCCTGCTCCTGCTGCCTCAGGTTGATGGCCTGCGGCTGGTCGCCGCCGACCTGCCTGGTTTCATAGGCATAGCGCTGGCCGCTCTTGGGCTCGGACGCCTGCTGCTGGAGGTCGGCCTTGACGAAGGCGAGCGTATCGCCACCCTGTTCGGGAGCAATCACGCCGCGACCCTTGTCGCTGTCGTAGCTCTTGATGTTGCCGTAATGGGACATGATGGAATTCCTTCGATTTCGCGCAGGCGTTCGGGAGCGACCGCTTGTGCGCGGGGCTAGAAGGCGAAATGGAAAGAAGGGAGGACAACTGGCCCTCGGGACCGTCGATCGCGACTGGTAGCTCAACCTTAGATGGGGTGTTTTTTCCGCATTACAAGGCGTCGCCGAAGTCTGGCGTGGGTGCGAAACCTTGGCTGAAGGAGCTGGCGTCCATTGGGAGAGAGCTTGGTCGAATTCTCGACAGGCCACCGGGACATGGCCGGCAATGTTCAGCGCTATCTGGCCGGAATGGGAGGGTTCCTACGCCGGATGGGCGGGCGCATGCTGGGATGGGGGATTGCGCGCTCGAACGCGCGCTGCAGGGCACGCCGACGCCGATCGTCTCGTCCGGCAAGCTGCTGGGCGTGTGGCACAAGCCCGATAACGGGCTGCTCCGGTTCCTCCTCCAGCACCGGCTCAGGGACAAGTATTCCCCGGCCTCGGGCAGCGGAGCGGTGAGTCCGCACGGAGTGGCCTCAAGCAGCGAAGCGGTAGGCCCACAAAAAGGCGACCCCGTGTACGAGGCCATCAAGGCGGAGGTGCTGGCGGAGGAACGGGCGAAGGCCGCGGCGCGCTCACCCGAGGCCATCAACTCCGCGCGGCGGGAGCGGGCGATCGCGCTCTACGGCTACGATCCCGAGGAGGGGGAGCCGCCCGAGGATGATGCAGGCGACGGCACGATCGACTGGGACGCCGCCTTCCCCGGCGAAGAGCCGTAAGGGACGCGGCCTAGAACCAGGCCCTCAGCCCCAGCAGGAGCGCGATGCCGTCCGTATCCTCGCCCGCGAAGCGCGCGATGTCCGCCGTCTCGCCCAGCTTGGCCTCGTAGCCGACGCCGACATAGGGGGCGAATTCCCGCGCGAATTCGTAGCGCAGGCGCACCCCTGTCTCCAGCTTGGTCAGCCCTGCCCCGATCTCGCGTTCGGGAATGTCCTGTGCGGACAGTTCCAGCTCCGCGCGCGGCTGCAGGATCAGGCGCTGGGTCAGCTTCCAGTCGTATTCGCCCTCCACCCGCGCGGTGATATCGCCGCGATCGGACAGGAAGGCCGCCGCATCGACGTGCCACATGTAGGGCGCAAGGCCCTGCACGCCGAGGACGAGGTGGCTGCGCGTCTCCGGCTCCACATCGAGCCGTACGCCGGCCTGCAGGTCGAAGAAGGGGCCGATGGCATGGCCCCAAAGCGCCTGCAGTTCGGCATCCTCGACGCTGCCGCCGAACTCGCCCTCGCCTTCGGACTTGAAGACGAACTTGTCGATATCGCCGCCGTACCAGCCCTGCACGTCCCACAGGAAGGCATCGTGGCCGTCGGCGACGCGCGCTTCGAGCCGTTCGACCATGACGGTGCCGGTCTTCATGTCGCCGTGGGTGGCGTGATTTTCGACGCGGGCGGCGGCCATGGCTTCGGCTCCGAAGATCGCGTCGGCGGCGTGCTGCGGCCCCTCGAACGCCTCTGCCGGCGGCGGGCCGGAAGGCAGGTCGCCGACCTGGTGGGCCGAGTGGTCCATTTGCGGCGCGCCGGTCATGTCGGGCAGCTTGAACGGTACGGGGGCCTTGGCGGGTGCCTTCGCCGGCTCCTCGGTGTGGCCCTCATGGCCCGAGTGGTCCTGCGCCGCGGCCGGAAGGGCGAAGAGGATCAGTGGCAGGGCGAGAGCGGTCCTCATGCGCCCTCTCCCGCCTTGGGGAACGGCCGCACGGTCACCGTCTGCATCATCCCTGCGTGCATGTGATAGAGCAAATGGCAGTGGAAGGCCCAGTCGCCCGGCTCGTTCGCGGTGACGTCGAAGGTCGCCGTGCCGCCCGGCTGGACCACGACCGTGTGCTTCAGCGGCTGGTTCATCATCCCCGCCCCGTTCACCAGCTCGAAGAAGTGGCCGTGCAGATGGATCGGGTGCGCCATCATCGTGTCGTTGACCAGCTTCACCCGCACCCGCTCGTCATAGGCGAAGCGGATCGGATCGTCGGTGACGGCGGAGAACTTCTTGCCGTCGAAGCTCCACATGTACCGTTCCATGTTGCCGGTGAGGTGGATCTCCAGCTGTCGCGTAGGCATGCGGTGCGGGTTGGGCCGCTTCGCCTTAAGGTCGGTGTAGCGCAGGACGCGGTGGTCCACCTTGTCGAGGCCGAGGCCCGGGAAATCCATCCGGTCGACCGGCATCGGCGCCACCATGTCGAGGCCGGGTCCGACCTTCACATTGGCCGGCAGCTTCGAGGTATCGCGCATGGAATGGTCCATCGAACCGTGGTCCATCGAACCATGATCCATTCCCGCCATCGCATCGCCGGAGCCGTGGTCCATCCCACCATGGGCACCGTGGCCTCCGTGCCCGCCATGACCGCCCTCGCCGCCTACCATCGAGCCCATGCCCATGTCGGCCATGGTCAACGTCACCGGCTCGCGCAGCGGCGGCGGGATGGCACGGTGGCCCTTGTGCGAGGTGATAGAGGCAACGCCCATGCCCGAGCGGTCCATCGCCTCGGCGACCAGCGCGTGGCTGCCGCCAGGCGGCGTGACGATGACGTCGTAGGTTTCCGCCGTGCCGATCTGGAACTCGTCCACCTCGAACTCCTCCACCTCCTTGCCGTCGGCGGCGATGACGGTCATCGGCACGCCCGGAATGCGGACGTTGAAGAAGGTCATGGCCGAGCCGTTGATCACGCGCAGCCTGATCCGCTCGCCGGGAGTGAAGAGATATTCAAGCCCGTCCATCGGCCCGTGGCCGTTGACGAGGAAGGTATAGGTCGCACCCGTCACGTCGGAAATGTCGCGCGGGTTCATCCGCATGCGGCCCCACATCAGCCGCTCTTCCAGGCTCATGTCGCCTTCGGTCGCGGTCTGCATCTGGTAGTTGTAGTAATGCTCCCCGACCTTCAACTTGCGCGCGATCTCGTGCGGATGGACGGGCGTGAACTCGCTCAGCAGCACGACATAGTCGCGGTCGTAACGCGGATCGGGCGTGGCGCTCTCGATGATGAGCGGACCGTAATGCCCCTCCTGCTCCTGCAGGCCGGAGTGGCTGTGCCACCAGTAAGTGCCGTTCTGCCGGATCGGGAATTCATAAGTGAAGGTCTCGCCCGGCTTGATCCCGGGGAAGCTGACGCCCGGCACGCCGTCGAACTGGAAGGGCAGCAGAAGGCCGTGCCAGTGGATCGAGGTATCCTCGGCGAGCCGGTTGGTCACGTCGATGCGCACGTTCTGCCCTTCGCGCAGCCGCACCAGCGGACCGGGCACCGTGCCGTTCACGGCCACCGCATGGCCGCTCCTGCCGCCGACGCCGAAATGATGGCTGTCCACCGTCAGCGCGATGCGTTCGCCGCTCACCTCGCCGAAGCCCTGAGGGGCGTGGGTCAGCGATTGTCCTTTGGCCCATGCAGGCAGCGGGACCGCGCTTGCTGCGGCGAGACCGACGGTGCTGCGGATGAGGTTGCGACGCGTAATCAGGGGGGAGGAGTTCATCGACACTTCTGTACGGTTGCCATGGGGGTATTGGGGGCCCTATATATACCCCCATGGGGTATTTGGAAGGGCCCATTTCGAGATGAACGAGAAGTCTGCCGCAAAGATCCGCCGGCTGAACCGTATATCCGGACAGGTGAACGGAATCGCCCGTATGATCGAGGACGATCGCTATTGCATCGACATCCTCCACCAGATCCAGGCGGTAAAGTCCGCGCTCGCCAAGGTGGAGAGCGAAGTGCTGAAGGATCATGCAGCATGCTGCATTTCCGAGGCGATCAAGAGCGGCGATGCCGCCGAGCAGAAGCAGAAATTCGAAGAGCTCGTGGACCTGTTCGAGAAGCGCAAGTGACGCTCTGGTTCCGCCCATTGGTATTCGCGTTGCTGGCAACGCTTGTCCTTGCCATCGCTTCCCCGTCTGCGGCCCACGGGAGCAATAGCCACGAAGACAAGCCTGTCGCGACTGCAACTGAGCCGCTCTCGAGCTCCACAGCCAGCGAAACCCCGACCGCCTCCGTCACGGTGGCCATGGAAGCCGAGACGGGCCCACGCGAGGAGCCGGGAGCGCTGCGTTTCCTGCGCGGCCTGCACCCCGCGACCGTCCATTTCCCGATCGCATTCTTCCTGCTTGCAGGCTTGCTGGAGACCCTAGCCATATCCCGCCAGCGGGACAGTTTTCGGTCCAGCGTGGACGTCCTGATTGTCGCGGGAACGGTTGGCGCAGTCTTCGCGACCACTTTCGGCTGGGTCCATACGGGCGCCTGGCTTGGCGGAGATGCCCCCATGCAGTGGCATCGCTGGACCGGTACGGGAGTGGCCTTTGCGGGCCTTGCACTCCTGCCCGCCATGCGGTTCAAATCGCGCGGACCTCTGCGCATCCTGCTCGCCTGCGTTTGCAGCGCACTGGTCGTCCAGGGCTATCTGGGCGGCGAACTGGCCCACGG
This sequence comes from Qipengyuania gaetbuli, assembly GCF_009827315.1. Lineage (NCBI taxonomy): Bacteria > Pseudomonadati > Pseudomonadota > Alphaproteobacteria > Sphingomonadales > Erythrobacteraceae > Qipengyuania > Qipengyuania gaetbuli. Next base: position 654,303 of record NZ_WTYF01000004.1, read on the forward strand.
CTCCAATCACCTCATGTAAAAACTTCGAAGGATCCCGATCTATGACCCTTACGTCGTTCACCCGCACCCCCCTCCGTTTGGCGCTCGGCCTCGCGCTCGCGGCTTGTGCCGGCGCGGCGCAGGCGACCAGCATCACCATGTATCGCGATCCCAATTGCGGCTGCTGCCTCTCGTGGCTGAAGCACGCCAACGAGCATTTCGCGAAGGGTGAGGAGAAGGTTACGGCCAAGTCCGTGAACAGCCCGAATATCGCGGCCCTGAAGTCGGACAAGGGCGTGCCAGCCGACCTCGTCTCCTGCCACACCGCCATTGTCGACGGCATGGTGATCGAAGGTCATGTGCCCGCCGCCGATATCGAGCGCCTGCTTGAAGAACGGCCGAAGGGCATCACCGGCCTCGCCGTTGCCGGCATGCCCCTCGGCTCACCCGGCATGGAAGCGGGCGAGCGGCGGCAGGCCTACCAGGTCATCGCCTTCGGACCGAACAAGCGGGTTGTCTGGGCGACCTATCCCGCCAGGGACGGATAAGGCGCAGCCGGGCGTTAGGCGCCCGGCTCGACTTCTTCGATAATCTCCGGCGTTACGGGACGCTCGACGGTTTTCTTGGCCTTTTCGAGCAGGTCGGGTGTCAGGTCTGCCGTGCGTGGCGGCAGGGGCGTACCATCGCCCATCTCGCCATTGCGCTCGATATCTTCGAGCAGCAGCTTCATCTCCGCGATTTCCTTCACCTGCGCCTCGATGATGGAATCGGCAAGCTTGCGCACCCGCGGATCGCTGATGTCCGCGCGGCGGCTGGTGAGGACGGCAATCGAGTGGTGCGGAATCATGGCCTTCATCCATGCCTCGTCCCCGACCGTCGACTGGCTCCGCGCCAGGAACAGGAACAGCAAGAAACCGGCGATGGCGGCGACCATCACGATGACCTTGGTCGCAAAGGTCTTGTACAT